>JBBDJG010000023.1:0-19957 GCA_040880005.1 Solirubrobacterales bacterium
GTAAACGAAACCCTGGCGGATTGAGGTAAACGAAACCCTGGCGGCTGTCACTTAGGGCCTATCTCGATAGGGAGTTGCGGCAATCTCCCTGCTGCAACCCTTCGCTGGATCTTCGTCCTCGGATTCGCCAATGCAGCAAGCATTGGCTCATCCTCCTCCTTGCCCAGCTCGGGTTTCGCCGGGAGATCACCACACCCCTACCGGGATAGGCCCTTAGGCGCTGATTGCGCCGCTGAGCTGCTCGGCGGCTGCGTCGAGAGCCGCGATCGAGTCGATCACGAACACCCTGCGGTCTGGCTGCATCTGCTGCGACAGCTCCGCTAGCTGGCCGCCGCCGCACTCGGCAAGCGCGCACGCCCGCGGCAGAAGCGGCAGAGCGTCCCGCCACCGCACTGGCATGTAGACCTGATCTGCGAGCAGCCCGCGCCAGCGTTCCGGGTCGTCCTCGAACTGCGCCGAGATGCTCGAGACGACTGGGATCTCGGGCTTGGCGATCTCGACGTCCGCGAGCTGGGCCGCGATCGCGTCCCTGGCCTGCTCCATGGGCGGGGTGTGAAGGCCGCCGTTGTTGAGCACCAGCACGATCCGCTCGGCGCCCGCATCCTTGAGCTTCGGTGCGAGGCGGTCTATCGCTCGCGGCTCGCCGCCAACCATCATCTGGTGCGGGCTGTCGTACGTGGCAGGCCACACATCGCCCTGCTCCTCGCAGATCTCAGTTACGACGCCCGGATCGGCCCCTTCGACTCGCACGATACGCAGGGGGTTCTTCTCGATGACCTGCGAGATCAGATCTGCCCTCGCTTTGACGAGGCGCAGACCGGCCCCGAAGTCGAGCGACCCGGCGAATGCGAGCGCGGCAAACTCACCCAACGAGTACCCCGCCACTGCCTCGATCTTCACGCCGCGCCGCTGGAGCTCGCGGGCGTAGGCGAAGTTCAACAGGTACGACACCGGCTCCACCACGGGGAGGGGGTTGAGATCCGTCGACGGCCTGCGGCAGATCTCCGCCGCATCGAGTCCGGTCAGCGAGTTGACCTGCTGTATCAGCTCCGGGGCAAACTTCTCCAGGTCAGCGGCCGTGTCGGGATGCCAGCTGCTGCGACCGGGGAGTATCAGGACGATCGAGTCCGAATCGGCGTCGACGCGATCGGAGACTGCTTGTCCGGAGGCAGAATGGGAGTCGGACATGAGGACTTCAACCTACCATCGGACGTCAGGCGCTCGGACTCAAGCGCCAAGCTCGACCTGGTGCGGAATCGTGCCGTCATCAACGATTGCGCCGCTCCCAGGAGCGGGTGTAGAGTCGAATGTAGATCGACCCGAACGGAGACTCAGGTCGGTCGCAAGAAGGGATTCCGCGAGGAGGGGTTCATGCACAGGCATCGAGAGCCAGACGCAGAAACCTGGCCGGCCCTCGTCTTCTTCGGTCTCGCCGTGCTCGGCATCCTGGGTGTGGCGGCAGCGCGTATCGCTCGGCTCGGGCGCTGATATCGCTCCGCGGCGAGCGCCGGCAAACATGCGATGGCTGAAGCGCTCGTGTCAGCGAGGCGGCATTCGCAGCGCGCCGTCGAGTCTGATCGTCTCCCCGTTCAGCATCGGGTTCTCGACCACATGCAGGGCGAGCGCCGCGAACTCGATCGGTTTGCCCAGCCGGCTCGGAAACGGGATCGCTTCGCCCAACTCCGCTCGCGCTTTCTCGGGCAGCGCTGCGAGCAGCGGGGTATCGAAAGTCCCGGGGGCGATCGTGCAGACGCGTATGCCGCGACTGGCGAGGTCGCGCGCCGCCGGAAGCGTCATGCCGACGATTCCGCCCTTCGACGCCGAGTAGGCGATCTGGCCGATCTGTCCGTCGAAGGCGGCGATCGAGGCGGTGTTCACGCAGACTCCGCGCTCACCTTCGCCGTCGGGCTGGTTCGCGGTCATCGAGGCGGCCGCCAGCCGCAGGACGTTGAACGTGCCGATCAAATTCACGCGCAAGACGGTCTCGAACGGACCCGGCTGATGCGGACCCTGCTTGGATGCGGTCCGCTCGGCCCAGCCGATGCCCGCGCAGCAGATGCTGACACGCAGGCCGCCCTCGGCTGTTTCGGCTTCGGCTACGGCCCGCTCAACCTGCGAGGAGTCCTGTACGTCGCAGCGGACAAAGACGGCACCGTCTCCCAGGCTGCTTGCGAGGGTGGTGCCCTTCTCCTCGTTGACGTCGGCGATCACGACTCGTGCTCCGGCTGCCGACAGTGCGCGAGACGTCGCCTCGCCCAGCCCGGAAGCGCCGCCAACCACCATTGCTCCTACTCCCTCGATCTGCACGGCGGGGACCTTATCCATATGTCTGCGGCGTCCGTAGGACGACGCTCCAGCATGCCGGGGGTCGAGGGGGCGGCGAGCCCCCCGTTGTTCGACTCCGAGGGTGAGGAGTATGCTGGCGAAACCTATGGCGGGTGTCACCTTCAAAGAGCGCATGGAAGGCTTTCTCGGCGAGTGCGAGCATGCGCCGTCCGAGCGAGGCGACTATCGAGCCGGCGCAGAAACTGCGCAGCAGGCCGGCCACGCCTGCCATTTCGATGCCACGATGGTGATGGAGGACATCGGCGCCTACGTGCGCGATCCCGAGCATCGCGCGCTCATGACGGGTAGCTTCTTCTGGGGCTCGGAAGACCCCACGCCGATACGCAACGGCCAATTCCAGCTCTATGTCAAGAACCCTGACACCGGCGTTCGCGAGATGCGATACCGGTTCGACTTCGATTCTGCGCAGGATGAGAGCCTCACTTTCAGCGGCGTCAAGTGGATGAAGCCGAAGTCGCGGATCAACACCTGGGCTCCCTCGACGACGCTGTACTCGACCGTGTCTCGAACCGACGGGAGCGTTGCATGGTGCGGCGTTCTGACGATTGGATTGAAGGAGACAGCGAAGCTGTTCGGGTCGCTGCGGCCGATCAACGCCACCGATCGCAGTGAGGGTCGCCGGGCGGTGCTCGCCTTCAACAAATTTTTCATGGGCGAGCAGATCGCGATGCTACGCGAGGGCTGAGCGCAGCTTCTCGATATATACAGCGCTCTAGGAACGCAGTGCGTAGCGCAGGAAGAGCGAGTCGCGAGCCAGATAGGCCGATTGCAGGCCGAGCGCCACCGGGCCCGGCAACGGCGCTCCCTCGACGATCGTGGTGCCCGCTTCGCCTCCCGCCACGAGCGGCGAGAGAGTCAGGAACAGCTCGTCGACGACGCCGGCAGCGACCATTGATCCGAGCAGCGTGGGACCGCCCTCCAACAGGATCGACCTGATCGATTGCTCGGCGCGCAGCCGGCGCATCGCTGCGTCGAAGTCGATCGTCTTGCCGGGTGTGCGCACTGCCGTGACCGAGGCGGCGCAGTCCGGGACATCGTCCTCGCAGCAGGTCAGGACGATCACTCGAGAGCTGGGGTCTTGAAACAGGGGGGCCTTCACTGGCAGGTTCATCGTTCGCGTTGCCGTGAGCGCGATCGGTGTCGCGGCCAGTCCAAGCGACTCACGACGCTTGCGTCGCTCGGACTCAGGCACCAGAGGCCCGTAGTGCTCGATCGCCATCGTCGCAGTGCCGGCCATGATCGCGTCGGTCTGTGTACGCAGCACATGGAACAACTCGCGATCCAGGTCGTTCGAGACACCAGCCGACCTCCCGCTCAACACGGCGCTGCCGTCCGCCGACGAGACCATGTTGGCCACGACGTACGGTCGATCCGACGGCGCCAGATCAGCGAGCTCGAGCCCGCCGTAGGCCTGCTGAGCGTCGATCTCCCGCCGCTCCGGGATCAGCTGGGTCAGCGTCGCCGTCAACGCTGTCGTTATGAACTGCCGTTGGGGCCGGTGAGCGACAGCGCGAACATGCTCTCGGAGTCGGTGTACCAATCGAGCAGCTCGAGTCCCGCGCTGGAGTATTCGCGCGACAATCTCGAGCGCGAGAACTTGCAGGAGATTTCCGTGCGTATCTGCTCTCCCCGGTCGAACTCGATGTCGAGGTCGATGGCCGTGATTCGCACTCGGTGTGCTTTTGTGGCGCGAAGTCGCATCTCGATGCGGCGGAGACTCTCGTCATAGAGCGCGACGTGCTCGAAGCATTGCGGATCGAAATCGCCGTCCAGACGCGAGTTGATGACGTGCAAGACGTTTCGGTTGAACTCTGCCGTGACGCCGGCAGAGTCGTTGTAGGCGGCCTCGAGTCGTGCTCGATCCTTGACCAAGTCAGTGCCGATCAAGAGGCGGTCGTCGGGGCCGAGCTGGTTGCGCAGGCTTCGAAATATCACCTGGCGCTCGCGCGGCTCGAGGTTGCCGATCGTTCCTCCCAAGAATGCAAATAGACGCCGGTCGCCGTTCATGGGCAGTCGGTCGAGGTGGGCCTGGAAGTCGCCGACCAGTCCGTGAATCGCGAGCCTGCCGTCGTAGTGTCGCGCCAGCCTTGCGGCACAGTCGCGAACAGCGCTTTCGGATACGTCCACCGGCACGTAGGTGCGTGCCAGCCCGGCATCGAACATTGGATCGAGCAGGGCATGCGTCTTGCGCGCCGAGCCGGGTCCCAGCTCCACCAGTTCACGTGGCTGTACCTGGTTGACGATCTCGGCCCCTCGCTGGTCGAGGATCGACTGTTCGACTCGGGTCGGGTAGTACTCAGGTTGCGCCGTGATGCGTTCGAACAGTTCGGACCCGCGCGCGTCGTAGAAGTACTTCGGGGGAAGCGTCTTCGGCGTTGAGGAAAGGCCGTCTCTGACGTCGGTGGCGAGACTCGCGAGCGTTCCGTCGCTCAGGTGAATGTCCATGGTGACGCTGGGAGAGGTGGCCTCGGTCATGGATTCGGCCATCGCGTTCTACGCTCGCGCGGCCGGTTCGGCGTCGAGCGCGCAGCGGAAACCAGCGAACAGTTGGCTGCGATCCGGATGGTCCCAGTTGCGGAAGGCGCTGGAGACTGCTTGCGGTTGCGTCGACCAGGCACCTCCACGCAGCACACGGTAAGGCCCTCCGAAGAACTCTTGCGAATACTGCCGGTAGGGATAGGGCTCGAAGTCCGGATAGGCCCCGAACCGGCTCGCGGTCCACTCCCATACGTCACCGATCATCTGGAGCGCCCCGCACGGACTTGCACCGTCGGGGTAGCTGCCCCCCGGCGACGAGCCGAAGCCGAGCTGGTCGAGGTTGGCGCGGCCAGTGTGTGAGGGCTGCTCTCCCCACGGGTAGGCCTGCTTGGTGGCCGAGGAGGAACTCCAGGACGCCGCCTTCTCCCATTCGTGTTCGCTCGGCAGCCGCTTGCCGACGGAACGCGCATACGCGTCGGCCTCGAACCAGGACACGTGACACACGGGCAGGCTCGGGTCGGCGGGCGCCCAACTCGAGAACGATCGGATCGAGAACGTGTCGCCGTCGCGTTGCCAGTAGCGTGGCAGCGAACGTTGCTCGCGCTGAACCCAGCGCCATCCGTCATCTGACCACAGCTCCGCTCGCTGGTAGCCGCCGGATTGGATGAAGTCGATGTAGGCGCCGTTGGTCACCGGTGTGCGGTCGACCCGGAAGGCATCCAGCCACACGTCGTAGGGCGGTCGCTCGTTGTCGTAGCTGAACACGAGCTTGTCGGCTCCCATTTCGAATTCCCCCGCCGGCACCGGCAACATCTCGTCGCCGGCAGCAGCGAGTGGCGCGTCGAGTGGGTCATGCGCGCGCTGCGGTTGGTAGGGCTCGCAGGTCATGAGCTGGATCGTCTGCAAAATCGTTTCGCTGTGCTGCATCTCGTGATGCAGAACCAGCTCGTAAACGTATCCGTCTGCCAGCAGCCGCTCGGAGTCAGCGGACAGGTCGGCCCGCGCCAAGCACTCGAGCGTTCTTCGCCGCACGGCTTCCATGTAGGAGAGACAATCGTCGCTGCGCAGATAGGGCAGTTGACCGCGTCCTTCGCGCGGCGCGGTGAAGGGGTCGTAGACGTCCTCCAGCTGCGCCCTCAACGGCTCCGCGCCGAACGCGTTCTGCACCAGCCACAGATCTTCGAATGCGGCCATGTGCCCGAGGTCCCAGACGATCGGGCTCATCAGAGGGTCGTGGACACGATTGAGGGCGTCCTCGGAGAGCTGGTCCACCAGCGCGAGTGTGCGAGCCCGCGTCTGCTCCAGCCGCGCGGCGATCGCGTCACGCAGTCCCTCGGCGGAGGCTGTGGCGGGCGCGTTGGGCAAGGTGGTAATCCTACGCACCTGTGTTTGAGCGGGGGCGGATCATCTGCCTTGGAAACTGGCCTTGCCCGGGCCCTCCGACAGGAACGACTCGATGCCGGCCCTGAGGTCCTCGGTCTCGAACAGCGCCCCGATGATCTCGAGCGTGCGCCGATCGGCCTCGTCGACACCGCCGTCGCGCACCGAGCGTGCGAGCTGCTTGGTCGCTGCGTGGGCGAGGGTCGGTCCCTGCGCTAGGCGCATCGCGAAACGCATTGCCTTGTCATTCAATTCCGCCGCCGGGAGTACACGGTTGACCACGTTCCAGCGCTCGAGCGTCTCGGAGGTGAACAAGCCCGCGGACATGATCAGCTCCTTCGCGCGGGCAGGTCCGGCCCGCTCGACGAGACGCTGGTTCCCGCCCCACCCCGGTGTCAGGCCGATGACGGCCTCCACCAAGCCGAACGGCACGCCCTCGGCTGCCCAGATCAGGTCACAGGCCAGTGACAGCTCAAAGCCCGCAGTCAGACAGAGCGCGTGCACGACCGACAACGTGGGCATTGGCAACGCCTCGACACGCCTGATCAGTTCGAGGCCGGCGCCGAGCGCCTGAGCCCCATCGGCAACATCGAGGCCCTGAAACGAGTTTACGTCGGCGCCTCCCGTGAACACGTCGCCTCGCGCCACGATCGCAAGTGCCCGGGCATCGGAGCGCTCGACGTCGTCCACCGCCTGTTCGAGCGATCGCAGAAGCGGCTCGCCAAACAGATTCAGTGGCGGGTGGTCGATCACGATCGTGGCCAACGGGCCATCGCGCTCGACGCGTGCGGGTGGTTGGCTCAAACTGCTCGTTCCCGGGATCTCTGCCTCGGCGTACCCAGGCAGGTTCGTTCGCACGACTAGGGCTAGTGGCCTATCCCATAACGTTTGACCGGAAATGACGGTTTCGGATCACCACTGGGCTTCGTCCTCGGTCGCCCGAAGAGCGCTGCTATTCGGGCTTCCTGCGTCCTCGCCCCGTGGTGCCCGAACCTCGTCATTTCGCGGCCACCGTTACGAGACAGACCACTAGAGTGAACGAACCCTACATATCGGGGGGACTATCCGTCCCCCTCGACCCCCTTTCATGCTGGAGCGTTCGCCTACGACGGTCGCAGATGACATATCGGGGGGACTATCCGTCCCCCTCGACCCCCTTTCATGCTGGAGCGCCCGCCTACGGCGGTCGCAAATCTGATTTGGAGGAATGCCGATGTCGAGCAGCACAACGGAAAACGCGATCGAGGTCGTCAAGCAGCACATGGCCGCCGAGGACCGGCAGGACGTCGAACAGGCCGTCGAATGCTTCACGGAGGACTGTTACTACGAGGTTCCCGGGATCGGGGTCAGCCTCCGAGGCAAGCACGAGATCAGGCGCTGGTACGAGGACCTGTTCGAGGCCGTGCCCGATTTTCGCAACACGAGTGAGCACTACTGGGAGGTTGCGGAGCGCGATCGCACGACGATCTTCTTCGAGGCCGGTTTCGAAGGAACCCATCGCGGTGCCTGGATGGGCTGGGCTCCGACCAACAGATCGTTCTCGAGCTCGATGCTCGTTCGCATCCCGATCGCTACCGACGGTCTGATGGAGGCCGAGATCGTCTATCAGGATTCGGCCGACATCTTCATGCAGCTCGGGATCCTCCCGCGACTGGGGTCCAGGCAGGAACGCGCGATGCAGACCGTTCACGGACTGCGCATGCGGCTTCCGGTGATAGGCGCGCGTCAGCGGTAGCACGTCGGATAGATTGCCGCCGTGGACGTTCACCGCTTGGGTAGGGGAGACATCGTGGCTGCGGCCGGCGGATTGCTCTTGCTGCTCAGCCTGTTCTTGCCCTGGTTCAGTATCAGCGGCCCGGGCGGTCCGTGCGACTCATCCGACTGCTCCGCTTTCCAGGCCTTCGGCTCGCTCGACATCCTTCTCGTGCTGGGAGCGCTGGCGCCGTGGATCCTCTTCTGGATCGTCACGCGAGGCAACGAGCTGTCGTGGCCTCCGGGCGAGATCACGATGATCTCCGGCATGGTCGCGATCGTGTTGATCGTCTACAACGGCCTGCTCGACCAGCCGGGAAGCAATCCCAACTTCGTCAGCCTCGACGTTGGCTGGTTCGCGGGACTCGTGGGTGCGATGGGGATCGTCGTAGGTGGAGCGATGAGCCAGATCTCACGCGGCGGTGTGAGGCGCAAGCCACCCGGGAGCTTTTGAGTCGATGGCCGAGCAACGAACCGGCGTGATTGCGCACGATCTGCGCGACACCAGCGCGCCCGACCGCAACCTTGCGCTCGAGTTGGTGCGCGTGACCGAGGCGGCGGCGCTTGCCGCTGCGCGTTGGGTCGGGCGCGGCGACAAGGAATCGGCTGATCAGGCGGCGGTCGATGCGATGCGCTTCACGCTCGAGGCGGTGCCGATGGACGGTGCAGTCGTGATCGGTGAGGGCGAGAAGGACGAGGCGCCAATGCTCTACAACGGGGAACGAATCGGTGACGGCAGCCCGCCACGAGTGGACATCGCCGTTGACCCGCTCGAGGGAACCCGCCTGACCGCGCTGGGTCAGCCGAACGCGCTATCGGTGATCGCGCTCGCCGAGCGAGGCTCGATGTTCGATCCAGGTCCGTGCGTGTACATGGAGAAAATGGCTGGGGCATCTGACATCGGTGACCTGCTCGACCTCGATCGGCCGCTAGGGCAGACACTCGAGCTGGTCGCGAAGCGCCGCGGCTCCAGCGTGAGCGATGCGCTGGTGATCATGCTCGACCGGGATCGGCACACCGATGCGATTGGACAGATACGCGAGGCTGGAGCACGCATTCGCTTCATCACCGACGGCGACGTGTCGGCGGCGCTGCTTGCGGTCACGGAGGGAACGGGCGTCGACCTGCTGTGGGGGATCGGCGGCACCCCGGAGGGCGTGCTCTCGGCCGCGGCGATCAAGTGCATGGGAGGCGAGCTGGTCGGACGGCTTTGGCCACGCAACGAAGAGGAGCGCCAACAGGCGGTCGAGGCCGGGTATGACCTCTCGGAGACGCTCGATGTGGATAGGCTCGTATCCGGCAAAGACGTGTTCTTCGCGGCCAGCGGCGTGACCGACGGCGACTTGCTGGAGGGAGTGCGCTACCAGGACGGTGAGGAGGCGACAACGGAGTCGCTTGTGATGCGCTCGCGCTCGGGCACCGTGCGGCGCGTGCAGGGCACGCACAATCGCGTCAAGTTGAGGGAGCTGACAGGCGAGCGCTACGGGTAGTCGACCAGCTCGATTTCGACGTACTCACCGGCGCTTACGTCGCCGCGCTCGATCTCCAGATACGCGAAAGCGTCCGCCCCGAGCATCGAGGTCAGCACGTGCGACCCTTGGGCTTTGGTCGGTCGCACATGAAATCCATCCTCTTTCGACTGCAATCGGCACCGAACCACATGCATGCGGCCCGGCGCCTTGCGATAGTCGACGTCGATCGCGGCCACGACGCGTGCTCCGCGTTGATCGCAACCGCAAAGTCGCGCAAGCGCGGGCTCGACGAACAGGTGGAACGTGACCATGGCGGAGACAGGGTTACCCGGCAGCCCGAAGACGAGCGCACCGCTGTCGGCCACCCCGAACCAGGTCGGCTTGCCGGGGCGCAGCGCGACGCCCCAGAAGCGCTCCTTCACGCCCAGCTCGGCCAGCGCTGGTTTGACGTGGTCGTGTGGCCCGACCGACACGCCGCCCGTGATCGCGACCACGTCGGAGTCGAGCGCTCGTCCAATTGCCTCGACCGTGGCCTCTCGGTCGTCGCCGACGGTTTCCACGAGCGTCAACTCTGCGCCCGCGCGTCGTCCTTGCGCCGGCAGGCAGATGGCATTCGTGTTCCCGATCTGGCCTGGACCGAGCGGATCGCCCGGCGGCGCAAGCTCGTCGCCGGTCACCAGGCAGGCCAATCTTGGCCTGCGCGTGCAATCAAGTTCGGCGGCTCCGACCGAAGCGGCCACGCCAAGCTCGGCGGGTCCGAGCAAGGCTCCGTCCGCGAGCACCAGCTCACCTGCCCGCACGTCCTCGCCGGCGCGCCGGATGTCGCGTCCCGGCTCGATCCGGGCGCGCACCGACACGAGCCCGTTTTGCGAGGAGGTGTCCTCGACCCGCACGACCGCGTCGGCCGCGGCGGGGACCATGGCCCCGGTCGAGATCCGAATGGCCTGTCCGGGACCGACCTCTCTGGCGGCGGGCGAGCCTGCCCGCGACTCATCCACGATTTCCAGCTCGACCGGCCGCGATCGATCTGCGGCGGCCGTGTCGGCGGCGCGCAGCGCGAACCCGTCCATGGCCGAGTTGTCGAACCCGGGAACGTCACGCTTGCTATGTATGGCGCCGGCGAGCGTGCGATCGAGTGCCTGCTCGAGCGGGACGCGTTCGCCGTCGAGCCGGTGGGCGGCATCGAGCACGAGCTCGAGCGCCCGCGAAGGGGCGAGCAGCTCGCTCAACGCTGCCGCAGGCCGCGCACGATGGCGTCGAGTGCACGCAAGGTGGCCCGTGCTCCGAGTTCGATCGGAAGCTTGGCGGCCTCGACCAGTAGCTTCGAGTCGGAGCTAGGCTCTGCGCTGCCACCCCGGGGCGGGCCAGGCCCTGTGGCAGACTCGGCGCTACGCTCGCGGCGCAGCGCGGGCCCGGAGCGGCCACCCCCCGGAGTCGGGGAACGACGCGCGCTGCGGCGCTGCGGCCTCGTGCGCGGAAGGCGGCTCATGATCTCTGCGTCCTGCGCCCGACCGCTGGTGCTCGCCTCGCTTTCGGCCGGAAAGCTCGAGTCTGGGCGGACGGGGCGGTCGGTCTGTGGTCGGTCTGTGCCGCCGTCGGCGTGCAAGTTTCCTCCCTCGAACCGGGTTCGCGTGCCGATATGGCTTGCGCAGTGTATTGCTCTGGCGCTAACGTAGAAGCGCATCCGCAGAGTCGGCACGATGATTGTGCGGCGCTGAGGGCCGGTTCAGGGACGGCAGCCCGGCTTGGCGGTGGGCCCGTCGCCCCGGAAACACCGGTGGGATGGGACAACGGCCATAAGAAGGATCGAAAAGATGCCGGAAATGAGCCACTTGGCTCTATTCCGGAGCCGGATCTGCCGACTGAAGTGTTCACTGGCGAATCGGCTTGTTAAATCAGCGCTAAGACTGCATGCAGAGCCTTGACTTCACAAAATATAGCGATTACGATACGAACATATGTTTGAGCGGCCGGGAACGGCCGCTGTCGATGGATAGCAGGGACGCCCGGACTGACGGAACGGATCGCGATCCGTTTCGTTTGCTGTGTAAGAGGATCTGATGCTCCAGAGCGAACTGCACGAACTAGACGAGATCAAGACCCTGATGGCCAAGGGGGGCGAGCAGGGCGTTCTGTCCTACTCGGAGATCGCCGACGCCGTAAAGGAAGTCGACCTCGACGAGGCCGATGTCGAGGAGCTGTACGGCCACTTCGAGAAGGCGGAGATCGAGCTGGTCGAGGACATCGACACCGGAGCGCCCAAGCCCGAGGTTGAGGAGCCAAAAACGCGTCGTCGCAAGGCCAAGGGCCAGATCGACCTGCGGCCGGACATGACGACCGATTCGCTTCAGCTCTTCCTCAAGGACATTGGCAAGGTCCGCCTGCTGACCGCCCAGGAGGAGGTCGAGCTCGCCAAGCGCATCGAGCGCGGCGATCTCGACGCCAAGCAGAAGATGGTCGAGTCGAACCTCCGACTCGTCGTCTCGATCGCGAAGAACTATCGAAACCAGGGCCTGCCCTTCCTCGACCTGATTCAGGAAGGCACGCTCGGGCTTGTCCGCGCGGCGGAGAAGTTCGACTTCCGCAAGGGCTTCAAGTTCTCGACCTACGCGACCTGGTGGATTCGCCAGGCGATTGCGCGCGCGCTCGCTGACAAGGCGCGTACGATCCGCATTCCTGTGCACGTGGTCGAAAAGCTCAACAAGATCGGGCGCGCGGAGCGCAAGCTGGTGACAGAGCTCGGTCGCGAGCCGACTCCCGAGGAGATCGCGGCCGTGACCGGGATCGATCCGGAAGAGGTGGGCGCGATCAAGCGTTCGGCACAGGCGCCGATCTCGCTCGAAAAGCCGGTTGGCGACGAGGAAGAGTCGGAGTTCGGTCAGTTCATCGCCGACGAGCGCGCGGAATCGCCCTACGATCGCGCGGTTGACAACCTCACCAAGGAAGCGCTGCGCGAGGCGCTGGAGAATCTCTCCTACCGTGAACGACGCGTGCTGGAGCTGCGCTACGGCCTTGGCGGCGAGCACCCGCGCACGCTCGACGAGGTCGGTCGCACGTTCAATGTGACGCGCGAGCGCATCCGCCAGATCGAGAATCAGTCGCTGAAGAAGCTCCAGAGCCTAGCCGAAGCCCAGAAGCTCCGAGAAGTCGCATAGAGGCCGGGCATAGGCCGGCCAAGCGGCCGGCCACGTCCGCCCAGCCTGGCGCCGAACGGCTCAAGCATCCCTTGGGACTGCCGATTAACGCAGGGTATGGCGTTCGATCTTCAAGCTGCCCTGCGCATGGTGGTCGAGCAGGAGGGCTCCGATCTCCACCTCAAGGTTCCCTCTCCACCTCGGATCCGTATCAAGGGCATGCTCCACCCGGTAGAGGGTGCGGAGCCACTCACTCCTGACGACACGGAGAAGGTTCTGCGCGAGATGCTGACCGCGTCCGATCGCCTCAGTGAGTTCGCACGCGACGGAGAGATCGATTTCTCGTACACCGTCGGCGGCCTGGCGAGATTCCGAGTCAACGCGTTTCGCCAGCGCGGCTCGATCTCGATCGTGTGCCGCGTAGTTCCGTTCACGATCAAGACGATTGACGAACTCGAGCTGCCCGACGTGATCAAGACGCTTGCCGACGAATCGCGCGGGATCATCCTCGTGACGGGCACCACCGGATCGGGCAAGTCCACGACGCTGGCAGCGATGATCGATCAGATCAACAGCACCCACGCGCGCAACATCGTCACGATCGAGGATCCGATCGAGTATCTGCACCGAGACCGCAAGTCGATCGTCCACCAACGCGAGGTCGGGTTCGACACCAATTCGTTCGCCCAGGCCCTGCGTCGCGTGTTGCGACAGGACCCGGACGTGATCCTGATCGGCGAGATGCGCGACGAGGAGACGGTCGCGACCGCGCTTTCGGCCGCAGAAACCGGCCACCTTGTGTTCAGCACCCTGCACACGATCGACGCAGTCGAGACGATCAACCGCATCATCGACTTCTTCCCGCCGCACCAGCATCAGCAGATCAGGGCGATGCTTGGCGGCTCGCTCAAGGGTGTGGTGTCGCAGCGCCTGATCCCCACTGCGGACGGCGAAGGCCGGGTGCCGGCGGTCGAGGTCATGACGATGACGGGGCGCGTTCGCGACCTGATCGAGGACTCCAACGAGACTGGCAAGCTGAGCGAGGTGATCGCCGAGGGCGGCTACTACGGCATGCAGACCTTCGACCAGCACCTGCTCGAGCTGTACCAAAAGGGCAAGATCAGCTACGACGTGGCGCTCGTGACGGCCACTCATCCGCACGACTTCAACTTGCTGGTCGCGGCCGAGGGTCAACGCTCGACGGGCGTCGAGCAGCTCTACGATGACGTCGGCGAAAAGAGCAGAGGGCCCGGCGGCGATCAGGGCCCACCTCCGCCGGCCGCGCCCGACGCCAAACCGGATGCCAAGCCTGCCGTTGACGCCGCCTCCGGGGGCGAGGGGCCCGAGGCGTCCGACGGCCCCGGCCGGGCGTCGATATCGGTCGCACCCCCAAACTGAGGCCGCAACTGAAGGCCGCACCAGGCCTTTACTTCACTCTGTAAAGCCTTGGTATCATCGGTTGAGTTAGATTTCCGTTCGCTCATCGATCCGCGACGGGCGAGTGGGGGCGGAGGAGCGCTTAGGTTCGCAAGATGGACTCATCCGATACCTGTCCCGTATGCAAGACCGCTGAAGTCGTCTGCGGCAAGTGGACGCTTCTGATCATCCGCGACCTCGCCGACGGCTGTAGCCGCTTCTGCGAACTCGAACGATCGCTGGATGGCATCAGTCCACGCACGCTCTCCCTGCGGCTGCGGGCGTTGGAGGCCGAGGGCGTCGTCGAGCGTCGCACCTATCCCGAGGTGCCACCGCGCGTCGAGTATCGCTTGACAGCCAAAGGTGACGCGCTGGTGCCGCTGATCGAGCAGATGCGCAGCTACGGGAAGCAGTGGCTCAACGGACATCGAGCCACCAAGCGACCGCTCGCCACGACCGCAGACAGAGCCGCCTGAGGGCGGCTTTTCAATGCGCCGGCTCGCTGCGCGGCCATCGCCCGCGCTCGTCATATCTGTACTTGCCCTGTTCGTGGCGTTAGGAGGCAGCGGCTATGCGATCTCACGAATCCCCGCCCGCAGCGTGGGATCGAAGCAGCTCAAGAGCGGCGCCGTGACCGCCAGCAAGATCAGGAAGGGGGCCGTAACCGGTCCCAAGATCAAGAAGAACGCGATTCTCGGAAAGTACGTACTCGAGTCGTCGCTTGGCAAGGTCCCGGATGCCGATCGCATCGACGGCCTCGACTCGAGCACGTTCGAGCAGTCCAGCAAGTTCAGGCGCGTGGCAGTTTTCAGCCTCGCCAACCTGGAGAGTCGGGACATGGTCGCGCTGGGACCGCTCAAGCTGAGCGCGAAGTGCAAGATCAACGCCGCCGGGCAGGACGACGCCCAGATCATCATCTCCACGACGCAGGAGCGCTCGGCATTCGCCGCGGCTGGGGCGACCAAGCCGGACTTTGGCCCCGCTACGCCGGAGGTCGAGCGGATCTATTCCGCAGCGAGCGGAAATCCGACCGGCACTGTCGCGGTTGAGGACGACACGGCCGGAATGGCGGTCGCTGCGGATGGGATCCAGTTCGTCTCGCAATTGTGGGCCGGGGTCAACCTGTTCGGCCAGGCCGGTCGCTGCCAGTTCGGCGGGCTCGTGGAGCAGATCTAAGCGAGCCCCAAAGCCGCGCCAGGACGGCGGAGCCGACTGCCGCCGCCGCTATCTTGCCGTCGGAGCATGCCTCGTCTCGCACGTCTTCGTCCATCACCCGCCATGGCGGTTGCGTTGATCGCGCTGCTGGTCTCGCTGAGCGGTACGGGCTACGCGGTATCGAAACTGCCGCGCAACAGCGTCGGAACCAAGCAGTTGAAGCGGGGTGCGGTGACCGCCACCAAGATCCGCAACGGCGCGATCACGGCGGCAAAGATCAGGAAGGGCGCGATCTCCGGTGACAAGGTGTCCTCGACCACGCTCGCGAAGGTTCCCGACGCCGATCGACTCGACGGCAGGGACTCGAGCGATTTCGTCTCGGCGTCCGTGCTGCGAACGTTCAACGTGCCGATGAATCGAGGGGATCCAACCAAGGCCGTGGCGTCGTTGGGCTCGTTCAATTTACAGGGACGCTGCGTGAGCGACCCGACGGCACCAGGCAAGATCCTGGCTGCACTCGAAGCAACGACCTCGGCCGCCAACTCGTACTTCTGGTCCGACGTCGAATGGGATCAGAGCTGGAACCCCGGCGAAACCCGCACGGTGCAACTGGTTTCTGCCTCGCCCGGATCGAGTAGCGAGGATTCCTCCTCCCTGAAGATGTTCACGGCCCTTGGTCCCTATCTCTACGAGGGCGACGGCGAGCCGGTCGGCGTCCTGGTCGGCTTCACGGGGGCCGAATGCCGCTTCATCGGACACGTGGTGCTCTACTCCTGAGGAACTCGCAGGAGCCAGCGGTTCGGCGGCGAATCGGAGGCCCGTGCGAAATCGCAACCTACACGACCGGCTTGAAGGCCTAGCCGCGCACGCGTCCGAGCGGCTGGGCGCACTGCTCGAAGCGGGGGCCGAGGTTCCTTACGAGGTGGCCGAGAACCCGGGCTCGCGGTCCGTGCTCTACCACTACAAGCCGCTGTCCGGGCAGTTCCTCAAAGAGCGGTTCGGCGAGCTGCGCTCGATTGAAGGCTTCGAGTCGATCGTGTCGGCATTGGCGGGGGTTGAAGGGACGGCCGCGTTCCTGCGAGCGATGGGGGCGAGTTACACGCCGGCCGACGAACGCGACCGCGCCGAGCAGGTGCTCAGGGAGTTGCTGGCGTTGGTCTGGGACGAGTCGACCACGTTCGAGTTCGAGCAGCGGAGCTTCGATCGCGCCTATCAGCAGTTCGAATCGATTGTCTACGAGGACACCGTCGTCAACACGGTGCTGGCTCCGCTGCTGGGCGTGCGGCTTGCAGCCGAGCGCTGGGAGATAGGCGCGGGCATGACGCTGGTGAGAGGGGATCTCTGCGAAGCGCCGGCGGAGGCTGTGTGGGCCAGTGGACGCGACGACGACGAGCCCAACACGCTCGTGGTCATGACGGTCGAGTCGACGCCCCAGGACCCGCCGCCTCTGACCGCCGCGCGGCTCGACTTCCGCAGACTGCTGACCGCACTACGCTTGTTCAAGACCGGACCGGCGACGCTTGGCCCGTCGGCTTGGTGGCGCACGGACGAGGGGCCCTGGCAGTCGATCCCGCTCGGATTCGCCGGCCGGAGCCGGGGCGGCGAGTACTGGCTCGACGCGCACGAGCAGGGCCAGTTCGTGGAGTTGCTGGAGTTGATGCGAAATCGTCCCGTGCAGGGTGGTTCGCTCGCATGGGCGCTGACTCGTTTCGAGCTGGGGCTCGAGCAGCCGGTCGCAATCGACGGACTGTCCGATCACCTGCTTGCGATCCGGGCACTGCTGGACGGGGGCGAGCCCACATCGCTGGCGATGGCTCAACGACTGGCCGCTCTGTGCGCGGAACCGGACCAGCGGGCAGAGCTGCGGGGTCGAATCGAGCAGGCGTTCAAGCTCGAGCGCCTGGTGATGAGGGGTGATGTCGACTCGATCTACCTGGAGGCGGTTGGAGCCGAATCGCCCGATCGCACGGCACGCGACCTCGAGAGAGCTTTGCGCGCGTTGCTGCGCGACATGGTCTGCGGACACGTCGGCCTCGACGTGCGGGAGGTCGCCGACGAGATGCTTGGAGTCTCCGGTCCGACCGAGGAAACCGGTTCTGCGACGGATGCCGAGCCGCCACTGCGCGCTCATCGCATCAGCGAGCCGAAGACGGAGCCAGTGCTCGAGGACTGGGATCAGATGCCGACCGAGCCGGTCGACGAGCCTGGGGATGCGCCGGAACCTCGCTTCGTTGCCAAGCGCACCTCCGCTGAGAAAAGGCGCACGAGCGCCGGCGACCGCCCGACGGAGGAAACGGCGCCCGTCCCCGGCGCGCGCGAGCTGCGTGGGGAAGACGACGTTGACGATTGGGGCTTCGGCGACGACCCGGCCGATTACTCAGCCGCGATCTGAGTCAAAAGTCAAGACCGCCTCTCGCGCGGGTGGCGGGGCACCGTTGTCTTTCACGGAGATGTCTCGACGGGAAAGACAATGTGCCCCGACAGGACCCGCGCGCCACGGGATTAGGGCTTCAGACCATGATGCGGTTGAGTATTTCGCGTCGTTCCGTGTCCGACGAAAAGAGATAGCGGTTCACTTCGGCGAGCCCGTCCAGGTCGTGCACGTCGGTGTCGAGGTAGGGCACTTCGATCACCCGTCGGGCGGGGAGGTGGTCGGTGAGACGTTCGATGTTGTGGCGGTCGCGCTCGGCCAGCAGCCGGTAGTTGGAGAAGTTCTGCGCGATTCTGCGTGCGAGCGAAGCGGCGGCCTCGGTGCCGTTTAGCGAACGCTCCAGCTCGTTTGGAAGCTGCTCCAGAGTTTGCTCGATATCGAGGCCGCCCGCGTGCTCCGCGACCTGCAGGTAGTCGGGGTGCACCTTGTTGACGATCACGCCGCCAAATGGCAGCTTCGCCTCACGCAGGCGGCGCCAGAAGAAAACGGCCTCGTCGATCGGCTCACGCTCGGGTGCCGACACGAGCAGGAACGTCGTGCGTTTTTCCGCGAGTAGATCGTTGACGCGCTGGGCGCGCTCGCTGAAGCCCTTGGCCATATCGCCGAAGCTCTGGAAGAAATCCGACAGGTCCTGGAGCAGGTCGATGCCCGTGATGCGCTTCAGCACCGAGAACAGCATCCCGCCGGATCTACCCACGACACGCATGCCTAGCCGTCCCGGGCGAAGGAAGAACTGGAGCGACCGCCCCTCGATGAAGCGCGTCATGCGTTCCGGTGCCTGAATGAAGTCGAGCGCGTTGCGCGTCGGCGGCGTGTCCAGCACGAGCAGGTCGTAGCGCGCCTCTTGGTGTAACTCGTACAGCTTCTCCATCGCCATGTACTCCTGTGACCCAGCCATCGCGTTGGAGAGCTCCTGGTAGATCCGATTGCCGAGCACGCGGTCGCGGGTTTCTTCGTCCGGTGCGTGGCGCTCGATCAGGTCGTCGAAGGTGCGCTTGGCGTCGAGCATCATCGCCCACAGCTCACCTTTCATCTCGATGCCCTGCTCGGCGAAGCGCTGCGGGTCCACGAGCCGTTCCTCGTTACCCAGCTCGCGCAGACCCAGGGCGTTGGCGAGCCGCTTCGCCGGGTCGATAGTGAGCACGGCTACTTTGCCGCCACGGGCGGCCATCTCCATCGCGATCGCGGCAGAGGTCGTGGTCTTGCCGACTCCGCCCGAGCCGGCACAGATGCAGATCTGCTTGCCTTCGAGCAGCTCGCCGACGTTCAAAGCGCTTCCTCGAGGATGTCCGCGAGCCGTTCGATCGCGTCCATGTCGATCTCGGGCGAGAACAGGAACGGAAGCTCGACCGGCTCCTGCTTCGCTCCTTCCTTCAAACGCTCGACCTGCTCGTGGTGGGCATGTGCCCGGCCGTGCTCGGCGACAGCGGCGCGCAGGGCCGCGCGGCGCGCGATCGCCACGCCGCTGCGGTCGGACCCGGCCACCTCCTCCTCGTAGCGCAGCTCGATCGACGACGCTTCCCGCTCGTTGAACAGCACTGGATAGATGCCGTTCATGAAGACGCGATCCAGCTTCAGTTCCAGCTCATCTTTCAGCCTGCGCTTGAAGTCGAGCGTCTCGTTGACGGGCATCTCCTCCGGCAGAGCCACCGCGCACACCGAGGTCAGACTCGGGTCCGTGATGAACTCGTAGATCGTCTCGGCCTGCCGCTTGATCGGGCCGACCCGAGCGATGTCCCCGAAAGTCTTCGGCGTGCGCAGCATCGCAATGCCGTGCCCCGTCGCTTGGGCATCGACGATCACGAGGTCGTACTTGACCCCCTTCTTCACCCTGCGGTCAAGCTGCGAAAGCTCCCAGACCTTGCCGATCGTGACCAGCTCGCGCATGCCGGGAGTCGCGGCCGCGAAGTACGTGAAGATGCGGTTGCGGAACATCAGGTCGTAGAGTGGCTTGACCTTGATCTGGAGCAGCAGGTACTCCTCCAGCGCTTTCTGCGGATCGATCGAGAAGGCGAACAGGTTCTCGGCTATCTCGGTCTCCTGGTAGCCAACGCCCTTCTGATGAAACAGCGCGGACATGCGCTCCTGTTGGGCGACCTCGCAGACGACCGTGCGCTTGCCGGCGCGTGCGGCGACGACGCCGAGCGCCGCCGCCACCGTTGACTTGCCGACCCCGCCCTTGCCGGTGACGAATATCAAACGCTTGTCCAAGATCCGGGCCATCGAGCGTTGCCAGCGTAGATGATCTGCTACCTCGAGCCCAGTGAACAGGTAGCTTCCTTGGAGTTCCTCATCCGACCATGGAGGTAAGCATGTCGAAGATCCTCAGCAGGCGGCCGTCGCCCGCGTTCGTGATAGCGACCCTCGCGCTGTTCGTGGCGCTGGGCGGTACC
>JBBDJG010000024.1:0-19778 GCA_040880005.1 Solirubrobacterales bacterium
CGGCGCGCGGGGCGAGGCGTGGTGGCGGGCGGGTCCTGTCGGGGCACGCCGTCCTCCGGCTCGAGGCATCTCGCCGAAGAACGACGATGCCCCGCCACCCGCCCGAGGTGCCGGGCCACCCGCCCGAGAGGCCGCGTCCGGCAGGGGCTCGCTTGGCCGGATGCGTCGCGTCGCTGACTTCTTCGTCGGCACGGCCCGTCGCGTCGCGGCGTTGCTCGCAAGCGCGCCTCGCCGCATCGTCTCTCTCTCAAAGCGGTTGGGTTCTTGGTTGTTCGAGGCGGCGGTTGAGCGGCCGGGGCGAGTGTTGGTGGCGGCGTCGGTGCTCGCGGTCGTCGGCTGGGGGCTGGGCACGCAGGTGGAGATGGTCTCCGACCTCACGCGCTTGGTGCCGACGAACCAGCGAGAGGTGCGGGATCTCCGAACGCTCCAGCGTGAGACCGGCGTTTCGGGCGACATAAACGTCGTCGTGCGCTCGGACCAACTGACCAGCCCGCGCGTGATCAGGTGGATGGCCGACTACCAAAAGCGGGTTCTCGGCCGCCACGGGTACCTCGAAGGCCGGCCGTGTAAGGAGGCGCAGCTGTGCCCCGCGCTCTCGCTGACCAATCTGTTCACGTCCGGGAGTACGAGCCCCAAGCAGATCAACGCCCTGATCGACGCGCTGCCGCCGTACTTCTCGCAGGCCGTGATCACCCCCGATCGCAAGACCGCCAACATGGCGTTCGGGATCCAGGTGATGCCCTTCGACGAGCAGAAGCGACTGGTCGACGACATGCGGGCGCAGCTCGATCCTCCTCGCGGCGTGAGTGCGCACGTGGCAGGACTGCCCGTCCTGGCGGCCGACGCCAACGCGAACCTCGAATCGAGCAGGTGGATCGTCACAGGCGCCGGCCTGCTGGCCGTGCTGCTCGTCTTGCTCATCGCCTATCGTCGCGCCGAGCGTGCGATCGTGCCACTGGTGCCGGTTGCGCTCGCGACCGGATGGTCCGGCCTCGCGCTGTTCTGCACGGGCATTCCGCTCAACCCGATGTCGGCGACCCTAGGGGCGCTGGTGATCGCGATCTCCACCGAGTTCAGCGTGATCCTCTCGGCCCGCTACCGCGACGAGCGGGGCGCCGGTCGGGAGCCGCGTGAGGCGCTCGTGCGCACCTACCTACGCACGGGGACTGCGGTGGCGGTGTCGGGGGTGACGGCGATCGCCGGCTTCGCCGCATTGATCGCCAGCGACTTCAGGATGTTGCGCGACTTCGGCCTCGCGACCGTGGTCGATCTTTCGGTGGCGCTCGCGGGCGTGCTCGTGGTGCTGCCCGCCGTCCTGGTGTGGGCGGAGCGGCGAGGTCCGCTGCGCCTCGGACGGCGAAGTCGAAAGGACTCGGAGGGAGCGTTAGGCTCGGAGTCGGGATGACGTCACCCGACGACCGCGAAGCGCCCGACCCGAAGCGGACCACGCGCCAGTACTCCTGGCTGGTCGGGATCGTGTTCCTGGCGTTCGTCGTCTACCTGGGGGTCAGGTCGATCGACAGCGGTCAGACGGGGGGCACCGGTCTGTCGCGAGGGGAGCGTGCGCCGAAGTTCGCGGCACCGTCGGCGACCGGCAAGCTGGACGGGGACGCCAACATCTTCCAGAACGCGAAGCAGGCCGGCGAGGACGGTGTGCCGGCATGCGAGGTCGCCGACAAGGACGCGATCCGCATCTGCGACTATTTCGACCGCCCGCTGGTGCTGGTCGCGTGGTTCACGAAGTGTGGCAACTGCGAGCAGCAGCTCGACATCGTCGATCGGGTCCGGCGCCGATTCCCGAACGTGGCCTTTGTCGGGCTCGACGTCGCCGACTCGCTGGAGAATGCGGGCAAGACGGTCGCCGAGCACGGCTGGGGCTTTCCGATGGCGGTTGATCGTGATGGCGCGGTCAGCACTCTCTACAACGTCGGCGTCGGCCCGACGACGTTCTTCATCTGCCCGGGAGGCGTTGTCCAGCGCACGGCGCTCGGCGAACTCAACGCGAGGCTCCTCGTTCGTGGTGTCCGGCGCCTCGTGTCGGAACCGCGTCGTTGCGAGCCCCGCCCTTCGCGGCGCCAGAAGCAATGACTCCCGCCGAACCGCAGATCGAGCGCGGCGCGATCGAGCCGGCGCTCGCGGAGGAGTTTCCCTCGCTCACGTTGCTCTATTGCGTGATCGCGGCTCGCGCCGGGCGCAGCCCCCGCGCAGTGCGCGACCAGCTCAAGCACCTCTCCGACCGTCTCTACGGCGAGCGGGCGATCAAGATGCGGCGCGAGCCGGTCGCTCACGCCTATCGGGTCTTCTTTCGCCATATCGGCCTGGATCCCGACGAGTCTCGAACGCCTGCCGAGGCGCTCGTGGTCGAACGGCTGCGAGCCGGGCGCTTCGCGAGCGGGGGACTGGTCGAGGACGCGGTAACGATCGCCACGATCGAGACCGGCGCGGCCCTGCGCGCCATCGATGCTGGCGCGATCGACGGGAAGCTCGGCCTGCGCGGCTCGCGTCCCGGCGAGCGCCTCGGCGGGGGCGCGGGCATGCCGCTACCGGCTGGGACGATCGTGGTCGCCGACCGCCGCCGCCCGCTTTGCCCGCTTTTCGGCGAGCTTGCGTCGATCTCCGACGTGAGTCGCGCGTCGCGTCGCGTCGCGCTCTGCGCGGTCGGGGTTGACGGCGTTCCGTCACTGGTGGTGGAGGAGGGCCTGTGGAAGTGCGCGACGATCATCGCCGCCGAAAGCTGACCGCCGACTCGCGGCTGGAGAGCCCGCTGGAGCGCTGGTAGACTGGGCCGCAGCATGTCCACACGGCCTCGTGGATCGGCACAAGGGGAGGGCATGGCAGAACTGACGCTCGCACGACCCGTTCGAATCCATACGGATGACGCCGCCGCACGACGGTCGCTGCGTGACCAGATAGCGAAGCTCGAACGCGAGTTGGCGACGCTGTTCACCTCTGCATATCCTCGCCGCGGTATCGACTGGTGCGTCGGTGGTCACGGTGGGCCCCGACTTCTGGGCATCGTCGATCTCGAGGTGCTGCGCGACGACCTGGCGATACGCGTCTCGGATGCTCACGCGACGCTGCGGGAGCGTCATGACGCCGAGCGCGCCAACGTCCTCCTGATCGAGCGAATGCTCGAGCGTCCAGCCAGCTTCAAGTGGGTGCGCGTCTCGGCGGAGGACGTCGGAGAGCGAGGATGCAAGCATTGGCATTGCCGTCCACGGCTCGGGATCATTGGCATGATGCTCGGGTGGTGGCGCGTCAAGATCTCATCCGGTTGTCCATGACTAAGGGTCTATCCCGGTAGGGGCGTGGCTGTTTCGCCGCGACCCGGGCCAATAGAGCAGGAAGGGCCAGCTATCTCGAATCAGCGCAGACGCCGCAAGCGTCGCGGCGACGACTACCGGTCACCGCCACGACGGGGGGAGTCGGCAGCATCGCGCGAACAGCCCCAGGAGCGCTCACCGGCGCAACGCCCCCCGAGGCGGCGACGCGGAGGCGAGCGGCCACCGGCCCCCTGGGGTTCGTTCCCGCTGGTGGAGCTCGTGATCCTGCTGGCGATCGTGCTGCTGGGCGTGGGCCTGTTCGTGGGCGGAAAGCGCGGAATCACGATGTTGGCCGCGGGCCTCGCGCTCGGCGTGTTGGGGGGCACCGAGGTATCGATCCGCGAGCACTTCGCCGGCTACCGCTCGCACACCACGCTGCTCGCGGCGATCGTCACGGCGATAACCGTCACGCTGCTGTTCATCGTCGTGCCGTCGCAATGGCCCCGCGCGGTGCCGTTCGCGGTCGGCATCGTGGTCTTCGCTGCGAGCTTCTATCTGCTGCGCGAAACATTCAGGCGGCGCTCGGGTGGTCTGGGCTTTCGCTGAGCATGGGCCCCCTGCGTTCGCGTGCTTTGGCGGTCAGTAGCGCGGCCAGCGTTACGCGCTGTCGTTCGGTGAGCGACCGGACAGTCTTGGACTCGGACAAGCCGATCGTCATCAGGAACTTGCGGCAGCGCGTGCGGCCCCAGCGTTTCTGACTCATGAGCAGCTCGCTGATCGACATGCTCTCGACCTCCCATGGGCAGGTGAGCACGATCTCCGCCGGGTCTATCGCGCCCGCTGCGATCTTTCTCTTCAGATCCGCTCGCGCCAAGCGGACGCGATTGGCTCGCTGAAGCGCGAGCATGTGTTGGGGTCCAGAGATAGTCGCAGCGTCCATCGCACCTCCCAGGCCGGTGGATCTGTGTGTCGGAAGTTCCCGAAGCCGGCCCGCACCCAGTGGTCTGCTCGATTCCCGTCGAGACGATTCATCCGACTCCTCGACGACCTCTCTCCCGGTTCGAGCTGATGCTCCACGGGATGGGAACGCTCCGGTCGTCGAAAGCTATGAGCATGGACGGCCCGCGTCAACAACATCGATGCGGAGGGGACCGCTAGTAGCGGGCTTTTTGTTTTTTGCGTCGTCGTCAGGGCGCCAGCAGGATCTTGATGTCCTGGGTCGAGGGATCCTCGAGGCGTTCGAACATCGCCTGCGCCTGTTCGAGGGGCGCCGTGTCGGTGATCAACTCGCTGGCCGGCAGCCTCGCCTCGGCCAGCAGCGCGACGGCCTCGTCGAAGTTCTCGCGCGTGTAGGCGAACGATGCCCGAACCTGCGCCTCCTTGATCATCAGCACGAGTTGGGAGATCTCGATCGGCTCCTCGAGCACGCCCAGCAGCACGACTATTCCGCAGGACCGCACCAGCTCGATCGCGAGCGGCGGTGCGGCCGCGTTGCCGGCACACTCGAGCACGACGTCGGGAAGCTCGCCCCCGAAGCGTTCGATCACTCCGGCGTGCACGTCGTCGAGGCCGAGCGTCTCGACGCCCAGTGAGCGCATGCGTTGCTGGCGGCGCTCGTTGCGCTCGATGACGATTACCTGGTCGATTCCGCGCGCCCGCAGGGCGAGCGCGGTCATCACGCCGATCGGCCCGGCGCCGATCACGACGCACTTGTCGGAGGGCTTGGCCTCGCCGATGTCGATTCCGTGCAATGCTACGGCTAGCGGCTCGACCAGCGCGCCGTGCTCGAACGACAGCCCGTCCGGAATCGATATCAGCATTGATCCTCTGACGACCACCGACTCGGCGAAGCCGCCGGGGTTCTGACCGAGCCCCAGTCCAGTGATCGCGGCCTGCTGGCAGACATGCATGTCGCCGCGGCGACAGTTTGCGCACTCGCCACAGGAGTCGAACGGGAAAACGGCAACCCGATCGCCGATCGAGAAGCCCTCGACGGCGTCGCCCAACTCGACGATCGTTCCCGACAGCTCGTGACCCATCACCGAGCCCGGGGGGATGGCCGCCGAGGGCCGCATGTGGATGTCGGATCCGCAGATGCCACAGAACGCGACCTTCACGCGCGCCTCGCCGGCCTCGATGGCACGCTCGCCCAGCTCCGTCGGCTCGAGTGTGCGCTGGTCGCTTATCGCTATCGCTCTCATGCTCTCAGTCGTCCTCGCTCTCGGTCAGGTCGGCGGATTGCTTGATCGCACGCTCGAAGATCTCCAGCGCGCGGTCCAGGTGCTCACGCTCGTGAGTCGCCATCACGCTCGTGCGAATCAGCGAGCCGCCCTTGGGGACGGCCGGATGCAGAGCGACGTTGGTGTAGAGGCCCTCGTCCCACAGGGCCTTCCAGAGAGCCGCGGTCGGCAGGTCCTCACCGACGATCACAGGCACGATCGGGGAAAGCAGCTCGCGTCCGTCCGGGAGACGCGTCGGCTCGACCGTGCGCAGGCCGAGCTGGCGGAACCCGGCGTGCAGATAGCGCGCATTGTCGAGCACCTTCGCGAATAGCTGCGGACCCTCCGTCGAGCGACAGATACGCACCGCCTCGAGCGCGGCAGCGGTCGCGGCGGGAACCGCCGCGGCGGTGAACAGAAACGGTCGCGACGCGATCCGCAGGTACTCGATCACCTCGCCGGCGCCCGCGATGAAGCCGCCGCAGCTTGCGAGCGACTTCGAGAACGTCCCCATGCGCAGATCGACACGGTCTTCTACTCCGTACAGCTCACCGGCACCGGCTCCTCTCGGCCCGATCACGCCCGCCGCATGTGCCTCGTCAACCATCAGCCGCGCGCCGTAACTGCTGCACAGCTCGGCGACCGACGCGACGTCGCAGATGCCGCCCTCCATCGAATACACGCCATCGACGACCGCCAGGACACCGCCACCGTCGTCGCGCGCCCGCTCCAGCATCGTTTCCATGCGGTCGATGCGGCCATGCCGGTAGGGACGGAAGCGTGCGCCCGACAGCTTGCACCCATCGAGAATCGAGGCGTGCTCGCTCGACCCGGCTATGACCGTGTCGGATGCGCTCAGGATCGTGGACAGGCAGCCGAGGTTGGCCTGGTACCCGGTCGTGAACACGATCGCGTCCTCGGTCCGCATCCAGGCCGCGATCTCGTGCTCGAGCTCGTGATGCAACGGGATCGTCCCGTTCATCAGCCGCGAGCCGGTCAGTGCGGTCCCGTAACGGTCGAGCGCGTCGCGGGCCGCCTGCTTGACGCGCGGGTCGCCCGTCAGCCCGAGGTAGTTGTTGGAGCCGAGCATCAGTCGCTCGCGCCCCTCCATGCGAACCACAGGGCCGGCCTCTGACTCCACCTGCCGGAAATAGGGCAGCATGTCCTCGCGTCGCGCATACTCGAGGATCTCGCGCCGGTCGTGGCTGCGAGCTTTCTCGAACAGGTCTGGCGCCGTGGGGGTGGTCTCGATCTCGCTCATGGGCGTGCGGGTCTGGTGAATTTGCGCTAGTTTGCGGCGCGTGTCGGTAGAGGTCAAGCCGGTCGCGTCCAAGCGCGACCTGACTCGGTTCATCAAGCTTCCGTGGCAGCTGTATCGTAACGAGCCCAACTGGGTCCCGCCGCTGATCTCGGAACGTAGGCGGTTTCTGGACCGCTCCAGGAATCCGTTCTTCCAGCACGCCGAGGCCGAGTACTTCCTCGCCTGGCGGGATGGACGCCCGGTCGGGCGCATCTCGGCGCACGTCGATCGCAATCTCAACGAGTTTCAGGGCAACAGGTGGGGCCTGTTCGGCTTCTTCGAGTGCGAGAACGATCGAGAGGCGGCGAACGCGCTGCTCGCTGCCGCCGAGGCGTGGCTGCGCGAGCGTGGTCGCGATCGCATGGTCGGCCCGATGGACTTCACGACCAACGACGAGTGCGGCCTGCTGATCGAGGGCTACGAACTCGAGCCCTTGATCCTCGAGGGATGGCACCATCGCTACTACCGCGAGCTGATCGACGGCTACGGCCTCGGCAAGGCGATGGATCTCTGTATGTGGAAGCTGCGCCTCGACGAGGTGGACGAGCGCGGTGGCTTTCACCCGATGATCGTCAGTGCGGCCGAAAAGGTGACCGCGGAGCACGGAGTCACGATCCGCAACATGCGCAAGCGCCGGCTCGCGCAGGAGATCGAGCGGTTCCTCGAGGTTTACAACGCCGCCTGGGAGCGCAACTGGGGCTTCGTTCCGTTGAGCGACGAGGAGGTGCGCCACTACGCGAAGGACCTCAGGCCGATCCTCGACGAGCGCTGGGCCTGGATGGCAGAGCGTGATGGCGAGATACTCGGCGCGGCGCTGTCCCTGCCCGACATCAACCAGTGCCTCAAGCACATGAATGGCAGGCTGCTGCCGTTCGGCTGGGCCAAGTTCCTGTGGCACAGGCGCAAGATCGAACGCTTGCGGGTGCTCGCGCTGGGAGTCAAGCCCGAGTACCAGCATCTCGGCATCGCGGCCAGCTTCTACATCGAGCACGTCAACACCGCGCGCAGCGAGCACGATCACATCTGGTGGGGAGAGATGGGCTGGATCCTCGAAACGAACGAGCCGATGAATCGCGCGATGGAGGGCATGGGCGGAAAGATCGTCAAGCGGTACCGGGTCTTCGAGAAGCTGCTCGACGCAAATACGTCGGCGGGCAGCGCAACCGGTGAAGCTGTCGCGCACGGGGGGTAATGTGCAGGGACCGTGTCCGACCACCTAGAAAACGACAACGGCAGCGGCAATGGCAGCCGGTTGGAGCATCCGCCCGTTCCAACGACCGGGCCCGTGCGGGCGATTGAGCGGCGAAGGCGTCTGTTGCCGGCGATCGTGCCCTCGGCCCCGGTCGTCGCCGCCGCAGGTGGGCTCGCGGCCGGCGCGGCTACCATCGCCACGGTGCGTGCCGTGCGCTCGCGCCGTCGCACGCGGCTGGGCCGCCGCCGTCGCAAGGAAGTTCAGCGTAGCGTCGTGGCGACCCGCTCGTTCCTGGTGGACGTGCACCTGCTCGGCCGCTAGAGCCCTTCGCCCGGCAGCAGGTCGTTGGTGGTCGCCTCGGAGACATCCGGCAGGTCCTCGATAAGCTTGTTCTGCCGCATCCAGCCGGCGTAGTTGCGCCACGCGGCCGGATCCATGTGGCCCCAGGGAGCGTCCCCGTCGCCGGGGAACATCGCCGGTATCGTCGCCTTCACGCTCGCGTCGAGGAGCTTGCGGTCGAGGTCGGAGTTGGCGTCGCGCAGCGCCTGGACCGCTTCGCTCGGATCCCTGCGTGCCTCGTCGGCGCCGCGTGCGGTCGCCGATATGAAGAGACGAATGTCGTTGCGGGTCTGGTCGAGCTTGTCGGAGTTGGCGACGAGCACCAGCTCGTCGTAGTCGGGCACTCCCAGCTTGTCCACCGGGATGATCGTCGGGCGCGCGCCGCGTTGACGCAGCTGGATGCCCTCGACGTTCCAGAACGCGCCCAGCGTGGCCGCGACCTTCCCCGACAGCATCACCGGGAGCAAGCTGGTTCCCACGTTGGTCTCCTTGACTGACGAGGCCGGCACCCCGGCCTCTTTCAAGATCGTGCGCAGGTAGGCGGACTGGTAGGGAATGCCCGCAGTGCCGACGCGCTTGCCGCGCAGGTCCCGCACCGACTTGACCTTCGACTTCGCGGTCGCCATCAGCGAGGTGAGCGGCCGCTGCACGAGCGCAGCCACGGCGATCACAGGCAGACCCTGCTGGCGCGCCAGAAAGACCTCCGGCTCGTAGGAGATCGCGAGGTCGGCGCGCCCCGCGGCGACCTGTTTGATCGGCGCCGCTGGATCGGAGGGGGCGTGCGTCTTCACGTCGAGCCCGACCTGCTCGTAGTAGCCCTTGTGCAGCGCCTCGAAGATTGCGGCGTGATCGGGGTTGGGGAACCAGTCGAGCGTCAGGTCGAGCTTCTGCGCCGTCGGCGTGCTCTCGACCGTCTCCGACTTCTCTCCGCACGCCACCAGGCCGCCCGACAGCGCGAGCGCGGCCAGCAAGACGATCGATCTGCCGAGTGCCCCGCCAACCAACGTTCGCCCCGTTCTGGCGACTGCGAGCCTTCGCTTGGCGGCGTCCTCAGTCGCCGCAATGGCACTGCCATTCCGGCTCCCTGCGTCCTTGCCATGCTCGGCTCTCGCTCGCCAGAAGCGGACCGACGTTGGCAGACGCGGCACTAGACCTCGGCTGATGCTCAACTCTCCTCCTTGCCCGACCAGGGAACAGTCCAGCGCTCGAGGGCGGCGACCGCAGCGAACAGCGCGATCGCCATCATCGAGAGCAATGTCACGGCGGCGAACACCCTAGCCGTAACGAGCTGCGCCGTGCCGACCTGGATGGCATGGCCCAGCCCGGCATCGGAGCCCACCAACTCGCCGAACACCGCCCCGATCACCGCGACGGCCACCGCGATCTTCGCGCCCGAGAAGACGAATGGCAGCGAGCGAGGCAGCTCCAGGCGCCACAACGTCTGCCGGCGAGAGGCCCCGAGCGTGCTCATCATGTCGATCTGGGCACGGTCCACCGACCCCAGACCGTCGAGCGTGTTGACGACGATCGGAAAGAAGCAGACCAGGGCGATCACGATCAGCTTCGGGCCGACGCCGAAGCCGAACCAGATCACCAGGATCGGCGCGAGCACGATCACGGGGATCGCCTGAGAGGCGACCACGAGCGGATATACGGAGCGGCGAAGCGCCTGCGAGAGGTGCAGCGCCACCGCGATCGCAAGCCCGGCGAGCAGCGCAATGCCGAAGCCCAGTAGCACCTCCTTGGCCGTGACCCACGCGTCGGCAAACAGCAGCTCACGATCGTCAACGAGCGAACGCGCGACCTCGGTCGGCGCCGGCAGGAGATAGTCCTCGATCCGGCCCAGACGGGCCAGCGTCTCCCACGCGATCAGCGCTGCTACCAATAGCGCCGCCGGTGGGAGCCACGAGGCCGCTCGTCGCCGGTCGCCGCTCACGAGAGCGCCTCCAAGGCTTGCTGTCGCATCGCCACGAAATCCGCCGACGTGACGCTGCTCGCACGTGGCAGACGGCGCGGCGAGGGAACGTCGAGCTGGGCGCGCACGGTGCCCGGTCGCGCGGACAGGATCGCCACCCGGTCGGCAAGGAACAGCGCCTCCTCGACATCGTGCGTGACAAGCACGACCGTGCGCGACTGCCCACCCAGTGCGCGCGCCAGCCACTCCTGCATCTCGGCGCGCGTGATCGTGTCGAGTGAGCCGAACGGCTCGTCGAGCAGCAACACGGGCTTGCCCGTGAGCAGCGTTCGAACGAACGCAACGCGCTGGCGCATGCCCCCGGACAGCTCGTACGGACGCGCATCGGCGAAGCCCGCCAGGCCGAAGCGCTCCAGCAGCGGCAGGGCGCCGGCGCGGGCACGGTTGCGCGATGCACCGAGCATCTGCAGGGGAAGCGCCGCGTTGTCCAGCGCCGAGCGCCACGGGAACAGCAGATCGCGCTGGAACATCAGCGCGCAGCTGGCCAGTCGATCGAGCGAGCCAGATCCGTTCCCGACGCGGATGTCCCCCGCGGTCGGCTCTTGGAGGCCGCAGATCAACTCGAGCAGGGTCGACTTCCCGCAGCCCGAGGGACCCACGACTGCCAGCACCTCGCCACGCTCGACCGACAGGTTCAACCCGGACAGGACCTGCAACGCGTCGTCTCGACGCGCGAAGCTCTTGCCGGCGCCACGGACTTCGATAGCGCTGTCGCCGCGAGAAGGCCCCGAAGTCCTGCGCTGCTGCTCTAGGGTCTCGGTCGGCACAGACGCTCCCTTCGCGGGCATTACCCCACAGGTTCTAAGGGTCAGCGCCGGGTAGGTCGGTCCCTGGAGGCGCTATCTCAGCCCGCTGTTCCTGCGAGCACCCCTGACACAGTCAGTCTAGCGGCCGCCGTCAGGCGGACGCTCCAGCGTGCCGGGGGTCGAGGGGGCGGCGAGCCCCCCGATGTTTCGTCTATCGCCAACCCCGGAACGCCAGTGCGGTCAGGCCGGCTCGCGTTCGAGCGCTTGCTCGTACTCGGAGGTGACGAGGTATCCGCGGCATAGAAAGGTCACACGCCCGTCCGCGGCCGAGCTGATGCGAGCGTCAGACAGCCGCTGGGTGACGGCTTGGACGAGCTGTTCGTGCTGGCGGACCGGACCCGTCGGCCGCACCACGTCGAAGCGTTCCAGCGATATGGGGCGCCCGCTGCCGTCGGTCATCTCGACGATTAGGCCCACGGTCGGCCTGAAGCCATCGTTTTCAAGCTGTTCGTCCACTGCTACTCCTCCACTGCTGCCAATCCACTGCTGCTAATACAAGAGTACTCTGCTTTTATCCCGATGCCAAGCGCAATACACGCTTAGCCGCCTCCGCGCATCGTCTGCCAGATCGTGCCGCCGGCCATCGCGCCAGCCACGCCCCCGAACAGGACCACGATCGGCGGCGCGTCGCTCATCTGCACGAGCGCCAGCGAAAGCACGCCGACGGCGATCATTCCCAGAATGCGTGCCTCCCATTTCTGCATTCGACCGCGTGTCGCCGGTTAGACGACTTCCGGGCGGTCTGCGACGACGTTGACGAACTGCTCGAGCTGCTTGGTCGTCCAGCACTCGAACGCGCGATCGCAGTAGGGCTCGTAGGCTGCCATTACAGAATCCCCGTAGTTCCAGTAGAGCCTCGGCTCGGGGTTGAGCCAGAAGGTGCGGCCGGCGTGCTCGGCAATCTCACCGAACTTGCGCGCATGTGGCTCACGACCGTTGGTGCGTGCGTCACCGAGCACGATCACCGTCGAGCGTGGATCCAGATCGTCCGCGGTCCGCTCGAGGAACTCTAGCCAGACGCGTCCGTAGTCGGTATAGCCCGACACGTCGGCAACGCCGGCCTCACGGGCGATGCGCTCGGACACGGCGCGGAAGCTGCGCTCGCGCTCGAACGTGTCGGTGACCTCGTCGATGCGCTCAACGAAGACGAAGCTGCGCAGCTTGCGAAACGAGTCGTGCAGGGCGTGCAGTACGGAGAGGAAGAACACCGATGCGCTCGTCACGGAGGTCGAGACATCGCAGAGCACGTATATCTCCGGCCTGCGCGGCCGCCGCGGGCGAAATCGCAGCCGCAGCGGCACGCCTCCCGTCTCCAGCGAGGCGCGCATCGTGCGGCGCACGTCGACGACCTGGCTGCGGCGACGCCCCCGCTGCTCGTGTCCGTGGGTCGCGAGCCGCCGCTTCAACTGAGCAACCACGCGGTGCACCTGAGCGAGATCCTGCAGTGGCCCGCCCGGCAGGGCACGGTCGAACTCGTGCAGCGGCTTGGCGGGCGGCAGCGACTCGGTGCGCTCGATCAGCGCCCGCTCGAGCTCGCGCCGCAGCAGCGCCTCGAAGCGGCGCAGGCTCTCGCGGTCCAGCCCGTCGCCCTCCTGGCCCCGGCCGGACTGCTGTCGCAACTCCAGCGCACGGCGAATGCGCTGCACGTCGACGCCGATCACGCCTGAGCTTTCTCCCTGGCCGCCGAAGGCCGCGACCGCGAGGCGTGCGAGATCGCTCATCTCTCCGTCGTTTCCGGCCCGGATCGCCTCCTGGATTCGGGCGCGCAGCTCGTCGAGGTCGATCCGCTCGTTGCCGGATCCTTCGAAGCGATGCTCTTTGACGTCCCGCTCGACAGCCTCCGCCTCGACTGCCCGGAAGAAGAATCGGTCGAACACCAGCTCGAACACCCTCCTGTCCTGCTGCGACTTGGCCAAGGTCGCTGCCAGCGCTTCGCGGAAATCCGCCCGCGCACTCCAGTCGATCTCGTCGAGGACTTTGAACGCGTCCAGAATCTCGGCGGTGCCGACGTTCACTCCCTCGGAGCGCAGCTCGTCGCAGAAGCGCAGCACCTGCGGCGCAAGCCCGGGCGTCGCGGCGCGCTCGGGCAACCCACCGTAGAGGGCACGCCCGCTAGGAGGCTTGTTCAGCCTGTCCGAGGACGCCATCGTCCAGTCGGACGCCGACGCGCTCGGCGACGACGTCCAGGTCGCTGCGGTGCTTGACGATGATGCTCATCGTCTTCTCGAACATGGACCTGTCGATGTCTTCCGCGCCCAGCAGTAGCAGCGCGCGCGCCCAGTCGATCGACTCGGCGATCGAGGGGGGCTTCTTGACGTCGAGCCCTCGCACCATGTGCACGATCTCGATCAGGCGACGCGAAATCTTCTCCGGCAGATCGGGAACATGGAGATTGACGATCTCCAGCTCGCGATCGACGTCCGGGTAATCGAGCCACAGATAAAGGCAGCGTCGCTTGAGCGCCTCCGTCAACTCCCGCGTGTTGTTCGACGTGAGCACCACGATTGGATGCGTCTTGGCCTCGACCACGCCCAGCTCGGGGATCGAGATCTGAAAGTCCGACAGCACCTCTAGCAGCATCGCCTCGAACTCCTGGTCGGTCTTGTCGATCTCGTCGATCAGCAACACGACCGGCTCGGTGGCCGAGATCGCGCCGAGCAGCGGTCGCGACATCAGAAACTCCTGCGAGAAGATGTCCTCCTGCACGTCGCTCCATTTCGTGTCGGCCGCCTCGGCCTGGATGCGCAGCAGCTGCTTGCGGTAGTTCCATTCGTACATCGCCTTCGCCTCGTCGAGCCCCTCGTAGCACTGGAGTCGCACGAGCTTGCGGCCCGAGTGGCGCGACAGCGCCTTTGCCAGCTCCGTCTTGCCGACCCCGGCCGGCCCCTCGACCAGCACGGGCTTGCCGAGCTTGAACGCCAGGTATGACACGAGCGATGCCGACTCCGAGGCCAGGTAGCCGGCGCGCGCCAAGCCCTTGCCGATCTCCTCGAGGGAGGTCGCGTCCCTGTCGTTGCCCGCCGGTACGGCCATGGGACGGATCATACTTTGCGGTCCATGAGCGACCTGCTCGCCGCGCTCGCGGCAACCACGTCCCACGCCGCCCAGGAACGGCTGATCGTGCTGCTCGCGGTCGGGTTCGCGATCGGCGTGTTCGGCCACCTGATCAAGTCTCGCGCCGTGATCGCCGTCGGCGTGGCGATCTTCTTCCTGGCGAGCTTCCTGATTCCGGCGCTGCTCTACGGGTGATGTGACGCGGGCGCGATCGCCGTCGCGTCCTCGTCCGCCGCGATCGCCTCGGACTCTCCGGCGTGGTAGCGGCGGCGCCCGCGGACACCGGCGACGATCAGCAGCACGGCGAATCCGAGCGCAAGGAAGATTCCCCAACGCGGGTCGTAGCCGGTTTCGGCGCCGTCAATAAACAGCGACGGCGGATCGAAGACCCGGTACACGAGCAGAAAGCAACACCACACACCGGCCAGCGCGGCGAGCGTCCCGTCGGAGAGCGGCAGGTGAAACTCGCGTCCCTCCGCGCGGCGGTACAGCAACAGCAGCACAGCGACCGCCACCAGCACGAGCGCCAGCTCGCAGAACGTGAACTGGCTGACGCCCGAGTTCGACAGGCCCAGCTTTCCGGGTCGTTGCCACCAGGGGGCGAACATGCTGAGCACGAGGCCGGCCGCGGCAGCTCCGGCCATGCGCTGCTCGACGTCGAGTGCGGCGATCGCATCGCGCAGGCTGATCCGCGGCCGCCTTGGCCTGCCGGACTTGCGGTCGGAGCGGTAGTCGAAGGCCGGGTCGAGCGTCAGCTGTCCTGGGCCGGCGCCCGGAGCGTCGGGCGCAAGCTCGTCGTCATCGAGGTCGTCGCACCGCTCTTGCCCGTCATTTCTGTCGGCCCCGCCGAACAGCGATTCCTGGCGCTCGCCGTCGTCCATCCGGTCAACCGATCGGGATGTCCTCGACGCGAGGCTCGTCGTCGGGCTCGGAGTCGAGGTGCGCGATGTAGTGATCGAGCGCCGCGCGCAATGCGAGCATCGCCTCACGCTGGACCGCGTGCCATTGTTCGTGGAACTCCGGCGGCAGCGTGGCCCTCAGCACGTCGGCCCCACGGCAGATCGGGCACAGCTCGACACACTCGTGCTCGATGTCGCCGGCGGCGGACTCGCTCTCAGGCCGTCTGCTGTGAGGCTGTGATGGTTGATCGTCCATTCGCTTCGGCCTGGCCTGCCAACTCGTCGCGAGTGAAGCCGATCGTCAACGCGTCGTTGGAGAACTTCGCTTCGCGCGGCCGGTAGGGCGCCATCGCCGAGGGAAGGATGATATTGCGCTTGTATGGTCCGACCCGCACGACCAGCTCCAGCCCGATCTTCTTCAACTCGATCTCGGCCTTCTCGACGAACGGAATCCGCAGCCGAAGCTGCGCGTCGGCCTCGCTCATCGTCAGCTCCTGGCTCAGGTCCTCGTACAGCAGCGCTTGCGGGTCGCGGTCTGTGAAGACCTCACCGGAGACGCGCTCGAGCATCGCGGGGCCTACCGCCTCCTGCTCGAAGAACGGGCACTGGAGCACCGGGACCGGCGCGAAGGCCTGCTCCACCAGCTCGATGTGCTGCTGCTGGACGTCGCGCCACGCTGAGAAGTAGCCGCCCTCGACGTCGGCGGGGAAGACCCTGTTGACGATCACCGCGTCGGTCAGGTAGCCGTAGAGGTTCAGATAGGTGAACGTCCGCTGCGCCTCCTTGATCACCATGCGCTCGGGATTCATCACCAGCCGGATCGACGCGTGGGCGTGGTCGCGCAGGATCTCGTTCATGGCGATCAGGTTCTGAACCAGTCGCTGAACGTCGGCGAACACGTCACTGCTGGGAAGCGGGATGTCGAGAAACGTCTTCGCGATCGGGCGCGCCGCACTGACCAGCCGCTTCTCCCACGGGAACACCTTCTCCAGCCACCAGCGCGCGACGTCGGGGAAGGACAGCAGTCGCAACGTCTCGCCCGTGGGTGCGCAGTCAACGACGATCACGTCGAACTCTCCCGACTCGACGTGTTGTTTGAGCTGGAGCAGCGAGAAGATCTCGTCCATCCCCGGGGGAACGGTCAGCTCCTCGGCCATGATCCGATCGACGCCGCGATCGGCCAGCAGGCTCCCCAGCCAGCGCTGCACGGCGTGCCAGTTGCGCTCCATCTCGGTCTCCGCCTGCACCTCCTGTCCCCAGAGGTTGTCGGCCACCGGCGTGGGCTGCGCGGCCAGCTCGGTCTCGAGCGAGTCCGAGAGGCTGTGCGCGGCGTCGGTGGAAAGCACGACGGTGCGCAGGCCTCGGTCCGCGATCGACAACGCGGTTGCTGCGGCGACGCTGGTCTTGCCGACGCCGCCTTTGCCGGTGTAGAGGATCGTGCGCGGGGTCATCGGGCCGATTCTACGGCCTGCGCGCTCAGGACCTTCAGGGCTTGACCCGCGCCTCGCCGTCGACGGTATTGCCGTTGCCCGCCAGATCTCGTGCCGATAGCCGGAAGGTGTAGGTGTGCTCGGACTTGAAGCGTGGCGGCACCCAGCGGAAGAAGTGCGCGCCGCGGGCGAGCGTCGCGCTGGTCGAGTAGTAGGTCTTGCCGCCCTCGCGCACACTGAAGGCAACCTTGGCGATCTTCGACAGGTGGAACTTGACCCGCATGCCGCGACCGGCACGCGCAGGCGACGGCACCGCGCGATACGGCTCGAACTCCGGATCCTCCTTGAGGTAACGCGTGAAGCGATCGGCCTCGTCGCAGTAGGCCTCGGACTTCGTGCCCTTGCAGAGGTTGCGCGCGAAGTCGCGGTTGAGCGTGTGGTAGTTGAGATCGGCCTCGCCGCCGGAGCGACCGAAGGGGCGGCTGTAGAGCGACCAGGCGCCGGTGTCGAACGAGCGGATCACCGAGCGCGCCAGCCGGTCACCGGTCTCGAAGAGCTGCTGGGCGCGAGCGTCGTTGGCGTGTTCCGCATAAGTTCGCAGTCCGTTGACCGCTTGAAGCTGGCCATTGAGCACGTTCATGTGCGGGTCGAAGCTGTAGAGCGCGTACCAGGCGCCCGACCCCGTCGGGACGCGCACGCCCACCGGCGTGCGGCGCGCGAAAGCTCCGCGCGCGCGTCGGGCTACGGCCAGCAGTCGTGAGTCGCCGAGGCGCACGCCGGCGCGTGACAGCGCCTGCATGGCGGTTCCCTGTGCCATGCCCGATATCCAAGGCGGCGAGCCGCCGCCGAACGCAAAGTAGTACTCCCAGGTCGTGAAGCCGGCGCGCACGGCGGCAATCGACACCAGGTCGTCGGCCAGCGAGCGCAGATTCTGGTCCTTCTTGTCGTACCAGTACCCGTTCAGAAGGCCGAAGTTCCCGAGCGGATGGAATTGCAGTCCGCGCCCGGGGAAGTACTGAAAGATGACGCGGCTGCCCCCGAACTGGATGCGACGGCCCGACGGAGGCGGCCCCGCCTTGCGCCACCACTCGGTGTTGCGGTGCAGGGTGAGGAAAACGATCGGCATGCGGCTCGGCTCGAGCCTGCCCGACCGGGCGAGGCTCTGCGCGACCCCGATCACGTATCCCAGCTCGGAGCGCCGCTGTCCGCCCAGCGAACGGTAGGCGCGCAGCGCCGCCGAGTAGTTGCCCAGGTACTTGCGCTTGTCGGTCGCGTCGATGCGGTCGCGCGCGGCGGCTGCCGACACCGCCCGCCGCACGGCGTCCACCCGGGATTCGGTCACTCGCGGCGCAATGCTCGGGCGCGCGGCGGGGGAAGGGATCGGAAGGCGGCTGGCGCGCACGGGCACCGGCTCCGAGCGCAGTCGCTGACCGTGCTCGGCGACGACCAGCACGGGTGCGGCGGAGGCCGTTGCAGGGAGCGCCATCGCGGTGGCCGCCGCAACAAGCAAGATGGTCGTGTGTGCGAATCGATGCATACGTCTCTCTAGTCCAGTATGTTGACGCGATCCGCTCGTGTCTGCGTAAATTGCGTGGATTCTGGGGCGAGGCTGCAAGAACGTGCAAATCCAAGGCCCGAATCAGGGTCGATCGATTCCGGTGGCGATTCCGGGAAGGAGACAAGACTTTGTTAGAGCGCTCTAGACGCGTTGTTCCACTGCTCGTGCTGTCCTGCCTGCTGGTGGCCTCGGTCGCATTGACCGCATGCTTCCACGATGGCGGCGGATCGAGCGCCGACGCGCAGAAGGTCATCAACGAGACCTTCAGCGGCGACAAGAAGGTGGACAGCGGAAACCTCAAGCTCGAATTGGAAGCGAAGGTCGATGCGTCCGGGCTCGCCAAGCAGCAGCTCGGGGACAAGCCGGTCACGGTGTCGGTCAGCGGTCCGTTTCAGAGCACTGGTGACAAGTCGCTGCCGAAGTTCGATTTCGACCTGAGTGCGAGCGCCGCCGGGCAGACCTTCACGGCCGGAGCGGTTTCGACTGGAAGCGAGGGGTTCATCAGCTACCAGGGCACCGACTACGAGGTCGACTCGAAGACGTTCAAGCAGTTCAAGGACAGCTTCGAAAAGCAGGAGGCGGACAACCAGAAGCAGCAACAGACCGACTTGGCTGCGCTGGGTGTCGACCCCAAGAAATGGATCACCGACGCCAAGGACGAGGGAACCGCCGACGTTGGCGGCACGGAGACCAATCACGTCTCGGCGCAGGTCAACATCCCGGCATTCCTCGACGACGTCAACAACCTGCTCCAGAAAAGCGGTCAGCTCAATCTGAACAAGGAGCAGCAGCAACAGCTGCCCAAGTCGCTCACCGACGCGCAGAAGAAGCAGGCGCAGGAGGCGGTCAAGTCGGCGAAGATCGACGTCTACTCCGGCAAGGACGACAAGATCCTGCGCAAGCTGAATGTCACCGCCCAGTTCGGTGTTCCCGACAGCCTCAAGTCGCAGGCCCAGGGAGTCACCGGCGGCGACATCACCTTGACGGCGGAGATCGCAGACCTCAACAAGCCGCAGACGATCACCGCGCCGAAGGACGCCAAGCCGCTCAGCGAGCTTCAGACCCTGCTCGGGTCGAACCCGCTCGGGGCTCTGGGCGCCGCAGGTGCGACCGGCGCGACGCCGGACTCGGGCACGACGCCAACGCCGGACTCGGGCGCTTCCGCGCCTGACGCTGGCGCGTCGCAGAAGTACCTGGAGTGCCTGCAGAAGGCGGGCAACGACCAGGAGAAGGCTCGCAACTGCGCGAGCGAGCTGCAGGGAGAGTAGGGCCCGGCTGAGTTGAGTATCGAGGCGCCCGGCCGCGAGGCCGGGCGTCGGGACGGCCTAGCTGGCTTCGATGCGCCGGACGACGCCGCGGAGGATGCCCCGAAACTGGCCGTGCCGGTCCGCACCCTTGGAGTGCCCGTCGCGGAACTTCGTTAGATACCTGCCCTGGCGGTCGTAGACGGCGAGGTGGCCGTCACGGGTCGCCCGGATGATCCCTCCGACGGCCCCGACGGCATCGATGATCTCGTCCCTGCGCTGCTTCACCGCACCCCTCCTTCGCGACGGCACGGTGCCGTCTCCGAGAACACGTTCCCAACGATCCGAGGCGGCGACATCACCCGAGTGGGGTAGTGGTACTTCTCACGACGGCGGATGACCTACGCGACGTGCAAGCCCCACCGACGGCGCTGCTACGGTAGGTCGCGGGAGTACCTCCTTCCCTCCGACGACCGTCCCGAACCCAAGCCGGGGCGGT
>JBBDJG010000025.1:0-9850 GCA_040880005.1 Solirubrobacterales bacterium
GGGTGGGGCCAAATCAAGCCATCACAGTGGGGCCAAGTCTGGTCAGCATTCCCAGCGACTGTACGTGTACACGAATGGCGCCTATCGAGCGGGCGAGGATTACGTTCAACGCAGGATCACAGAGCTACTCGCAGAGAAGTGGAAGCGACGATACGCCGACGAAACGATTGCTTGGCTCCTTCGTAGCGCCGATCGTCTCAACGAACACCCGCCGGCAAACCGGATCAACGTTCGCAACGGGATCATCGTCGTCAAGAAGCGAGGCATCGACCTCGCACCCCATGACCCGGAGTTGTTGACGCCAGTACAACTTCCGGTCAGGTACGACCCGGACGCAACGTGTCCAAGGATCGAGCATTTCTTAGCCGACGTTCTTCCGCCTAGCCTGCGTCGGCTAGTCGAAGAGATAAAGGCTGCGCTCCCGAAACGTCTCCACCACTTCACGTTCCGGCACCTACGGCATACAGCCGGGAGCCTCGCAGCGTCGGGCGGCGTCGCGCCTCACGTTCTAGCGAAGCGACTCGGCCACTCGGACCCGACCACAACGTACAAGCACTACATACATGTTTACCCCGCCGACGATGAAGCGGCAGCGGACACGCTCGATGAAACGTTCCAGCGCAGCAGCGATTAGCTAGTCACTGGCTCCAACTTGAACCGACCAGCCGCCGCACAGGAATTGTGCCTGCGCGGCGGTTTCGGTCGGCGGAGCCCTCTACGCGGCGGCTGACTCGCCTGTCTTTGCAGGAATCTGGCCCTGCTCTTCGGTTTGGAGGTTGCGCAGGAACCCTGTTACCAGATCCACGTCCCTTTTCGGCCAGCGCTTCGGGCAGTCCGGGATCACGAGCACTTGCCCCGACGACAACGGCAAGGTTGCATCGAAGACATCGGCAGTCGGCAGTTTGTGAATCTTGGACTGTGCCCCACTCTTCTTAGTGGAAGTTTGGCCGTTTTGCTTTGGACGGGCGCGTTGCCGGGACGTTGGCGGCTTCTTGTGTTCCAAGTAGTACTCGAACGACTCGATCGCGCGGCGGATGCGGCTCGCATAAACGTCGATCGTCTCAGCCTTGTATTTGCTGCTACCTGCGGCGTTGCGGAACCGGTCCATGTAGTCGTCGATGTCGAGTCCGTCTAGTGACACGGACTTGTATGAGTCCGGTTCGACGGTGCTAAACACCTTCACCACGGCAGTCTTCAAACCCTCGGCGTTGTTAGCACCAAGGTAGCTCTTCTCCTTCAACCACCCACAGAAGGTGATAAGTCCGCCGATGGTCTTGTTGGTCATGATGTTGTCGTTGGTTTGCACGGTATGAGCCTCCTAGCTCGATGATTCAGAGGTGATATGGACCCTTGCACAGGTGCCGGATGGAAAACCGGAACACCCGTTCCCAAGCGGAAATCTGCCCGTTTCCCCGCCGGACCAGGCGCGTCACGCCGATCCGGGATGTGTCGATGCGGGTCGCCATGTGGATCCATTCGGTGGATCATTTCGATGACGGATGGCAGTATGGGTGCCTTGTCGTCAGACGCAAAGGCCGTCCCGGCAGACCCGCGCTTACAGCCGGCAGCCATCACGGCCCTCATTCACGGCCCCCATAAGGGCAGGACAAGGGCAAAGGCTCTGACGCACACTCCGCCCCACCCGGCGGCACACCCGTAAAGCGAGGCGTTACCAGGCGATTCGTGAGAAGCGGACGGCGGGTCTCGAACCCGTGACCTTCGGCTTGGGAAGCCGACGCTCTACCAACTGAGCTACGTCCGCGTGGGAGTCGGATTCTAGAGGCATCGAGACGTCTGAACTCGGCGGGCCAGTACCGTTTCGGGAGTGTTCGGCAGAACTCTCATGGCAATCGTCTGCGCGGCGCTCGCGCTGACTCCGGTTGCGCCCGCCCGCGCTGACGCACCGCGTGCCTCGCTCCCCGACATCGAGCGCGAGGTCATGTGCCCGACCTGCGGGGTACCGCTCGAGCAGGCGTTCTCCCCCCAGGCCGAGCGCCAGCGCCACTTCATCAGGCGCCAAATCGACCGAGGTCGCACGAAGCAGCAGATCAAGAATGCGCTGGTCGCTGAGTTCGGGCCCGACGTGCTGGCGGCACCGCGCGAGAGCGGCTTCGAGCTGACCGCGTACGTCGTGCCGATCGTGGTCGCGTGCGTGGCGTTGCTGCTGATCTCATTCGGCCTGATGCGCTGGCGGCGACGCCCGCCCGCCGACCCGACCGCCGAGACATCTGCGCAGATCGCGCCGGCTGACGCTTCGCGCATCGAGCGGGACCTCTCCCGCCACGACCTGTGATCGGCGACGGCACTCCAAGCATCCTGCTCGCGCTGGCCGCGGGGATCGTCTCCTTCCTGTCCCCCTGCGTGCTTCCGCTCGTCCCGGGCTACCTGTCCACCGTCGCGGGCCTGACGCCCGACGAGCTGCGCGCACCGACTCCGGTCCAACTACGCAAGGTGCTCGCGCGGGCGGGGCTGTTCGTGGCCACCTTCAGCGCGATCTTCGTCGTGATCGGCATGACCGCCACTGGAATCGGGAGCTGGCTGTTCGAGAACAAGCAGACGCTCGAGACAGTCGCGGGAGTCGCGATCATCGCGCTCGGCTCGTTCTTCCTGCTGGCGCTGGTCGTGCCGGCGCTCAACCGTGACTGGCACTCCGACGCGCTGATGCACAAGGTTGGCCGCGGCGGGCCGCTGGTCGCGGGCGCCGCGTTCGCGCTCGCGTGGACGCCATGCATAGGTCCAACTCTCGGAGCGATCCTGGGATTGGCGCAAACGACCGACACCGTCGCCAAGGGTGGCGCGCTGCTGGCCGTCTACTCGGCCGGTCTCGCAATCCCCTTCTTGCTCACAGCGCTTGCATTCAATCGGGCCACAACCGCCTTCGCTTGGGTCAAACGCCATTACGCCGTGATCAACGCAGTCTCCGGCGCTCTCCTGATCGGGATGGGCGTGCTCGTGTTGACGGGGGAGCTGGCGTACCTCAACAATGAGGCGCAGCGCCTCCTCAACGAGCTCGACGCAAACTTCTTCAACGTCTGAGCCTGGCTACATCTGCTCGGGGGCATCGACGCCGAGCAGCTCGAGCGCCGCGGCGATCGTGCGACGGGTTGCCTCCGCCAGGCGGAGGCGGAAGTCTTCGACATCGTCGGGCTCCGCGCCGACCACACGGCAGTCACGGTAGAAAGCGCTGAAGTCCGACGCAAGTTCGTGTACGTAGGTGGTCAATCGATGCGGGGCGCGACGTTTTGCCGCCTCGTCCACCTCTCCGGGGAACTCGAGCAGGCGCTTGACCAGCATCCGTTCGGCCGGCTCGAGTGGCGTGGCAGCGTTCGAGAGATCGGCCTCGAGCGCGCGCCTGGTGCGCTGCTCGCCTGCATTGCCAAGAATGCTCGCGATCCGCGCGTGCGCGTACTGAACGTAATAGACAGGGTTCTTCTCGCTGTGCTCGCGCGCGAGATCTAGGTCGAGGTCGATAGTGGTGTCGTGCGAGCGCTGAAGCATGAAGAACCGTGCCGCATCAACGCCGATGTCATCGATCAGCTCGTCGAGCGTAACGAAGTCTCCCTTCCTCTTCGACATCCGGGCTCGCTCGCCACGTTCGACGATGTGAACGAGCTGCATGATGATCAGCTCGATTCTGTCGGGATCGCCGAGTGCCGCGAACGTCGCTTCGATGCGCGGCGCGTAGCCGTGATGGTCGGCTCCCCAGACGTCGATCAGTCGATCGTATCCGCGCGCCCGCTTGTTCTGGTGATATGCGATGTCCGCTGCGAAGTACGTCATGTCTCCGCTGGAACGCCGCAGCACACGATCCTTGTCGTCGCCGTAGGCCGTCGTCTTCAGCCAGGTCGCACCGTCCGACTCGTAAACGTCCTCGGTGTCCTGGAGCAACTCCAGCGCGGCGTTGACGTGGTCTGCGTCGTGAAGCGTGCTCTCCATGAAGAAGCTGTCCATCTGGACGCGGTAGCGGTCCAGGGTCCGCCGCACCTGTTCGAGCATCAGCTCAACGCCGCGTCGCGCAAGCGCCTCGACCTCGTCCGGCGCGACACCTTCGGCGCCCAGCTCCTGCGCGAGCTCGTTGACATACTCGCCTGCGTAACCTCCGTCGGGCGGATCGAGGCCACGCATGCGAGCGGCGATCGACCGCCCGAACAGCTCAACCTGTGTGCCGTGGTCGTTGACGTAGAACTCGCGCTCGACCGCGTGCCCGGCAAACGTGAGAATCCGTGCCAGCGTGTCGCCGAACGCGGCGTGGCGTCCGCCGGCGGCGGTCAGCGGCCCGGTCGGATTCGCACTGACGAACTCGAGCAGCACACGTTCGCGCGCGTCCGGGGGCACGACCCCCGAGCCAAAGCGTTCTCGCTGCTCATTGATGCGCTCGAGCCCGCCGCGAAACCACGAGTCCGCGAGGAACAGGTTCAGGAACCCCGGGCCCGCCACTTCGGTGCGCCGAAGCGTCTCCCCGAGCTGCTCGGCCAGCGTGTCGGAGAGCCGCTGCGCCACCTCGCGCGGCGGCTTGCCGACGGCCGGCGCGAGCAGCATCGCCGCGTTGGTCGAGTAGTCACCGAACTCTGCGCGCGGCGGCCTCGTGATCTCGATTTCGAGCGGCTCGCCCTGCTCGCCGCGCAGCGTCGTCGCCGCGGTCGCGATGGCGTTGCGCAGACGGTCGACCGGCCCGAGTCCGACCAGGGCGTCGCTCACGCGGGCCGAGCTCCGGGCGACCCGGAGCCACCGCCCGAAACCGCGGCGCCGCGGTCGCGTGCCTCCTGCATCCCCTCGCCCGCACGCGAGCCGAGCGCCAGGTCCGCCATCGTGCGGCCGCTCGCCTTATATGGAGAGACGACCTCGTTGGCGCCCGCCCGAGTGAGCTTGCGCTCGGACGAGTCCTCTGCGGCACGCGCCACGATGTGGATCCCGGGCCGCAGTTCGCGGGCTGTCAGTGTCACGAAGATGTTCTCGGCATCGGAGTCGATGCATGCAATGACGGCGTGTGCCCGCTCGATGCCGGCTTCCAAGAGGACCTCGTCATCGGAGCCACGGCCTTCGACATGCGGCACCTCCATATCCTCGCCTGCCTCACGCACGTCGGGGTTGTCGTCGATCACGACGAAGCTCGCCCCGGCGTCGCTGAGGTCTTTGGCAATCTGCCGTCCAACGCGGCCAAAGCCGCAGATCAGATAGTGGTCGTTGAGTTGGGAGATCTCTCGCTGCATACGTCGTGCCTCGACGAGGCCGAACAGGTCACCCGCTACGAACAGCTCGGTCACGGTGACCAAGACGTAGAACATCGTACCCAGGCCGAGCGTGATCAGAACGATCTTGGCGATCTGACCCCCGAGCGAGTCGGGCTGCGGAATCGCGCCAACTGTCGCAACCGTGTCCAGCGACCACAGCAGGCTTTGCCAGTAGGAAGCACCCTCGAAGACCGAGTACGCCGCCGCGCCCAGGCAGATCAAGCCCGTGATCAGCCCGATCAGCACTATCAGCCTGATCAGGAAACGGCGCATCTCGTGCCGCGCAGCCGCGTGGCCGTACCGGGGCAGCATTCCCGCGCGAGCTTGAGAGCGTTTGGCGAAATTGCCCGTGGCCATGATTGGAGTGAAGCAGCTCGTCCTTCTCAGTGCTCGTCCTTCTCAGTAATGGTATGGCTCGCCCAGGAGGATCTTGTGAGCCCGGAAGAGCTGTTCGAGCAGCACGACCCGTGCGAGCTGATGCGGCAGGGTCTGGGATCCGAAGGAGAGTGTGCTGTCTGCACGCTCGGTCACCGCCCGATCGAGGCCGAACGGCCCGCCGACGACAAAGCACAGGTCGCGTCCGTCCATCCGGCGCTGCTCGAGCATCGAGGCAAGCTGCTCGCTCGAGGTCGGTTGGCCGCCGCGGTCGAGCACCACGCAGAACGCGTCGGCCGGGACGCGATCGAGCGCCAGGCGCCCCTCGTCCTTCGTTGCTCGCGCTGCCTGGCTGGCGCCGAGCCCCGACTCCCTCAATTCCACGATCTCGAGTCTCGTATACCTGCCCAGCAGCCGCTCGAAATGAGCCGAATCGTCCACGAACGGCGCGCGAACGCGGCCGATGCAGATCACGACGATGCGCACGGTGCGATACTAGTGGACCCTGAAAGGAAGAGACGATGAGCGAAGAAGCCGAGCGGCACATAAACATGCACATGTCACCCGAGTTGATGGCGGGCGCGTACGCAAACTTCGCAAACATCAGCCACTCGGACTACGAGTTCACGATCACCTTCGCGCGGCTCGACCATGAAGTCGAGGACGACGAGATACCCGGAGTCGTCGTTTCGAGAATCAACGCCTCATCCAAGTTCCTGCGTGAATTGATCGACGCACTCGAGGACAACTACTCGAAGTGGTCGACCAAGGAGGGGATCAAGAACCTGCCCGAGATCAGCGGCAAGGGCCCTGACGGCACCGACGAGGACTCACGCAGCTCGACGATCTGAGCGGCTGAGGACCATTTGAATTGGCCGATCGGCCTTAGAAAGCCGCTATTTGCGTCGAACAAGCGGCTAAAGCTAGCAGCGTGGCCTGCCGATACGAGAGTTGACTTGTGAATTCAGCCGTTCGAGAAGGCCAGCCCTCGGACGAAAGGCTACGGAGGCCGATGGCTCGTTTATCTGTGGAGAATCTGGTCGTCCTCAAAGACGACGAGGCAAGCGAATGGGTCGTGCGTCTGTGCCAGTCGCTGCGCGAGTCGCTCGACGCTGACCGCGTGTCGGTGGGCATCTACAACCCGACCGCGCAGACGATCACGCCGTTCAACACGGACCGGCCCGACGACCCCGAGCATCGACGGCTGGCACGCAAGTGGCGCAACCTGCGTCTGGCGGAGGCGCCGGCCTTCCGGGCCGCTCTTCTGGAGGGCAAGCCCATCGTCGTCGGTGACGCATCCGGCGACGATCGCCTGCCGTCCAAGTTCTCCGCCGACTTCAAGCTCCAGTCGATCCACTGCGAGCCGCTGATGGTCGAAGGCGAGCCGGTCGGCGTGCTCGCAATCGAGCCCGCCGACGCCGTGCGCGGCCACCAACAGGTGCTGGAGTCGATGGTGCCCGTGCTCGCCGACAGCCTCGCTCGCGCGATCGTATGGCGAGAGTCCGACCGGCGCCGCCTGGAGGCCGAATTCCTACTCGAGTTGAGCGAAGCCGCGATCAGCGAGCGGTCGATGAGCGAGCTGCTGGCCGCGGTTTGCGAACGCGTGGCAAGGCACCTGCACGTGCGCCGCGCATGCGTGTTCCTGCAACGCAACGGTCGCATGATCCCGAGCATGGCTCGCTACGCCGACGGCTCACGCGATCCCGCCGCCTGGGAGAGATTCAAGCGATCGGTTGCGCCGTTGCCCGCGGTGGACGCGGTGATGCGCACCGGCAAGCCAGTCGTGGCGGAGGAACCCACCTCCCACTTCATATCCGGCTGGTGGGCCGAGACCTTCAACCTCGCCTCGGCGATCGCCGTGCCGGTCGGCAAGGCGTCGAATGTGATCGGCGTTCTGACCCTCGACGCCGCCACGCCGCGACGCTTCTCGAAGGAAGAGGTGCGAGTCGCGGCCGCAGTGGGAGCACACATTGCGGGCATCATCGAGCGCGCTCAAGCTGCCGAAGAGCGCGCCGCGCACCTGCGCGCAGCCACGTCGATCCGGCGCCTGCTGGAGGAGGGGTCGAGGACCGTGTCCGTCGAGCAGGCCGCAGAGGTGCTCGCACGCGTGACGCGTGACGCGCTCGGAGCCGAGCATGCGACGGTCGTGCTCGCCGACGAAGCGAGCGAGCGCATCGGCAACGTGATAACCGTGGGCGTGCCCGGCCGCTTCGACGCGGTCCTGCGCGAGCAGCTGCTCGGCTCGAACAGCAGTGAATGGCGCATCTGGAGACTGACCTCCCGGCAACCGAAGCCGATCTTCGTTGAGAACGCACCCACCTCTCGCCTGCTCCCGAGCGAGTTGGTCAACATGCTTCAGATGCGATCGTATGTCGCCCTGCCGCTGCTTTCCTCGGAGCGCCCGCTGGGGCTTGTGATCTGCACCCATTCCAAGACCGATCGTCGCTGGACGATGGAGGAACGCAAGCTGGTCAGCCAGCTGGCGCTGGAAGCGTCGCTGGTGCTCGAGAACGCGTCGCTGCGCGCGGCCGAGCGCGAGCGCATGGACGAGCTGGCCCATCAAGCCTTCCACGACCCGCTCACCAAGCTGCCCAACCGCGTGCTGTTCACCGACCGTCTCGAGCACGCCCTTGCGCGCACCCAGCGCCGCGAGGAATCGGTAGCGGTGCTGTTCCTCGACCTGGACATCTTCAAGCACGTCAACGACACTCTCGGACACGAGGCCGGCGACCAGCTTCTGGTCGCGGTGGCGAGACGACTGGAGGCCTGTCTGCGACCGGGGGACTCGATCGCCCGCTTGGGAGGCGACGAGTTCACGATCCTGCTGGAGGACGTCGCAGACAGCCGCGAGCCGGTCAGAGTCGCAGACCGAATCGCCGAAACACTGCGTACTCCGTTCCTGCTAGAGGGCAAGGAGGTTGCGGTCACTACCAGCGTGGGGATCGCGCTCAGCGCACCCGAGCAAACGTCACCGGTGGAGATTCTGCGCAACGCGGACGCCGCAATGTACGAGGCCAAGCGGCAGGGCAAGAATCGATACGAGCTGTTCGACCCGGACGCGTACGACCCGCTGCTCGGCTATCTCGAGGACGAGGGGCGGGGGCTGCGCGACTCGGGCCCCAGCATCGGCGCGCACGCCCGGCAGACATCGGAGCTTCGCGAGCACTGACGCGCGAGCGGCGCAGGCCCACTAGACTGGGAGCATGTTCAAGTTACTGGGTATGACGGTAGTGGCAGCTCTGGCGATCGCCGCCGCGGTGCCATCGGTACTCGCGAAACCCGTGGAGCAGGTCAGCTTCACGGCGAAGTACACGTCCAAGAACCGCAGCAAGGCCACCGGCACCCTGTCGCTTCGCACGCAGTTCACGATCAAAGACGACGTCGGCGGCCAGCTTGCGCCTGCGACTCGCATCCTCCTGCGCTTCCCCAAGGGGGCCTCCACCAACGGCAAGGGCTTCCCCACCTGCGACGCGCAGAAGATCCTCGACACGATCGGCAAGGGCTGCCCCAAGGGGTCCGCGCTCGGGACGGGGACGGCAAGCGCGAGCGCGCAGCCGATAGTCGCAAATGTCAACGCCGACGTCACGCTGTTCAACGGCAAGCCCAGCGGCGGCGCCCAAACGATCGTCGTGTTCGCCGTGCCCGAGCTTGGTCCCAACCTTGCTCTCCCGAGCCAGCTCAAGAAGGGCAGCGGCCCTTACGGCTATGTGCTCGACAACGCGATACCGTCAATACAGACGCTCCCCGGCGCACCGAACGCAGCCCTGACCGGCTTCGACGCGACGGTGGGCGCAAAGCCGTTCAAGAAGGGCGGCAAGAGGATCCACTACATAACCGGACCCCTGGTCTGCAACGGAACCTTCTTCCTGCTCGACGGCGAGTTCTCGTACGAGGGCGGCATCACCAACACGGTCTACGAGCGCTTCACGCTCAACGGCGGGCCACGCTGCCCCTAGCGCGCACGCCCTGCCGCTAGCCCTAGCAGGGCTCAGGAATAATCAGTCTCGTGCGCGTGGCCGTGATATCAGACGTACACGGCAACCTGCCGGCGCTGGAGGCCGTGCTCGCAAAGATCGACGCCGAGCGGGTTGACGAGTTGTGGTGCCTGGGCGACCTCGTGGGCTACGGCGCCGATCCAGATGCCTGCACCGAGCTGGTCACGGCGCGCGCGGACATCTGCCTTGCCGGCAACCACGATCTCGTGGTGGGCGCGAAAGCGCGTCCCGTCGGCGCGTTCGGCGACC
>JBBDJG010000025.1:9860-18720 GCA_040880005.1 Solirubrobacterales bacterium
GTGGCCGGCCAACTCGACATTGGAACATTCTCCTCGAGCGCCGCCGCCGCCGCGCGCTGGACTGCCGAGGTCATCTCCCAGTCCACGCTCGAGGCGCTCGAGCGACTCGAGCCGGTCGGCGAGCGCGACGGAGTCGGCATGTACCACGGCAGTCCAAGAGACCCGGTATGGGAGTACGTCATGTCCTCGGACCAGGCCCGCGCCGCACTGCGCATGCAGAGCCATTCGCTGGCTCTGGTCGGACACTCCCACGTCGCCTGCTGGTTCCGCGAGCGAGGGGAATCGTTGACCGCCGACTACGGCGCCCACGGAAGCCGGCTGGACCTCTCAGCCGACCGCTGGATCGTCAATCCGGGGAGCGTTGGGCAGCCGCGGGACGGCGACTCGCGGGCCGCATACCTGTTGCTCGACACCGACGCAAAGCAGGCTTCCTTCGGACGCGTCGAATACCCAATCGAGAGCGCGGCGCGCTCGATTTTGGACGCGGGCTTGCCGCGACAACTGGCCGACCGCCTCTACCTGGGACAGTAGGGTGAACGACGATGAGGACGCCGATGGCTGCAATCGGATCGGAGATAGCGGAGCGTTACCGCCTCGATCGACGGCTGGGTGCCGGCGGCATGTCGACCGTTTACCTGGCGCTCGACGACGTGCTCGAGCGACCTGTGGCGGTGAAGCTGCTCGCTGAGCACCTGACCGAGGATGCAGCGTTCGTGGCGCGCTTTCGTCGGGAAGCGCTGGCGGCCGCGCGGCTGGTTCATCCGAACGTCGTTCAGGTTTACGACTCCGGCTACGACGAGGCCAGCCATCGCCACTACATAGTGATGGAGTACGTCGCGGGCCACAGCCTCGCCGAGCTGATCCGAGCACACAAGACGCTACCGGTGAGCGAGGCGGTCGCGATCGTGTCGCAAGCCTGTCGCGGGCTCGCGTACGCACACCGCCATGGCCTGATTCACCGCGACGTGAAGCCGGGCAATCTGCTCGTCAACCCAGACGACGTCGTCAAGCTGGCGGATTTCGGGATCGCCAAGGCTGCGGAGGACTCGCGCATCACGCAGGTTGGATCGGTGCTTGGCACGGCCGCCTATCTTTCGCCGGAACGGGCACGTGGGCAGGAGGCCTCGGAGTGCTCCGACGTGTACTCGTTGGGCGTCGTGCTCTACCAGCTGCTCTGTGGCCGCCTGCCCTACGAATCGGCGTCGTTGACGGAGCTTGCGCTGCGCCAGCAGGAAGGCGCGCCCGAGCCCGCCAGCGGACTCAACCCTGACGTGCCACCCGAGCTGAGCCGGGCGGTGTCGGTCGGCCTGGCCCCCGAGCCCGAGCAGCGCTTCGCTACTGCGGACGACTTTCGCGAGGCGATCGAGCAGGGAGCGCGGGGGCGCGATACGGAGATCACGATGACGCTGGCCACCGCAGCAACGCGTGTGGCCGCCGGCCACGAAGGCCCAACTCGCGTCGCTGCCGTTCGCGCACGAGGCGAGCAGCCAACGCCTACGAGGGTGCAGCCCGCCGGCCGGCCGGCCCACGGTCCGCCAGCCGTCGCCGCGCCACGCCGCCGTGGCGGCTGGTTCGGGCAGTTCCTGGCGCTCACCTTCATATTCTTTCTGGTGGCGCTGATCGTCGCCGCAATCGTCGTACTGAACCTGGACAACTCGGAGGCGCATCGCATCGTGCGTGACGTCACCGACTGGGTGCAGAACGTGTTGCGCGACCTACGAAACTAGCGACGTGCCGGTCATCTCGGCAGGCTGCGCGATGCCGAGCAGCGACAGCGCGGATGGAACGACGTCGGCAAGCACGCCTTGCTCGGCCAGCTCGATCCCGTGAACGGTGGCGATCAGCGGCACGGGGTTCGTCGAGTGCGCGGTGTCCGGGCTCCCGTCCGGCTCGAGCATTTCGTCGGCGTTTCCGTGATCGGCGGTGATCAGCAAGCCGCCACCGGAATCGAACACCGCCTCCACGACCCCTGCCAAGCAGCGGTCGGCGGTCTCGACGGCGGTTATCGCGGCCGGAATGCTGCCCGTGTGGCCGACCATGTCCGCATTGGCGAAGTTGATGATTCCGAAGCGGAAGCCCTCCCCCGCCTCAGCCGCCTGCCGCCAGCGCTTCGCGAACTCGGCGGCTGCGTCGATCGCGCTCATCTCAGGCTTGTGGTCGTAGGTCGGAACGTCCCGCGGGGATGGCACCAAACAGCGCTCCTCTCCCGCGTGTTCGTGCTCGACGCCTCCATTGAAGAAGTAGGTTACGTGCGCGTACTTCTCCGTCTCGGCCACGTGTAGCTGGCGCTCGCCTCGCTCAGCGATCAAGTCTGCGATCGTCTTCGCCGGCCGCTCGGGCGCAAAGGCCACCGGGTAGTCCCAGTCTTCCTGGTAGCGCGTCATCGTCGTGATCCGCACCCGCGGAGCGTCACCGCGATCGAACTCGTCGAAGCCGGCCTCACCGAGCGCACGCGTGATCTGGCGCATACGGTCGGGGCGGAAGTTGAACGTCACGACCGCGTCGTCGTCACGAACGGTGGCTGGCTCGCCAATCAGCGTCGGCACGATGAACTCATCGGTTTCGCCGCGCTCGTAGGCGAGCCGTACGGCCTCGTCGGGTTTCGAGGCGCTCAGCCCCTGTCCATGCACGATCGCGTCGTAGGCCTTCTTGATGCGATCCCAACGACGATCGCGATCCATCGCCCAGTAGCGGCCCGAGATCAGGGACAGTCGCGCCGACGTGCCGGACTCGCATGCGTCCGCGAGCCATCGCTCGACCTCGGCGAGATACTGCGGCGACGAAGTGGGCCCGGTGTCCCGGCCGTCGGTGAAAGCGTGCAAGATCAACTCCGGCACATGCTCACGCGCGGCCAACTCGATGCACGCACGCAGGTGGCCCATGCTCGAATGCACGCCACCGGCCGAGACCAGTCCCATCAGATGGAGGCGACCCGTGTTCTCGCGCGCGTGTGCGCAGACGGTTCCCAGTGCCTCATTCTCGAAGAAACTGCCGCCGGCAACCGCTTCGTCGATGCGCGCCAGATCCTGCTTGACGATCGAACCCGCTCCGAGGTTCAAATGCCCGACCTCCGAGTTCCCCATCTGACCCTCGGGCAGACCCACCGCGGCACCTGACGCAGCCAGCTGCGTGTGCGGATAGGCGGACCAGAGCCGATCGAAAACGGGCGTGCTGGCCTGGGCGATCGCGTTGCCCGGTCCGGGCTCGGCGATTCCCCAGCCGTCGAGCACGACCAGGGCCAGCGAGGCGAGCGGCAGGCCCGCGCGCGACGGGCCTCCGTCCAGCCGATCCAGCACCGCGGGTGCCGTCATCGACCGGGCCCGGCAGCCGCCACGATCTGCGCGAACTGCCCGGGGTCGAGGCTCGCTCCCCCGACCAGAGCCCCATCGATGTCCGGCAAGGCCAGCAGCTCCGCTGCGTTGTCCGCGTTCACGCTGCCCCCGTAGAGAATCCGCACCTGAGTTGCCGCAGCCGCGTCCCGAGCCGCCAGCAGCGACCGCACGAACGAGATCGCGTCCTGCGTTTGCTGCGCCGTGGCCGTCTTGCCAGTGCCGATCGCCCAGATCGGCTCGTACGCGACGACCACCTCTGGTAGCTGTCTGCCGCTGACCCGTTTGAGATCCGCTTCGAGCTGGTGCCGCAGCTTGCGCTCGGTGTTGCCGTCTTCGCGCTCGGCCTCCGTCTCACCGACGCAGAGGATCGGCACCAGCCCTGATGCAAGCGCGGCGGGCAGCTTGGCGGCCAGCGCGTCATCGGTCTCGCCCAACAGCTCACGCCGCTCCGAATGGCCGAGGATCACTCCCGACACGCCGAGGGCCGTCAACATCGGAGCCGACACTTCGCCGGTGAACGCGCCCGAGTGCTCAGCGTGCATGTTCTGGGCAGCAATCTCGATACCGCTGTTGCCGGCGGCAGACACGGCGTCCGCGAGCGCCGTGAACGGCGGGCAGACCCAAACGTCGGCCTCTTGCGCGTTTCGACTCCGGTTGCCGAGCCGTCCGGCCAAGTCGGCGACATAGCCCGCCGCACCTGGGTCGTTCATCTTCCAGTTGCCGGCGACCAACGAGCGGCGGGGGCGACGGGAGTCAGGCATCGAGCAGAGCCTCCAGCCCGGGCAGGGACCTTCCCTCGAGCAGCTCGAGTGACGCGCCCCCTCCGGTTGAAACGTGATCGACATGCGCGGCAAGCCCGAAGCGGTCGAGCGCCGCTACGGAGTCGCCGCCACCCACGACCGTTGTCGCGGCGCTGTGCGCGACGGCCTCGGCGACGGCCCTCGTACCGGCCGCGAACGGCTCAACTTCGAACGCTCCCATCGGACCGTTCCAGAACACGGTCGCGGCGGCCTCAACCTCGCTCGAGTAGGCGGCGGACGTCGCGGGGCCGATGTCGAGCCCCATCCAACCGGACGGGACTTTCCCATCCGTGACGACCCGCGACGCAGCATCGTCCGAGAGACGGTCGGCGATCACCAGGTCGCGAGGCAGCTCCAAACGGCAGTTGGAGCTGCGTGCCAACTCCAACGTCCGGCGAGCGGACTCCACTCCGTCCTCCTCGACCAGGGAGTCCCCGGTGGGCTGCCCCTGCGCACGGAAGAAGCTGAAACACATGGCACCGCCGATCAGGATCGCGTCCGCGAGAGCGAGGAAGCGCTCGATCACCCCAATCTTGTCGCTCACCTTCGCCCCGCCCAGCACGACGCAAAACGGGCGCTCCGGGTCCGCGAGAAGCGACGACAGCGCGGTCACCTCTCGCTCGAGCAGCAGGCCGGCGACCGCCGGCAGCAGGTGCGCGACCCCTTCTGTCGTCGCATGCGCCCGGTGCGCCGCGCCGAACGCATCGTTCACGTAGAGATCGGCAAGCGCAGCCAGCGTACTGGCCAGCGCGGGGTCGTTCTTCTTTTCGCCGGGCTCGTAGCGGCTGTTCTCGAGCACCAGCACGTCGCCGTCGCCGAGCCGGTCGGCCTCGCGCGCCACCTCTTCGCCGACGACGGCCGGCGCCCGTCTCACAGGAGCATCGATTAGCTCGCTCAATCGACGGGAGACGGGCTCCATCGACAGCTCCGGCTCGCGATCGGACGGCCGACCGAGGTGCGAAACCAGGATCACCCGGGCGCTGCGCTCGCGCAGGTACTCGATCGTTGGCAGCGTGGCACGAATACGAGCGTCGTCAGCGACCTCCCCGCCGTCGCTTCCCTGTTCGAGCGGAACGTTGAAATCCACGCGCACGAGCACGCGCTTGCCGGTCACGTCAACGTCCCTGATCGTCTTCTTGGTGAAGGCCACTGAGAGTCGCGAGGCCCGCGTGCCCTGCGTCAACGACTCACGCGGTCGCCGCCGCCGGCACGGCGACCTTGGCGATCAGCTCCCCGAGCCGGCACGAGTAGCCCCATTCGTTGTCGTACCAGGAGACGACCTTGACGAGCGTCGAGTCCGTGACCATCGTCAGCTGCGAGTCGAAGATCGCCGAGTAGGGGGACTTGCTCACGTCGGTCGAAACGATCGGGTCCTCGGTGTACTCGAGGATGCCCTCGAGTGCGCCCCGATCGGCCTGGTCGCGGATCGCCGCGTTGACCTCCTCGGCGTCCGTCGCGCGCTCCACCTCGCAGACGAGATCGACCACCGACCCGGTCGCGACGGGCGCGCGCACGGCGATCCCGTTGAGCTTTCCTTCGAGCTCCGGCACGACCACCCCAATCGCCTTGGCCGCACCGGTCGAAGTCGGGATCAGATTGATTGCCGCGGCGCGGGCACGGCGCAGGTCCTTGTGGGGCATGTCTTGGAGGCGCTGGTCCGCCGTGTAGGCGTGAATCGTCGTCATCAGCCCGTGCTTGATGCCAATCGTTTCGTGCAGGATCTTCGCTACCGGCCCCAAGCAGTTGGTCGTACACGAGGCGTTCGAGATGATGTCGTGCCTGTCCGGATCGTACGCAAGATCGAAGTTCACGCCCAGCACTACCGTGACGTCGGGGTCCTTTGCCGGTGCTGAGATGATCACCTTGCGGGCGCCCGCGGCCAGGTGCTTGGATGCGTTCTCGCGATCCACGAACAGTCCCGTCGATTCCACGACCACGTCGACCCCGAGGTCTCCCCACGGCAGCTTGGCCGGATCGCGCTCGGACAGCACCTTGAGCGGCTGGCCGTCGAAGGCGATTTGATTCTCGGTGTGGGTCACGTCGGCCGGGAAGGGCCCCAGCGTCGAGTCGTAGGCGGCCAGGTGCGCGAGCGTGCGCGTGTCGGTGATGTCGTTCACCGCCACGAAATCGAGGTCCAGCCCCCGCTCCCACGCGGCGCGAAACAGGTTGCGCCCGATCCGGCCGAAGCCGTTGATGCCGACCTTTACGGACATAGTCGGGATTTCCTCCTGAAAGCGTCGGATTTGCCGGTGATCCGGGCCAGGCGCGCGCGCCCGACACCGGGCGACGAATCTATCGCAAACCGCTACGGGCTGAGAATGTCGTAGGGGTTGCTCGGCTTGGGATCCTCGGTCACGTGCGGGTAATCGGTCGTCGCGCCACCGAACGTGAACGGGCTCTGCTGGTTGCAGGGAGCGGCGATCGTCGTGCCGTTGTTGAGAACGTACTTCAGCACCCTGCTGCGCAGGTCCTCGGTGAAGCCCTTGCTGTCGTCGGCCGGTCCAAGCTCCGGCCAGCCTCCCACGCCGCAGAGGTTGGTCTTGAAAGAGTCGAGCCCCGTGGCGAGCTTCGAGTACCCGCCCGGCAACGTGTAGGCGTTGGAGCGACTCGATCCCAGACGCTGCTGATAGAGGCTGAGCGCCTCGGGCTCGAGCGGCGAGATCAGGCGCAGGTAGTGCTCGAGTCCCGATTTGGTCAGCGAATCGTTGGTGGACTTCGCCTTGGCCTGTGTCGCATCCGCGAAGTTGCCGAAGAACGCCGTCAGCTCGTGCTTGAACATGCCGAGATAGGCGAAGAACGGGTTGAAGCTGCGCAGGAACGGATCGAGTTGCGCGAGCAACGGCCGCGCATCATCGAGGAACTCGATCGATGCGGGAATGCCTTTCTTCGACACCCTGACGAGGCGATCGAGCCCCACGAACAGACCCTTGAAGTTGGGAGCCAGCTTGCCCGTGTTGACGAGCAGCCGGCTGAGCTGCCTGCCAACCGGGCGTGAGTCCACGAGCACGGGGTTCGCGTTGTCGGCGAACTTGGCCAGCCGCCTAAGCGTCAGGTTGGACTCGTCGATGAAGCGCGGGAACTGGCGGAAGGTGCCGGCCAATCCCTCGTTGCGCGCCGCCGTGGTCGCGAACACCCGGTTCGAGTTCGTGATCCAGTCGGCGAGCTGGCCGTCGCGCTCGCTGAGCGCGTCGAACACCACGCCCGTGTTCTTGATGAAGGCCTGGGTGGCACGCTGTTGCGAGTTGAGTATGCGAAGCAGGTCGGTGCTGGTCTGCGCGAAGTCCGGAAGCACGCCGAAACCCTGGTTGATGTCGGCTCCATAGGCGCGCACGCCGAGGCCCTGGTTTTGCATCCAGGCGCCGAATGCCGCGCGTGTCTTGGCGTCGAACGCGCGGATGATCTCGTCCAGCTCGACCGTGGGCTCCGTGTTGGCCTTGGCGAGGAAGCCGTCCTCGGGCAGCGGTTCGGCCGTCTTGCTGCCGGGAGTCAACTCCACGTAGGTCTCGCCCAGCAGCGTCTTCTGACGCAGGATCGTGCGCGTGTTGGAGGGAAGCGGCGCGTACTCCGGCTCCAACTCGATAGTGGCCTTGGTCAGGCCGTCCTCGCCTATGTCAATGACGCGTACCTTGCCGACGCTGACGCCGGAGATGCGAACGTCGGCCTCCTGGGCGAGTTGTGTCGCCTCGTCGTACGACGCGGTGAAGCGATAGCCGTGCGGTTTGAGCGGGATCGGGCCGCCGAAGGCCGACCACAAGAACAGCAGCAGGCTGAAGCACGACAGCGCGAAGATCGCCATCACGAGCACGCGTCCGACTGTCGGCGCTTGCTTTTGCACTAGCGCCCTTCCTCGGTCGAAATGGGCGTCATGGTGTGAGAGTCGTTCATCTGCTGTTCGCTCACTTGCATTTGCTTGCCGGGGTTATGCTCACGAGCTGCGCCAGCGTCGATGCCCAGTTGTTGGCTGCACCGATCGCGTTGACCGCAGCGATCGTCCTGCAGTCGCTGATGATCACGCCGCGCAGTAGCGGGCCGTGCGCGTCCTGGATCCCAAACGCCGAGGCGCCGATGTGGTTCAGCCACAGTGCCCAAAACAGGTAGCTGGAGTCGTCGCCGCTGGGGTCGTACGCGAACGCGTTGAGGACGTTGTTGATGATCCCAAAGGTCGTCTCGAGGCGCGGGGTGACGATCGAGAAATCTCTGGCGGCGGGCTTGAGGTCCTTGATCGTGGGTGTCGCCTCCACCGTGAACGGGCGGATCTGGTTCTTGATGATCGGCGTCGATATGCGCGAGAACCTGCGGATCTGCGGCAGCGCCTTGTTGAAGCCCTTGATGCCGGGGTTCAACTCGCGAAGGGTCGGTTCGAGTGCCGAGTTGAGCTTGTCCGACTTGGCAAGCGCGGTGCTCGTCTCACCGAGCGCTCCCGGCAGCAGCTCGAGTGTCTTCTGGAGGTTGGCGTCCTGTTCCGCGAAGTCGGCGAACACGGCGTTCGAGGAGTCGATCAGCTCGGTCAGCTGCTCGTCCTTCGTGCCCAGCTCCGTCAGCAAGAGCTGGAGGTTGTGTACCGCGCTCTTGACATTGCGACGGCGCTGGGCGACGAGCTTGCTCGCCTTGGCTATGTCGCGGTTGAGCGGCTCGAAGCGCTTGAGCGTGGCGGCCGTCTGGGCGCCGTTCTTGCGCAGACCCTCCGCGCCGCCGTTCAGCAGCATCCTCAGATAGTCGCGCGTGTCG
>JBBDJG010000026.1:0-91050 GCA_040880005.1 Solirubrobacterales bacterium
TCTCGCGCGAAGGCCGATCAGTGCTGGGCGCTTGACAAACGGCTCTCCATATCAGTGGACGATTGCACACGCCGGCCACGCCGACGCCTACTGCTGACCGGCACGACCTTCTTGGCCGCTTCGCTGCAGCTGGCCTTCGAGCTGTTCGATGTGTTGCCGGAGGGCAGGCAAGATGCCGGCAGAACGGGCGTCGGCGTCAGCTCGACGCTATTTCTTGATTTTGATCTTGAGCGACGTGCTGCTCGAGTTGCCCGCCGCGTCGCGAGCGCTGACGGTCACCTTGGCTCTGACCTTCTTGCGTGCACGCAGCGCACGCCTCACCGCCTTGATCACCTTCTTGGTGAACTTGAGCTTGATCGCGACCTTCCTGCCGGCGGTCAGCGATTTCGAGACCTGCTTCAGCTTGTAGTTCTTCGCGGTCGAAACCTTCGGCACGGTGAGCGTGCCCGCGACCGTGGCCGTGCAAGCCTCCTGCGGGCAGGTCACGTCAATGATCAGGCCCTTCTGCTTGAGAGCTTTCTGCGTCTTCTTGGCGGTCACCGTGGTGGTGACCGATTTGTCGGGCGGGTTCGTCGCGGCGCTCGGCAGCGTCGTGTCTGTGGTGACCCCGCGCTCGTCCTGCAGCTCGCCGTTGGTCGTCACGATGCTGGCCGTCTTCGCCGCATCGAACTTGACCACCCCCGGGTTGTTGTCAGCGGTGACATCGAGGTCCGCCACGACCAGGTTGTCGAGGCGATCGACCGCTACCGCGACCGGCTCATTGATCGTCGGGTTCGTCGCCGGAATGTAGTCTGCGGGGGCGCCGCCGGCCGGACCGACTTTGAGGATGTTCTGACCGCCGCGGTTGGCTACATAGAAGTTGCCAGCCGAGTCGCGCGCCACCGCCTGTGGATTCAGGTACGTCACAGCGCCATTGACGCTGAACGAGCTCGCTGTGCCACCCGAGATCTTGACGATCCCCGGCGTGGTCACGACTACGACGAATACGTCCCCGTTCGGCGCGACCGTGAGGCCCCTGGCTCCAGCCAGCAGCGGATCATCCTCGAAGAGCGACACCGCTCCGGCGGGCGTGATCTTGAAGACCTTGTCGCTGTCGGTGACGAAAGCGTCACCGGTCGGGCCGACCGCCACACCGAACGTGCTGTTGAGAAGACCGCCTTGCGCGAGAATCGATTGAGCGCCGCTGTCCTTGTTCACCCGCACCACGGTGCCGTTCCCCACGGCAACCAACAGGTTGCCGGGCGGCTCGAAGGCGATCTGGTTCACCTGCACTGTCGGCAGGTTCCCCTGCTGGGCGAGCAGGGACTGCGTGCCGGAGGTGTCGACTCTGACCACGGCTCCGACGTCGGGACTGCTTGCGAACGGCTCGCTCACATAGACATCGTCGGTCGCGGCGCTCGCAACGGGTGCGATCGCCAGCAGCGTCAACAGCGCCAGCGCTAAGGAGCAGCGCTTCAGGACGCCACTCCCGCCGGCGTTCGCGTCTCGGCAGGCGCCGTCGCTCCGTTCTTCAGCAGACCGTGCGCGCGAAGCGTGATCTCCAAAGTCTCGCGAGTCGAATAGCGAGGCTGCCAGCCCAGCTCGGCCTTCAGCTTCTCGTTCGACGCAACCCATGGGTAGCGCGTGAAGTCCACCTGCCCGCCGGGAGCCTCCGTGCGCGGCAGGTGCAGCTTCCACATGATGTTGGTCAGCCTGCGATAGAAGCCCGCCGGGAGCCGCCGGGTCTTCAAGCCGAGCAGCGCCGCCATCTCCGAGAACCGCACCACCCCGTCGCCGGTGATGTTGAAGATACCTGCCTTGCGCTCGATCGCCAAGCCCGCGATCCCCTCGACGAGGTCGTCCTCGTGCACGAGCTGCCACTCCGCGTCGACGCCGTCGACCAGCGGCACGAAGGGTGCGTTCTGCCAGAAGCGGATCAGGTAGTTGTTGACGTTGGGGCCGAACACGATGCAGGGCCTGAAGATCGTCACGTCGCGGTCCGGATGCTGAGCCGTCCAGAGCTGGGTGAGACGGTCGATCTCGGTCTTGTCGCGCGCGTACGCGTAAGCCGCCATGCCACGCACCGGATGATCCTCGGGGATCGGCACGGGATTGTCGGGCCAGGCGCCGTAGGCGGTCGTCGAAGAGGCGACCATCACGTGCTGGGTTCCGGCCGCCTCGGCGGCCCTGAGCACGTTGACGGTGCCGTTGACGTCGATGTCGTACATCTCGTGCTCGTTGCGAATCGGATTGAGCACGAAGGCAAGGTGGATCAGGGTGTCGGGTCGCTCGGTCTCGAGCAGCGCGGTCACGCCCGGATCGCGCACGTCCATCTGCACGAACCTGACGTCCGGGCGTTGCCGGGCCGGCGACCGAAGATCAGCGATGACCACCTCGGAATCGCCGCGCTCGCACAGCAGGTCGATCAACCTGCCGCCTATGTAGCCAGATCCCCCGGTGATCACGTACTTCATATCGGCCGACCTCCGCTGTATTGGATGAATGCCTCTCGCAACTTAACGCAAACTACGCAAAACGTGTGCAACCCTTTCCTGTATCTAGTGTTAAAGAAGGCACTGGGTACTCCGATACAAGGTTTGAAGGGGCTGACGGGCCGGCGCCCTGTGGAACGCCGGTGGCACGTCCTTTCGGAACAGGGAGGGCCCCCGTAACCGGGGGCCCGTTCCGTTGCAGGGGTACATGTGCGACCGCCCAGCAGAGGCGACGACCGGAATCGAACCGGTGTAAAGGGCTTTGCAGGCCCCTGCGTAAGCCACTCCGCCACGTCGCCGCACACGGAAGACTAGCGGTCGCTATCGGCCACTCCGGTCGCCGAGAGCCGCTTCGAACGCCCCGAACTGCGGGCTATACTGAGCGCGTCGTGCGGATGTAGCTCAGTTGGCTAGAGCGTCTGCTTGCCATGCAGAAGGTCGAGGGTTCGAGTCCCTTCATCCGCTTCCGAAACGCCCCGCTCCGGCGGGGTTTTTTCGTGCTCGCGTTCTTCCGGCGCGTCGCCGACGCTCCGAAAATCGTCCCGGGTGCCCGCGGGTGCCCAACCGACGAGCGCCCGCAGCCGCTCGCGCTCGCCCTCGTCGCGGCGCATCGCCTGCGCGTAGATCGCGAGCGCGAGCTTCGGGTCCGTGTGTCCCATCTCGGCCATGACGATCGTCGCGTCCTCGCCGAGGGCGTACAAAAGCGACGCGAACGTCCGCCGCAGGGAGTGCGGCGTCAGCCCCTCCGGCAGCGGCGTGTCGAGCCGCTCGTCGGCCCGCTCGATCGCCTTCGCCAGCACCCGGCGGCGGAGGTTGCTCGCTCCGAACGGCCGCCCCTCCCGCGTGGCGAACACGAGAGCGCCCGGCTGCGGGTCCGCGGCCACCTTGAGGTCCACGAGCAGCTCGCGCAGGGCCGGGAGCAGCTTCACGTCGCGCCGCCCGGCGTCGGTTTTCGATTTCTCGATCCGCAGCCGCCCGGTCGCGAGGTCCACGTCGCGCCAGCGCAGCGCGAGCAGCTCGCCCACGCGCAGCCCGGCGAATACGAGCGTCGCCAGCATCGCCCGGCGTGGAATGTGCGCGTGGTGCTCGTGCGCCTTCGCGTCCAGCTCACCGGCCGCGTCGAGCAGGGCGGCTATCTGCGCCGCCGTGTCGATAAACGAGCGCCGCGGTGTGGACGCGCGCAGTCGCCTCCGCTTGCCGCTCGCCGGGTTGCGGCCGATCAGCTCGTACTCGACCGCCTGCTCCAATATCGACGCGAGCAGCACCAGCGTCTTGTTTATCGACTCGTTCGAGAGCGGCCGACGCGCACGCTCTCGCCGCTCGCCGCGCTCGTCCACGTAGAACTCCGTCAGCGGCTCGCCAGCGTCGGCGGCCGCCTTGATCGCGTCGCGCTCGCGGATCTTCGCTTGTCGGTAGGCATCGACCTCGCGCGGGCCGATCTGCGAGAGCCGGAACTTCGCGAAGGCGGGGAGCAGGTGCCGCTCAAGTCGCCACGTGTAGTCGGTCCGTGTCCGGGGGCGCAGCTCGGCCCACTTCGCGTCGATCCACTCCTGCGCGAACGCCGCGAACGTCGGGTCCGGTTTCACGTCCGGCGGTCGCCGGTCGGGCGGTCGCCACTCCCCGCGCTCGATCTGCGCGAGCACATAGGCCAGCTCGGCCTCGGCTCGCTCGCGGGTCCAGTCGGGCGCCCCGCCGAGTCCGATGTAGTGGCGCTGCCCGCCGTGGCGGACGCGCAGCCCGTAGAACGTGCCGGTCTTTCGCTGGCGCTCGACGACCTGGCCGACGCGCTTATCCTTGTGCTGCATGGGAGTTCACCCTCCTATGCCGGGCGGCGGCCGTGCAAGCGGTGCGCCGCCATTTTTTTACGTGTGCACCTTTCATCCTACCGACTCCCTCGGCACTTTTGTACGCCTCTGACGGCCACGGTACTGCTCAAGCGACCCGTACCCCTCGATCGAGCGACCGGCTCTTAGGCGCCGCACCCGGCTCGCCTCGATCCGGTGCGCGGGTGAGCAGTAGCGAGCGTCGGCCCGCAGACCGTCGAGCGAGACGCCGCACACGGGACACGGCCTCACGACTCGACCTCCTCGTCCCAGGATGGCTCGGTCACGTCGAACCCGCACGCGACCTGCTCCTCGACGGTCAGGCAGCCCGGACAGCAGCGACCGTCCGGCGTCAGGTAGCTCTCCTCCGACGGGCGCCCGCAACGCGCGCACCGCTCGGGCCGTCCCATGTAGAAGCCCGGCCCCGGCGTCACGACTCGACCTCCTCACGGAGCAGCAGCCGCGGCGTCGGCGACTCGATCCCACGCGCGAACCGCGTCCGGACCTCGTCGTCGGTGCCGCGCAGCGGGTTGCCCGGTCCGGCCTCGACGAGGCCGTGTCGGACGTAGCGGTGCCACGCTCGAACGCGCGCCGCGTACTGCTCCTCGGCGGCTGTCAGCTCCTCGTATGCAGCCTGCAACCGATCGCGGGCCGGTCCGTCGAGCACCGCCTCCTCGCCCGCGAGGTCGGCGAAGTTCGCGCGCATGAACTCGTCGCGCTCGCTCTCGACCTCCGCGCGCGCGCGCTCCGCTCCGCGTGCTCTTGCCTGCCACGCCGGGTCCGCTGCGCGCTCGGCGGCCGTGCGCGCCGCCGTTGCGATCCTCGCCTCCAGTTTCGCGTCCGGCTCCTCCCCTGCTCCGACCGCCTCGTGGTAGCCCGCCAGGTCCGCCGCCGTCGCGCTCGCATCGCGGCGCGCGTGCGCTTGGTCCGTCTTGACCTTGTGCTCGCGCGTCTGCGCCGCCTCGACGGCGGCGTCCAGCTCGGCGAGCCGGTCGGTCGCCTTACTCCTCGTCGTCGTCGGCATCGTCGTCGCCTCCTCCCTTGTTCCGTCGTTGTTTGCGAATCCGACTCAACTCCTCCGGATCTTTCTCGGCGTAGGCGCGGCGCAAGCGCGCGCGAGGGTCGAACGTCTCCTCCTCGTCGCGCTCCTCCATCGCGCGCTTGTAACCGCGATACGTCGCCTCCTCGATCTGCTCCTCGGTCAGTTCAGGCATCCTCGTTTCCTTCCTCGATCGCGCCTCGGTCGTAGGTCGCCTGCCCGCCGCAGTCGATGCAGCGGACCACGACCACTCCCTCCGGGCGCGTGAACGTCTCCTCCCGTTCGGCCGGGCAGCCGTCCGCGTGTTCGCGGGCGGGTAGCTCTAGCTGCTTCATCTGTTGCTCCCTTCGTCGTGTGTTGCCAATGCGACCGCGACGCTCGCGCGTGCGGCCTTCAAGTGTTTGGGCTCCGGCGCTGGCCGGTCCAGCTCGGGCGGAGTCGTCAGCTCGTCGCCGTTCACGCTCACCCACACGGGGCGCCGCGGCAGCGTCAGCCCGCCCGGCGTCTGCACGGTCGGCAGCTCGGCGACGCGCGGCGGGAGGGTCGGCTCGGGCAGCGGTCGCCGTGGCTCCGCCAGCTCGGCCAGGTAGTTCCGCCACTCGCCGCGCGGCTTGTACGGGACCGACGCGAGCGCGAGCGCCATGGGGAGGTCGTCGTGTCCGGTGCTGGCCGCGATCTTCTCGCCGCCGTCCGGCGTCAGGTCCACGCGCAGCATCAGCAGCTCGCGGTGTAGCTCCTCCGCCGACGCGGGGAGCAGTAGGCGCCCCTGGTCGAGCAGCAGCCGCAGCGCCGAGAACGCCGCGGACTTCATCGGCGCGGTCGTGTGCGCTCCGACCTTGCGCGTGGCGAACCCTCGCGGCAACGCCCGCGACCACGGGCGCGCGCCGAGCTGTGGCTCCCACGGGCGCTCCTCGATCATCACGTAACGGCGCGCCTCGGCGCCGCCCGCGTCGGGCTCGCGCTCGGCCATGCGGCGCCATAGAAGCTGCGCGCACGGACCTCCGAGTCCGTTCGTCTCGGCGACGAGCGTGTCGAAGTGCGCTGGGCTCGACCCGATCGACTCGACCACGTCCGGCAGCGGCTCCCCTGCTCGCCACCGCTCCGCGCAAGCGACCGCGAACACGCGCTCGCCGGGTATCGCGAGTCGCCCGACAGCGACGAGCGCGCTGCGATCGTTCACTTGCCCCCAGTCCACGCCGCCGAGCATCCGTGCGGGTCCGCGCAACTCCGCCAGCGACAGCGGCAGGTAGTCGGCCGTCGCGCGGTCGATCGCAGCGCGCGAGAACAGCAGGTCCGCGCCCGACGCGAACTCGGCCAGATACTCCGCGCCGAATCGGAGGTCGGTCATCGACTCGCGCGCGCCCTCGACCGCGGACGGAGTCAGCCAGGGCGCGTCGTCAGGACCGCCCGCGGCGCGCGCGACCCACACAAAAGTTTTCACGTGCTCCGATCCGCCTTCGCCACGTCGAGCGTGGTCGTAGAAAGCGCCGCTCGCCGTCGTCGCCGAGCTTGCGAGCACGATCCTCGCGTGCTCGCGCGCGGCAGTCACCGGGAACGCGGCGCCGAGCAGCAGGTCGTCGGGGATCAGGCTCGCCTCGTCGGCGATCAGCAAGTCGGCGCTCCAGCCACGGATCTGCTTCTCGGACGCGGGCACGGAGCGGACCTCGCTCCCGGTGGTCAGCGTCAGCAGCCCCGCCAGCTCGTCGGTCACGGAGTCGGCGAGCAGCTCGGAGCCGGTCGCGATCCGGCGGACCTCCGCGAGCAGGCGGCGGGCGGCGGCGTCGCCCGCGCTCACGACGAGCACGCGCTGGCCGGGACGACGGAACGCCCACCAGCACGCGAGCACCGCGAGCGAGTACGACTTGCCGAGCTGGCGACCGGCGACGACCACGGTAACGCGAGTACGCAGCCCGAGCGCCGCGAGCTGCCAGTCCGTCAGCGCGTCGGGCGCGACGGTCGCGGCGAAGTAGCCGAGGTCGGACTTCAAGCGTTGGAAGTCAGGCACCGTCGCTCCCCTCCTCGGGCAGCGCCGACAGCTTGCGCGCAAGGTCGAACCTCCGCGCCTGCCGGTGCTCGCGCCCGACCTCGGCCAGGACGCGCTCGGCGACGCTCGACCACTTTTCCAGCCGATCGACCACGTCGTACACGCGGCCTCGCTTGTCGCGGACGATGCTGTCCTGCTCGTCGAGCCACCGCGACGCGAGGTCGATCCGTGCCAGCCGGTCGGCGAGCAGCGACAATCTCCGGTCATCGAGGTTCGGATAGTCGCGGCGCAGCTCGGCGACGTGGTACTCGCGCAGCGGCGCCAGCGCCAGCTCGGCCGTCGCGCCCGACTTGCGCGCACGAGACTCGCCCGGCTTGATCGGGTTCGGCGGCGGCTGGACGTTGCGGATCGTGCGGACGGGCGGGTTAGGCACGGCGGCCTCCGATCCGCAAAAGCGGCGGGTCCGTGGGCGCCCGCCGGGCACCCGGACCCGATCGCGGCGAGCGGACGTGGCCGGGCTCCGCTCGCGGCGCGGGTTTGAGCGCCCTCGACTCCCCGCTGCCGGAGCGAGAGGTCAGTCGCTCGACCACGTCCAGCTCGAACCGGAGCCGCGGTCGAGGCTTGCCGGTTCGACGGCCCTTCGCCCGATCGGAGACGGGCAGCTCGACCACGCCCAGGTCGGCGGCAATCTCATACACGTACGAGCGCGAGACGCCGAGCAGCTCGGCCACTTGCGCTGCGGTCGCGAGCCGATTATTTGCTCCCCGATTCGCGGGGGGCTTGTCCACGCGTCGCGCCGTCACGCGTGTTCCCCGATCTGCAGGTTTGCAGGTTTCGCAGGTTTGTTTGTGCCCCGCGTCCTAGAGATTCTTTTACACACACACGTGTGTGTCGCAGGGCCTATGGCACCTATAACCCCCCGTGAAACCTGCAAACCTGCGCGCGTGTCCGTTTTGCCCGTGTTCATGCGGGTTTGAGGGCCGCAGGTTTGGCCGCAGGTTTGCCGCAGGTTTCCGGCAAACCTGCGGCCACGCGCCAGAGCACGGCGCCGCCCCTCGACTCGACGCTCGCGCGCTGGACGTGCAGCTCGCGCTCCCCGTACCGGGTGCCCTCTTTTTTCGCGAGCGCCTTCCCGAGCTTGCGTGTGAAGCTCGACGAGTGCAGCGCGTCGGGCAACTCGCCGGGCAGCGTCTCGCGCAGCGCGAAGCCGAGCGCGTCGTCGTGCAACGCCTCGTCGAACTTCGCCGTGCTCACGGGCTCGTCGCCGAACCGCTCGTACCACTCCGCCAGGAACGCGGTCCACTCCGCGGCCTCCTCGTCGGCGTGCTCGTAGAACTCGGTCAGGTTCCGCAGGAACCCCTCGACGCCCGCCGCCGCGAGCACGCCGCCGAGCGCGTGCGCCCACTCCTCGAAACCGCCGACGATCGGCGCGTCGGCCCGCGGGCGCTCGGCGACGATCCACGCGCGCCCGAGCGTCAGCGCCGCGGCGAGTAGCTCGCCCCGGTGCTCGACGACCCACGGCAGCAGCGGGTCGTGTGCGAAACCGCTCCGCTGCCAGGGGCGCCCGACCTTTGCGTCGAGCCGGACGTGGTAGCAGCGCCGCGCCAGGTCGCCGCCGACGCGGACGTTATTCCCCGTCGCGAGCCACGTCGCACGCTGCGGTACGGTCAGCGTCTCGGAGCGGCCGAGGATCCGGTCCGTGACGACGCCGGTCGTAAGCGCGGACGCGAGCGACGGTGAGGCGAGCGGAGCCTCGACGTTGTCGATATTGACGATCGACGGCCCGGCAGCGAGCACCGCGAGGATCGTCTTTCGCCACTCCTCCTCGCGCGTCGGCGGCGCCATCATCGCGGCTCCGCGCCCGGTCGCGACCGCAGCGACGACGCCCGCGAGCAGTCCCTTCCCCGTCCCGGCCTTCGTGGAGTCGAGCAGCGCGAGCGGCACCGGCCCGTCGATCGCCGGCCGCAGGATCGGCGTCAGCACCAGCGCGAGCGCGTTCGCCCGGCTCGCTTGCGAGTCGAACGGGAACTCGGCGAGCGGCCCGGCAAGCAGCGCCGCAGCGTCGGCGACTTGCGCGGCGCTCGGGTGCTCGGGCACGACGGGCAGCGCGAAGTCCGGTGGCGGCGCGTACACGAGCCGAGTCGCGGTGTCATAGCCCGGCGTCGCTAACACGCTTCCGTCCGCGCGCAGCACGGGCGACTCGACCACGCCGACGAGCGGCGGGAACGGTAGGTCGCCGCGGGTCAGCAGGTCGCGCACGAGGTCGTCGGGCGCGCGAACGTGACCGAACCCGCCCTCCGCCTCGCTGCCGGTGTTCGCGACTCGCGTTAAGCGCCCGCGCATCGTCGCCTCCCGCAGGTGCTCGATTCGGTGGCGCCCGTGCTCGTCGGAGCGAACGTGGGCCGGAACGCCGCCGTGAACGTACAGAGCGGGCGGATCGTTCGCCCCGTGCAGAGCGTGCAGCGCGTCGTCGGACACGTCGCGAAGCGGACGCCCGTTTACGATCACGCGCGGCAGTCCGCCGTCGTCGGCGTCGTAGCGTTCGCGGCGCTCTCGCTCGCGGCGTTCCTTACGCTTCCCGTTGATCGCGCGCTCTAGCGCCTCGACCTCCCGCGCCGTGGTCGCCTTCCGCAGCGCCAGCAGTCCCGCCTCCCACGCCGCGCGGTCCTTGTCCGCGAGGCTCGCCAGCTCGTCGAGCGCGTCGCCGTCCGCGAGCGCGCCGGTCACGTCGCCGGACTCCGCGAGGCTGGCGAGCGTCGAGCGCGCGGGTGCGAGGTAGGGGCGCGCTTTCCCGCTCGCCTTATCGGCCGCGACCTCGTACAGCTCGCGCAGCTCGGCGGCGTCGGGGTCGTCGCGGTCGGCGGCGTCGAGGATCGGACCGACCTCGCGGACCTCGTCGCGCAGGTCGTCGAGCGCACGCTCGACCTCCTCGTCGCCGTTCGCCTTCAGCGTCGCCGTGGCCGCCGCGTTGAGTCGGTCGAGGCACTCTTGGAGCGTCGCGCTCACGGGCGCTCCCCGTTCAGCTTGACTTCAACGCACCCGCGCTCCGCGGCCACGGTCGCGCGACCGTCCTCGACGAGCGCGTCGATCGACGCGTCCACTTGTCCGGCCGTTAGCCCGCGCTCGCGGAGGTCGAGTAGGTTCGGCCGCGTGAGCGACAGCGACCCACCGCCGCGCTCGACGAGCTGGCGGAACGCCTCAGCGCGCGCGTCGCGCGTCGGTCGGCGCGCCTTCACGGTCGCTCCCCTCGTCGCCACGGGGCGGCGACGCCAACGGGGAACTGACCAGCCCCATACGCCACCGCCCCGTCGCGACGGTCGCGAAAGTGCCCGGCTAGGCCGGGCGGCTCGGGTTCGGCGCTATCGTCGGAGGAGTCGCCGCCGGGACTGCCGCGCGACGCGCTCGCGGTCCGGCGGCCGCGCGGCCGGCCGCCGTTCAGGCGCCGATCGCGGCGCGGAGCACGTACAACGGCGCGAGTGCGGACTTCGCACGGTCGCCGCTCGACGATCGGTCGCGGGGCGGTGCCCGCGTAGGCGCTCCGGATACGTTCGGACGCGCGGTCCTGCGCGGTGACACGTGGCTCCATGACGAGACGAGCGCGAACCTCGGCCAGCTTCTCCTCGACCATCCACCGCTCGTCGTCGGCGACTTGCCCGGAGTCGAGCAGGTGTCTCAGGTAGTCGCGCTCGGCGCGGAGCTTCTCGTCGAGCGGCACGGGTCGCAAGTCGCCGAGCGCCTCGTCGATCACATACTGCGGGAGAGTCTGCATCGTCTCGTCGATCACTTCGCCAGCTTTCCGGGGTCGAGGTTTCGACCCGCGCACATTGTTATCAGACGCAGCGGCGCTAAACGGAAAGCGCCGCCCCGACGTTCGGTCGAGACGGCGCGCGAAGTCGTGCGAGACGACAGCGCGAGTATGACACGAGGCTCGGCGGTGGCCGCGTCTGGGCACCCGGCCGTTCCGGGTGCCCGAATCGGCCACAATCGGACCGAATCCGACCTAATCCGCCAGCTCACCGGAGCCTCCGTTTTCCGCGTCGCGCTCGGCGTCTAGCGGGTTTTCGTCGTCACCCTCACCACGCTTGCCATGCAGAAGGTCGAGGGTTCGAGTCCCTTCATCCGCTTCCCGCTCTGATGCGGGATCGCCCGGCTCAACAGCGATCCGAATGGCACACACAAGCGCGACGGGCAATAATGGGGTCGTGTCTGTGGGTCGTCTCAGAGCTGGTGTGTTGGTGACCGGAGCGTTGCTTCTCGCGCCTTCCACGCCCGCCTCGGGGGCGGTAACCGTAGGTAACAGCTTGAGCAACTCGGCAGACTCCGGCTCTTGCTGGACTCCCGGCGCAGGTGGAACGAGCTCGTGCACGCTCGCACAGGTGAGCCTGGACGCAGGGAGCCCCGCCAGCGGCGGCCTGACCTCTCCGCTTGATGGTGTCGCAGTCAAGTGGCGGCTCAAGCTCGGGGATCTCTCGAACGTGACCTCGGCGAGCGCCAAGCTGAGGGTGATCCGCGGCAACCGAGGGGTGTCGAGCAGCCAGGTCCAGACCTTGGTCAGCAACGGAACCCACCAATTCGACACGAGGCAGCCCGTAAAGATTGGTGACCGGTTTGGCATCGACACGACTCTTTCCAGTCCCTTCATCGGTATCTCCCTTCAGATCATGCACTCCGCCAGCCCCAGCCCCAGCATGAACCCATACCACTACTGGACGCCACCGCTTGCAGACGATGAGAGCCGATCGCCGACCGCAACGTACGGCGGGGAGCTACTCCTAAACGCCGACATCGAGCCCGACGCCGATGGCGACGGGTTCGGCGACGAGACCCAGGACCAGTGTCCGGCAAGCGCGTCCAGCCAGAGCCCTTGCCCACCCGCACCTCCCCTGTCCGGCCCGGCGGTATCAGACCGAGCTGCACCCGCCGGACTTGCGAGCTTCGCCAGGACGCTGAAGCTGCGCTCTGCGTTGAGACGCGGCCTTAACGGCAAGGTCAGTTCGAACGAACCGGCGGACATCAGCGGCAGCGCCGAGGTCGCCGCCCGGCTTGGGCGCAGGTTCGGCCTCAAGTCCGCGCGACCAGTGGTGGTCGCGAGGGGCAGGGCGTCGCTTGCGGCGGCAGGCGTCGCGAACCTCCGCCTCAGCTTCACGAAGAAGGCGAGGCGCAAGCTGAGGCGTGCGCGCAAGGTTGGGCTCACCTTGCGGATTAACCTGACGGACAAGGCGAGCAACACCGCCAAGTTCACCCGCAAGGCAACGCTCAGGCGCTGACGCCGGATCCCGAGGTTCGCATTGGGCACCAGCTTTATTCTGGTGCCCAACCTTCCCCACGCTTCCTGTAACTTCACCTAACTTCTAGGGGCGTCGGAGTCCGCAGCTCCCCCGCTACGGCGCTTGTTTCCACCGTTGTTGGACTTCCCCTCGACACGCTTGCCATGCAGAAGGTCGAGGGTTCGAGTCCCTTCATCCGCGTGTGTGATGTCTCGCGACATCTGTCTCCTATGTACCGAGACAGGTGTCGCCTATGTGGTGAGACCAGACACCTTCATCCGCTTGCGCCGTCGCCGGAGGCGCCGCAGTCACCTCATCACGATCCTGGCGCTGTGCTCGACTCGCCGCCGCAGCTCCTCCAGCGAGCGACGTAGGTTGGTGCCGACGATCGGCGCGGCCAAGCGCTCGGCGATCGCGCCGAGCAGCCCTCCCTCGGTGTGATACCCGAGGCGCAGCGTCACGTTCGTGCCGCCCCCGTCGCGCTCGTGCAGCCGCCAGCGCCCACGCTGGTCGATGCCGAGCACGCTCGTCCAGGCGATCTCGTAGGGCTCGTCGAACTCGACGATCTCGATCATGCCGCCGATCTCGGCCGAGCCGACCTTCATGCGGGTCGCGTAGCGAGCGCCGAGGCCGGTGCGCTGCTCCCCCTGGACCTCCCAGCTCGTGATGCCCTCCATAAAGGACTCGTAGTTCTCCGGGCGCGCGATGAAGGCCCATACCTGGCCGATCGGAGCGTCCACGGTGGTGCGTTTCTCGACTCGCATCGCGCCCGCTCAGCCGACGACCGGCAGACGCCTCTCGGCCGCCAGCCCCTCGAGTGTCCTTTGCATCCTGCCCACGATCTCCTCGTGGACCTCGTCCGCGTCCGGCTGGTCGCCGAACTCGGCCTGGAGGTCGATCGGCTCCAGCACCTGGAGCGTGATCTTTGCGGGCAGCGGTATGTGCCCCGCCAGGTCGCCGACGTTCAGTCCCCAGGGAAGCGCGATCGAGATCGGCAGCACCTTCAGGCGAAGCAACCTGTCGAGCCGCAGCAGCGTGGCGAGCCGCTCGCCACGGCTCAAGAACAGCGACGTTTCCTGGCCGCCGATCGCCACCACCGGCACGACGGGCACGCGCTTGTCGATCGCCAATTCGACAAACCCCTTGCGGCCGCCGAAATCGATCTTCGACGACTCCCAGGACGGACGGTGCACCTCGTAGTCCCCGCCCGGATACACGAGCAGCGCCGAGCCCGAGTCGAGCGCACGCCGCGCGTTCTCCCATGAGGCGGCGATCGTTCCGCCCTTGCGCAGGTGGCGCAGCGGCGGCAGTGCCAGCACGAGGTTGTGCGCGAGCTGGAAGAAGCGCCGCTCGACTCCGAAGTAGCTCGAGAAAGCGAGCACGAAGATGAAGGTGTCCGGCGCCATGTTGCCGCCGGAGTGATTGCCGACCAGCAGCACCGGCCCGCGCGGTGGGATGCGCTCCAGCCCGCGCACCTCGGCCCGGAAGTAGAAGCTCGCGAGCAGCCACAGCCAGGGCAGGTTGTCGCGCAGGTAGTCCGGGTCGCGCTCGTGCAGGTCAGCCTTCGGGATCTGGCGCCGCACCTGCTCCACAATCGCGCCGCTGAGGCGGGACAGCATTCCGGCGGGGGCCCGCTCGTTGGGTTGCTCGGAAGGACGGCCGCCGTTACGGGCGATCGTGCGAGGTGCGTCCCGCTGCATGACCCTTGACCGTGAATCGCTCATGAAAATCCCTCTGCCGTGACTCGATCCCCGCGATCAGCCTACTGCGGCAGCGTCAGGAGTCAACGAGTCCCGCACCGAGATCGGCCGACGCGACCGGCTCCACGGTGGCGAGGAACTCGGCGATCGCGGCGTGGAGCTCGCGCGGGCGCTCGATCTGCGGGATGTGGCCGCAGTCCAACTCGACGTGACGGGCCGACGGCAACACCCGCTCGACGTGCTTGGCGAACTCGATCGGCGCCAGGCGATCATGTGTTCCCCAGATGAACAGGCACTCGGGGGCGAGTCTGCGCAGGCTGGTCCAAAAGCCCCGATCGCCGTGGGGCTCGTCGAGGTAGATGCTGCGCGCCGCCGCGTAGAAGGCGGCGCGCCCACGAGGGTCGGTGTAAGTGCGGATGAACTCGTCGATCCCGGCCGTGCCCCACGACGAGGACGCTCCCGGTATCAGGCGCCTGACGACGGCCTCCACGACCGGCCGCGGCGTGACCTGGATCAGGCCCAGCTCGGGTCGTATCCAGCGCAGATAGGGCGCCCAGCGGCGCTCGCGCAGCCACGCCATCGCCGGCGTCATCAGCACGAGGCCGATCACACGATGCGGTCGGCGCATGCCGAACTCGAGCGCGACGCGGCCTCCCATACTGTGACCGATCACGTGCGCACGTTCGATCTCGAGCGCGTCGAGCAGCGCAGACACGCCGCGTGCCTGAAAGTCGGGCGTGTAGGAGGCGCCGACCGGCTTGTCCGAGTCGCCGAAGCCGAGCAGATCAACCGCGATCATTCTGTACGAGGGGGCGAGCGCCGCCACCGTGGGCAAGAAGGACCACTTCGTCCCGCCGAGGCCATGCAGCATGATCACGGGCTCTCCGATGCCGGCTTCGAGCGTCGAGAAGTCGCCCATCCTCGTCGTGATGCGCCGGAAGCGCAGCTGTCCAGGGCCGGTGGCCCGAGCCGTTGCCGCCAGGAACCCGACCGCGAGATGCAGGTTGTGGCGCACGCGCAGGCGCCCGGCGCCGAACGCGCCCAGACCCCCCGACAGGTCGTCGGCGATCTCGTCCCATGTCGAGCGATCCGCGCTCAGAAGTGCGGCGGGCCGCTCGGAGCCGGATCGAGACAGAACCGCGCGCTTGCGATCGATCGCGACGTTCCAGCCCTCGTCGGGTCCGGTCGCGAGCATGACCACGGCCCGCTGCGCCGCAAGGTCGAACCGCTCGTGGTCGAAGCGGTCGACGAGCGTCCGCAGGCTGGCCGGAATCGCCGAATCGGCGCGAATCGCCGTGCTCATGTGTGCGAGCTCGTGGCAGCGAGGGGTGTGAGCACGTTCGTCACATGTTGCCCATGCCGACGGCCTGACCGGCAGCGGGGTCACCGCATGGTACCGGCCCGCCAGAGCCGAAAAATCTAAGGCTCGGCGCCTGGGCGCCGATATGAGTCCTTGCTGGGCTTTCAAGACCCGGATGCCAGATTGCCCGAATGAGGATCGACAGCCCCTCCACCGACATCGACCCAAAGCTCGCGTTCCGATTCCGGTCCTTCTCCCAAGTGGCGGCCGGCCTCAGCATTCTCGTAGGGGCTCTCGCGCTGATCGGGTGGGCCACCCACGTGTGGCGTCTGACGGCGATCTGGCCGGGTCAAGCGGCGATGAAGGCGAACACCGCCTTGGCCATCGTGCTGGCCGGCGCTTCCCTGCTTCTTCTTCGGGATGCTGCGTCCGCTCGCGCGCGGCGCCTCGGACAGACGTGTGCGCTGCTGGTCGCCTCGCTGGGACTCGTCACGCTGCTCGAGTACATGCTCGGCTGGAACGCCGGAATAGACGAGCTGCTGTTTGCCGAAAAGCCATCCGCGATCGACACGACGCATCCGAGCCGAATGTTCCCGGCGACCGCGCTCGGCTTGGTGCTGGTCTCGACATCGTTGCTGCTCGTCGGCGAACGGCGGCGCTTCGCGCACGAAGCGGCAGAGGTACCCGCGTGCGTTGCGGGCACGATCGCGTCGCTGGCGTTCCTCGGCTACATCTACGGCGCCGAGGCCCTCTACCGAGTCAGCGACGCGGCCATGGCCTTCCAGACCGCGATCGTGCTCATGGCGCTGGCGGCCGGGGTGCTGGCTAGCCGCCCGGAGGTGGGACTCATGGCAATCCTGGCCGGCCGTGGCACTGGCAGCAGCAGCGCCCGCCGCATACTGCCTCCGGCTCTGATCTTGTTCCCGATCGTCGCGTGGCTGTGGCTCGAAGGCCAGCGGCGCGGCATCTTCGACTTCGAGTTCGGGCTCGCGTTGCTGGTCGTGACCGGCCTCTTGACGCTGACATGGGGGATCCTCGACGCGGCCAGATCGCTGAACCGGGCCGATGCGGAGCGCAAGCAAGCGGAGGCCGAGGCGTCGCGACAAGAAATCGAGCTGCAGGCAGAGCGCGCGCGACAGGAGGGCGAGCAGCGGCTCAAGACCGTGGTCGAGACGATGACCGACGGCTTGGTGGTGGTGGACTCCGAGGGCACGATCGTGCTTTGGAACAAGGCAGCCGAGCAAATCCTGGGGATGCCGATGGCCCACGTGCACCTCTCGGAGGTATCCGAGCAATATGGCGTCTTTCTCGCGGACGGCGTTACACCCTTGTCCAAGGACGAGCGGTCTCTGATGCAGACCGTGCGAGACGTGCACATCACAAAGGAAACAGAGTTCTTCGTGCGCAACGCGAAGAGGCCCGAGGGAGTTTGGCTCTCCGTGTCCGCCGCCCCCCTCGGAGCCGATGATGGGTCCCTGAATGGAGGTGTCGTGGTGCTCCGCGACATCACGGAACGCAAGCGGATGCAGCAGGAGACCGACCGGCTGAGAGACGAGTTCCTGGGGCTCGTCTCGCATGACCTGCGAACCCCGCTGACATCGATCAAAGGCTATCTCGAGCTGCTGCTCGAAGGGGAAGGCGGCAAGCTGAGCGAGCGCGGCGAGTACTTCCTGGAGGTCGTGGCGCGCAATGCGTCGCGGCTCGAGCGCCTCGTCAACGATCTGGTCTTTGTCGCTCAGGTGGAAAGCGGCGAGTTCGCGATCGAGCGCGAGGCCGTCGATCTGGACGAGATTGCGTCCAGATCGGTCGAGGCGGCGAGGCCGAACGCCGAGGGCAGGGGCGTCGTGCTCGGCCTCAACCCCGCGCTGCACGGGGAGTGCCTGGGGGACCGCGACCGGCTCGCGCAGCTATTGGACAACCTGATCTCCAACGGGATCAAGCACACCCCCGAGGGCGGCAGCGTCGAGGTCAAGCTTCGCAACGAGGGCGAGCACATGCTGCTCGAGGTCAGGGACACGGGTGTCGGCATCCCCGAGGGCGAACAGCGGCGTATCTTCGATCGCTTCTTCCGAGCCTCCAGCGCTACCAAGCGCGGCATAAAGGGAGTCGGGCTCGGCCTCACGATCGTCAAGGCGATCGCGGAAGGTCACGGCGCTCGGCTCTCGGTTGAAAGCAAGGAAGGCGCCGGGACGACGGTCCGGCTTGAGATTCCGCTACCCGAGTCGATGCGCAAGCCCGAAGCTGTGGTGGGTGGCAAAGAGAAGGCGCTTGGCCGCGAGGCGGCCTAGTAGTTCCCGATCGCCTGCTCCAATGCCCACAACAGCCGGTCGGTCGCGGCGCCGTCGCGGATCGCTGCGCGAACGTGGTCGCCGTCGCCGAGCGGCCCCCCGTGCGCGACCAGCACCTGGCCCTGCTCGAGCCGTTGCGCGAGCCGTTCGCCGTCCATGCCCTCGACGTGGAGCCAGATGAAGTTTGCCTGTGTCGGCGGCGCGCTCAGGCCCAGTCGTTCAAGACCCTCGCGTAGTCGCCCGCGCTCCGCTATGACCGCCTCGCGCCTGCGCAACGCTTCGCGCGTGCCGGCTCCCAGCGCCTGCGCGACCGCGGCCTGGGTGAGCGCGTTGACGCCAAGCATTGGCGCCAGCGCCGCGAGCAAATCGGCACCCTGCGATGACCCGACCACGTAGCCGCCGCGCAGCCCCGAGAGCCCGTAGATCTTCGAGAAGGTGCGAAATACGAGCAGGCGTGGAAACGCCTCCACCAGCCGCAGGCACGAATCCTCTTCCTCTTCGTCCTGGAAGTGCACGTAGGCTTCGTCGAGCAGCACGTGGACGTGCGCCGGCAGCGCGCTGAGCAGGCTGCCGAGCTGCTCCGAGCGCAGGTACGTCCCTGTCGGATCGTTGGGGTTGCAGATCGTCACGATGCGCGTGCGCGGCCCGACCGCCGCCAGCACGCCGTCCGCGTCGATGCCACCGTCGCGCAACTCGACCGGCACGAACGGCGCCCGCGCCCGAGCGGTGATCGACGCATACAACGAATACGACGGCCAAGGCGTGACCAGCTCGTCGCCCTCCCCGAGCAAGAGGTACGCGGCCGTCTGGAGCAACTCAGCGGAGCCGTTGCCGAACACGATCTGGGCGGCCTTGATGTAGTGGCGCTCGGCAAGCATGCGCCGGATGTCGGTCGCCTCACGGTCCGGGTAGCTGTTCAGCCGTCCGCGCGCCTGAAACACCGACGCGCCAACGACCTCCGCGTCGGGTAGGTCGGTCCACTCGGTTCCGGAGAGGTCCAGCACCGGAACCTGCACTAGCGCAAGCGCCTTCTCCTCGGCACGTCGATCGCGTAGCCGCTCGTTGACCTCCGACTCGCTCATGTCGTCGAACTGCCGGTAGTAGTCGAGCAGGCCCATGACGTCTTCCTCGGCTCGGCGCCTACTGGCCGGGCGTTACCGATGAGCCGGGGCCGTTGATGATCACGAACCAAAACATGAACGCAGACACGGCGATCGCGCCGCTGATCACGAAGATGCGGTTCAGCATGCCTTCCTTCTGCTCGTGCCCCGCTGCGCGACGAACGAGCTTCCAGGCGTGATCGAGCCGCATCGCGAGGCCGATCGTCCCGACCATCGTGACCATCATCCCGATGAACGCGGTCGCCAGTGCCAGCTCGATCGAGTCGGTTCGATGCTGGATGCGCGAAGCCACCCACAGCCAGCCGGCCGGCTGCGGGCCCCACAGCGTGACCAGCAAGATCGTTTCCACGACCAGAATCGCGCCCGCGAGGATCGAGTCGATTCGGCGGCGCTTGCGATCGCCGGGTTCCGGCTTGCCGCGGTAGCGCACCGGGCCCGTCCCGGGACGGCGCCCGATGAACAGCCCGCCGGTGTTGGTGGGGTCGTTCTCAGCCATCAGCTTCAGATTCAGATCGGTGCGGTGCCTCGCCAAGTGTAGGCGAGCGCCTGCGCACGCAAGGCAGCGAACGTCACGTTGTCGAGCCGCGAGCATCGATCGCCTCGTTCACCAGCCGGTCGGCCAGCTCGTTGTCCGTCCGCGGAACCGACTTGATCGACCAGCGCTCGAACGCGCCCAGCGCCTCGAGCGTCTGACGGTGAAGCGGCCGCAGGCCTTCGTTCTTGACCTTGTACTGGCCCGTGAGCTGGCGCGCGACAAGCTCGGAGTCGTTGACGACCTCGACCTCCGTGGCGCCAAGGGCAGCCGCGCGCTCCGCTCCGAGCAGCACCGCCCGGTACTCCGCGACGTTGTTGGTCGCCTCACCGATGAAGTCGTTGGCGCGACCGATCTCATTGCCCTTGAGATCACTGACGACGGCACCAACGCCGGCTGGCCCAGGATTGCCGCGCGCACCACCGTCAACGTGGACGATCACACTGGGCGTCAGCGGCAACTATCCTGCGTCGATCTTGGGGAACGAGCCCGTGGCGCGGCGGCGGCGGCGGTCACGAACGACTCGCTGATTCGATTCAGCCGAGTCGTCATCGAGTCGACCCCGTCTGTCGGCCTTGCGACGCTCGACGATCACTTCAACGTTCGGATCGTCCTTGTAATAGTCGGAGAGCCGGTCGAACAACTCGCCCTCGAGCGTCTCGGGTATCACGCAATAGATCACGCTCCTAGATTAGAGGTCGTCGCGGGTACCTGCACTCTTGTCGGTTATCTGCGCGCCCTGATCGGCCGCTCCGAGGGCCAGCCTGCCGTCCACGAGCAGCTGCGCGTTCCATTGCCGGGCCTCTTCGGGCAGCTCGTCCAGCTCCTCGCCACGAGCCCTCAACTGGACGGGCTCCCGCGAGTCCGAGAGGTCCACCGCGTACTGATACCAGGCCAGCTCCCAGCCCACGGTCAAAATCACCTCGGCCGCCGAGCTTGCCGACGTCACCGCACTCACCTGTGGAGCGCCGAGTGAGCGGGCTATGCCACCCACGGTGCGCGGATACTGGGACTCGTTGAACACCTCCACCGCACGATCGAGCTTGAGTTGCGCGTTGGTTGGCACAGCGTGCACGTGGCGCGGGTCTCGCGGTGCAGCTTCATCCGCCGGGGCCGGTCGGCGGGTCGCGGGCTCCGCGTCGATCCGCGCAGACACATCGGAGCTCCCTCCCGGCGCGGGATCGCCGGGCGCGACCGCCTTGGGCTCCGGCGCCGCATGGCGGCGGCGTAGCCCCAGAAAACGGCGGCGCTCCGACTCGCGTTTCGGCCTGGTCGGCGTCTCGGGCGCAACCGACTCGCGAATCCAACCCTCTCTCTGTGCGCGCGGGGCGCAAAGAGAGCAAACGAGGCGGCGTTGGCGCGAGGGAGTCAGGAAGGGCTCCGCACGCTCGCCCTTGAGCATCGTCCGGCTGCACACGTCACAAATAACGCGTTCATCGATTGGCTGGAGCTGCCTCTTCAAGAAAACGACCGGCGGGCGAACGTCAGGCCTTTGCCGCGGCCTCCTCGGTGTCCTTGCCCGCAGCCGAGACGACTTGCTGCGCGAGATGTGCCGGGACCTCCTCGTAGCGCAGGAACTCCATCGAATAGTCGCCTTGGCCGCCCGTGATCGAGCGCAGGTCGGGCGCGTAATCGAGCATCTCGGCCATCGGAACCTCGGCCTTGATCTCGGTCATCGAGCCCTTGGGCTCCATGCCGAGTGGGCGGCCTCGTCTGCCGTTGAGATCGCCGATGACATCGCCAACCGCGTCCTCGGGAACGGTCACGACCACCTGCGTGATCGGCTCGAGCAACGCGGGCTGGGCACCTTCGGCAGCCTTTTTGAACGCCATCGAGCCCGCGATCTTGAACGCCATCTCCGAGGAATCCACCGCGTGGTGCGAGCCGTCGTACAGCGTGACCTTGACGCCGCTTATCGGGTAGCCGGCCACGACGCCTTGCTGCATCGCCTCACGAACGCCCTTTTCGACCGCCGGGATGAAGCTCCCTGGAATCACGCCGCCCTTGATCTTGTTCACGAACTCGAATCCCTGCCCGTCAGGCAGCGGCTCCATCTCGATGTGGCAGTCACCGAACTGGCCACGGCCACCGGTCTGCTTCTTGTAGCGGCCATGAGCCTTGGACTTCGCCTTGATCGTCTCCTGGTAGGGGACCCGCGGCGGCTTGAGGTTGACCTCGGCGCCGAAACGGCTCTTCATGCGACCGACCACGACCTCGACGTGGATCTGAGACAGCCCGGCAATGATCTGTTCGCCGGTCTGGGGGTCGCGGTGGAAGTCGAGCGTCGGATCCTCCTCCTGCAGGCGGCGCAAAGCGGTAGCCACCTTCTCCTCGTCCCCCTTCGACTTTGGCTCGATCGCGAACGCCATCACGGCGCCCGGCAGCGTCGCCGCCTTGAAGGAGATCTTCCGACCCTTGGTGGTCGTGAGCGTGTCACCCGAATGAGTCTCCTTGAGCTTTGCCACCGCGCCGATGTCACCGGCCCCGAACTCGTCCGCCTTGCCGTGCTCTTTTCCCCTGAGGGTCAGGAGCTGCCCCACACGCTCCTTGCCGCCGCTTCGCGCGTTCGTCACCTGCGAGTCGCCCTTCAACGTTCCCGAGTAGACCCGAAACAGGTTGATACGGCCCGCGAAGGGGTCGGCAAGCGTCTTGAACACGTAGGCGATCGTGTCGGCCGCTTCGTCCGGGGCAATCTCGATCTCATTGCCATCACCGTCCCGTGCCGTCACGGCTCCCCTCTTGGCCGGCGAAGGCAGATCGTTGACAAGTGCGTCCAGCAGACGATCGGTGCCGAAGTTCTTCGTTGCGATGCCACACGTCACGGGAAAGATCGAGCCCCTCGTGACGCCGTCCTTGAGCGAGCCCACAATCTCGTCGTGTGAGATCTCCTCTCCCTCGAGGTAGCGCTCCATCAACTCGTCGGAGTTCTCGGCGACCTCGTCCATCAGCTTCTCGCGATACTCCTCGGCCTGCTCGCGAACGTCGTCAGGGATCTCGATCGCTTTCGCGTTCCCGCGGCCAGAACCCTCGTACTCGAACGCTTTCATGTCGATCAAATCGACGACGCCGTACGTCGTGTGCTCCGAGCCGATCGGGATCTCGGTCGCAACGACGTGAGGTCCGAACGCGTCCTTCAGGGACTCGAGCGAGCGAAAAAAGTCGGCGCGCTCGCGGTCGAGCATATTGACGAACACGAGTCGCGCAAGACCAAGCTCGGAGGCGCGCTGCCACAGGCGATCGGTGGAGACCTCGACGCCCATCACCGCGTTGACTACGAAGACCGCGCTCTCGCAGACGCTGAGGGCGCCGAGCGCGTCGGCGACGAAGCTGGGATCGCCCGGAGTATCGATCAGGTTGATCTTGCGCCCGTCGAACTCGAACGAGGCGAGGCTCGCCGAGATCGACATCTCGCGCGCCTGCTCGTCGGCTTCGGAATCGGACACGGATGTGCCGTCCGCAACGGCGCCCAACCTCGTGATCGCTCCCGCCTCGAACAGCAACGCTTCGTTGGCCGAGGTCTTACCTGCCCCTCTGTGGCCAACCAGCGCGACGTTCCTGATCCGACCCGCGGCCTTATGTGCCAACAGCCTCTCCTCTCCGGTGGTTCACACCGCCGGATTACATCAGACCCCGGCCGCTCGCGACAAGAAAGGGTTTAGCTGGACTCGATCTCAGCCTGGAGTCGCGCCTTGAGTCGCAGCACGGCCTTGGTGTGCAGCTGCGAGACACGCGACTCTGTCACTCCGAGTACCTCTCCGATCTCCCGCAGCGTCAGGTTCTCGTAGTAGTAGAGGGCGACCACAAGCTTCTCGCGCTCAGGAAGCCGCGAGATCGCGTGCGCCAGACGATCTTTCAGCTCGCTCACGCCCAGCTCGCGTGCCGGGTCAACGGCGTTCGGGTCCTTCATCGTGTCGAGCAGCGAAACCTGATCGCCACTCGAGTCCGACACGGTCCACAGCTCGTCGAGCGCCACCACGGTCGAGTTCGAGATCTGCATCAAGCTCTGCTGAAAGTCTTCGACCGGAGTCTCGAGTTGCGCGGCGACCTCGTCGTCGGTAGGTGCGCGACCCAGCTCATGCTCGAGCTTCGATTGGGCTCTCTCGATCTCTCGCGCCTTGGCCCGAACGGAGCGCGGCACCCAGTCGAGGGAGCGTAGCTCGTCGATGATCGAACCCTTGATCCGTGCAACGGCGAACGTCTCGAACTTGATCTCGCGCTCGGGCTCGAAGCGTTCGATCGCGCCGATCAGGCCCAGCAGCCCGTACGAGATCAGGTCGGCTTCCTCGATGTGGGCGGGCAGCCCGCTCGACATGCGGCCGGCGACGAACTTGACGAGCGGCGAGTAGGCAAGCACGAGCTGCTCGCGAGCCTTCTCGTCTCCGGTCTTCTTGTAACGGGACCAGAGATCCCGGAGCTGCATTTGCTTGACGCTAGATTCCATCGCTGGTCGCCTTCTGTGGCTTGTCTATGCCCTCGGATGGCTTCTGCCGTACACCTTGCGCAGACGGCTGGACTCTACCCGAGTGTAGACCTGCGTGGTGGAAATGGAAGCGTGTCCCAACAGCTCCTGAATCGTGCGCAGGTCAGCGCCGCCCTCCAGCAGATGGGTGGCAAACGAATGTCGCAAGGCGTGCGGCGAGATGCCGGCTGACAGGCTCGCGTTGCGCAACCAGATCCTCAGCCGGCGGCGAATGTCGGAAGACGATAGCCGCCGCCCCGTCTTGGAGACGAACATCGCCGGCTCGCCCGGTCCCGACGCGAGAGCAGGGCGAGCCGTTGCAAGGTACCGATCGAGTGCACGCTGCGCCGGCTCGCCGATCGGCAGCACCCGTACCTTGTCGCCCTTTCCGAGCACGCGCAGCTCCTCCGCGTCGAAGTCGACCGAGTCGAGGTCGAGGTTGACGATCTCCTCGCTGCGCAAGCCGCAAGAGTAGGCAATTTCGAACACGGCCCTGTCGCGCACTTCGAGCGGGGTATGCGCGGAGATGCGATCGAGTAACGCAGCTATCTCGTCCTGGCGCAGAACCTTGGGAAGTGCGCTCCCGCGGCGCGGCGACGGAATCAGGTCGGCCGGGTTTTGCTCGATCTGTTCGCGCTCGACCATGTGCCGGTAGAAGGAACGGATCGCGGCCAGCTTGCGTGCGACAGTGAGCTTCGACAGGCCGCGTCCGCCCTCCCCCGCCGGAGAGGCCAGATGAGCGGCGTAGCGACGCAGCAACCGGTAGCGAACCGCGGCCGGCTTGACATCTCCGGTAGCCCACTCGGCGAGTTCGCCAACATCCGCTTGGTAGGCGCGCCTGGTGCGCTCCGACGTGCCGCGTGCTCGCAGGGCCTGATCGAATCCGATCAACGCCTTGCGCCATGCCGGCGAAGGCTTCCGCTCGCCGGCCGGACGGCCCGCTTTCGTACGATCCTCGACGATGTCCAGGTTCTTCATCGACACGGAGTGCGGTCGCGTGGCGACCCGAACGCAACTCGTCGGCGCCGGCTTTGCGGGCGCATCAGAGGCGCCCGCGCCACCCTGGCATCCGGTGCAGGGAGCGAGTGACGCCTCGACTGCCGTCCACGCGATCATGCGAAAACGCGTTTCCGGCCGCCAGCGAGATGCGTGGATCGGCACGGTCTGTATTCGCCATGGCCAGTACAAGGCCTCTCTGGAGGCGCAGGGCTGGGAGGAAGTTTCGATCCCCGAGATAGGCATCGGCCCGAGCGGCTGAGCGCTCGGTCCGCTACTGAACGTAGACCGGCGCGCCGACCGGTACCTGTGGGTACAACTGCTCGACGTCGGAAACCTTCATCCTGATGCAGCCGTGCGAGGCTGCCGTGCCGAGCGAGTCTTCCTCGGCGGTCCCATGGATGCCGGCGCCGTCGAAGAATCCCAGCCAGCGTGACTTGAGCGGATTATCGGGTGCGCCCCCCGGTACCGTCGTGCCGGCGAGGTCTCCGGCCCATGGCTTGTCGGGGACGTTCCAAGCGGGATCGACAGCCTTGTCCGTGACGTGGTACAGGCCGGCTGGCGTCTCCAGCCCGGCTTGCCCGACCGCAATCGGATAGGTCGCCGCCAGGCGAAGGTCCTTGAACAGTCGCAGCTTGAAGTTTGCGCGATCGATCGTGGTCACGATTGGATACTTGGGCGCAAGATCCTCGCTGGTCACGTCCGGCTGGCTGACCCTGACCGGCGCGCGCACCGTACGCTCACTGAGGGCGGTGGCCGCGATTCCAGTCTCGATTGCGCGCCGCAACCTGGCAGCGTTGAGCTTGAGCCCGGTTTGCGACGGCACCACCGGCAACGTGGCGGTCGCTCCCCCGGTGAAATTGACCTCGGCGTCGCGCGATGAGCGGTCAACGTCGCGCTTGACATCGCGCGCGAATCGCCGCACCGCGACGCGAGAGTAGTTGGCCTTCGCCGGTAGGTCCGCGTCCGATTCCGATCCCGTCAAGCCCTCGAAAACCCGTGCCGGAAAGATGCTCGAGCGGCCGGCCGAGATCGCATCGTCGACCATCCCGTCGACGTCCGCGGTCAGGGCCGCGCGCGCAGGCGTCAACTTGAAGCGAGAGCCGGCCGCCCTCACTCGAACGGGCTGTTCGAGGCGACCGGAAAGCCGCCGACGCAGCTTCGCGCGAGCAGCCTCGGCGCGCAAGCCACCGATGTCAACGCCGGCGACGTGCACACCCGCGCGAACCAGCTCCTTGCGCGAGGAGTCGTACACGTACGCAGCAAGCAGGACGGCGATCGCCAGCCCACCCGCAATCAGGACACTGCGCGAGGGTGGCCACGTCGGCCGCTGCCTCTTGCGGCCGGTTTCGACCCGACCCCGCCCGTTTCCGGCGACGCCTGAGAAGTCCCAGCCCCGCTGCGGGTCCGGGCGCTCACGAATCGATGAAGTTTCGTCTCCTCCCACCACTCACCTGTCGGGGCCGATCGCGGCCCTGCTCGATGCAGAGTACGCCCAGAACTTTAGAGAACCCGACCGGCGATGCCGAGTCGTTGGGGCTCCACTGCAGGAAGTCCTCGACCTTCCTCACGTATTGGTAGGGCTCGGTCGCCCGCCGCTCTGTGGGTAGGATTGCTTGCGTGAGATCGAAGGACGCCATTCGCCGCTCCATCTGGACCGCGATGGACCGAGAGGGCGTCTCGCGCTTTCCCGGCGCACAGGGACGAATCCCAAACTTCGCCAACGCGCGCTCGGCCGCTGAGCGGCTTGGCAGCCATTCGACCTGGAAAAAGGCCAAGACGATCAAGGCCAACCCCGATGCTCCGCAGACTCACGCGCGACGACTGGCACTGGAACAGGGAAAGACCCTGGTGATGGCCGTCCCGAGGCTGCGCGCCGACCACCCGTTCCGGCTGCTCGATCCCAAGAAGCTGACGAAGAAGCAGCTACGCGAGGCGGCCACCATAAAGGGAGCCCTGCGCCACGGAGAGGTGATCGACCTCGAGCAGGTACCGAAGCTGGACCTGATCCTGTGCGGATCGGTGGCGGTCAACCTGAAGGGAGCGCGCCTCGGCAAGGGTGGCGGCTACAACGACCTCGAATACGCGCTGTTGGCCGAGGCGGGCAGCGTCTCCGACCGCACGATCGTCGCGACCACCGTGCATCCGATCCAGATCGTTCGAGAGAATCTGCCGATCACCTCACACGACATACCGGTCGACCTGATCGTGACGCCACGCGCAGCGATTGAGGTCGAGCGTGCCTTCGACCGCCCCCGTGGCGTCTTGTGGGACCACCTCCAGCCGCCTCAGATCCACGAGATACCGGTTCTGGAGCGGATGGGCTACCTGGCCTGATCGCCTTTTTGGGCGAAACCGCGGATGCCAGATGTAAAGTAGATACAGGATGGCCACGTCAACACATGCGCTGATCAACGGAGCGGCCACGACGCTCGATGACTACGGACTGCCCGGTGACCCCGCCTGGACGGAGATCGACTGGCGCGAGCACCTGCACTCGGCCGATGTCATGGGAACTCGGGTCAACTACGTTGACGTCGGTGAAGGGCCGCCGGTCGTCTTGGTGCATGGGCTCTCTGGCTGCTGGCAGAACTGGCTCGAGAACATTCCCCACCTCGCGCAGCGCCACCGCGTCATCATTCCCGATCTTCCCGGCTTCGGCCGATCACCGATGCCGCCCGAGCCGATCACGATTCCCTACTACGGGCACTTCCTCAATGCCTTGCTCGACCACCTCGATCTCGACCGCGCGTCGGTGGTCGGCAACTCGATGGGCGGCTTCGTCTCCGCGGAGGTTGCCGTCAGTCATCGCTCCCGCATCGACGCGCTCGTCTTGGTCTCGGCGGTCGGCGTGCACAAGCTTCCACGCAACATGACACCGGGCCAGGCCGTGCGCGCGGCGGGATGGATGCGCCCGGTCACCGACGCGACCTTGCGTCGCGCCGACTTCCTCGTCCGCCGAGCCCGCGGCAGACGCCTCCTGCTGGGCATGGTCGCACGCTATCCCGAGCGGCTCCAACCGCAGATGTGCGTGGAGATGCTGATGGGCGCCGACAAGCCCGGCTTCGCCGACGCGCTGCACTCGATCTTCAACTACGACCTCAGGCACAGGCTCGAGGACGTCACCGTGCCCGCGCTGATCGTCTGGGGCCGCAACGACATGCTGGTACCCGTCGAGTCCGCCCACACCTACGAACGCCACCTGCCGAACTCGACCAAGGTGATCCTCGATGGCACCGGCCACGTCGCGATGATCGAGCGTGCGCGCACGTTCAACCGCCTGGTCGGCGAGTTTCTCCCGTACACCGCCTGACGGCGGTGGCTGCTAACGAGTAACCGCGCCCTCGGTGGCCGAGGAGACATGTGCCGCGTACTTGGCCATCACGCCTTTGGTGTACTTCGGCTCAGGCGGCGTCCAATCCGCAACGCGGCGATCGATCTCCTCCTGGGGAAGATCGAGCTCCAGCCTGCGGTTGGGGATGTCGAACTCGATCTGGTCGCCCTCGCGCACGGCGGTGATCGGTCCGCCGTGTGCCGCTTCGGGCGCGACGTGACCTGCCATCAGCCCATGTGTGGCGCCAGAGAACCGTCCGTCGGTAAGCAGCGCCACCGACTCCCCCAGCCCCTCACCGACCAGCGCCGCAGTGACTCCGAGCATCTCGCGCATCCCGGGACCGCCGCTGGGCCCCTCGTTGCGAATCACGAGCACGTCGCCCTCGCGAATCTGGCGCGCGGTGACGGCGGCCATCGCATCCTCCTCACATTCGAACACCCGTGCCGGACCGCGATGGTGGGTGCGCTCCTCGCCGGCCACCTTGACCACGCAGGCATCGGGAGCGAGGTTGCCACGCAGGATCGCCAGCCCGCCGGTCGGCTTGAGCGGATCGTCGAGCGCTCGCACGACCTGTTGCCCGGGCGTTTCGGCCGCGAGATCGGCCTCCTCTCCGATCGTGCGCCCATTCACCGTGATCGCGTCACCGTTGAGGACCCCGGCCTGCTTGAGGCGCTGGGCAACGACGGCCATGCCGCCCGCCACGTAGAGATCGTTGGCGACGAAACGCCCGCCCGGCTTGAGATCCGCGAGCAGCGGCGTGCGTGAGCTGACGCGGTCGAAGTCGTCGATCGACAGCTCGACGCCCGCCTCGTAGGCCGTGGCCAGCAGGTGCAGCACGCCGTTGGTCGAGCCACCCGTGGTGCACACGGCGGCGATCGCGTTTTCGAGCGACTCCCGCGTGATGATGTCGTGCGGGCGCAGGTCGTCTTCGAGCACTTTCATGACGAGTTTGCCCGCTTCAAAGCACACCTCATCCTTGTGGGGGTCCATCGCCGGCACGTCGGAGAAGCCCATCGGCGAGATCCCGAGCATCTCGTAGGCCGTGGCCATCGTGTTGGCGGTGAACTGGCCCCCGCACGCACCTGCGCCCGGGCAGGCGGCGTGCTCGAGCTCGGAAAGCTCGGCGTCCTCGATGTCGCCCGCGGCGTGAGCGCCCACCGCCTCGAACACATCCTGGATCGTGACATCGTGCCCGTGAAACTCGCCCGGCGCGATCGACCCGCCGTAGATCATCAGCGACGGGAGATCGAGTCGCGCAAGCGCCATCACCGTGCCCGGGATTGTCTTGTCGCAACCGGAGATGGCGACGACCGCATCGAACAGGTGGCCGCGTGCGACCAGCTCGATCGAGTCGGCCACGACCTCGCGGCTCACGAGCGAGGCCTTCATCCCCTCCGTGCCCATTGTGATGCCGTCCGAGATCGCGATCGTGTTGTACTCCAGCGGCGTTCCGCCGGCCGCGCGGACTCCCTCCATGATCCGCTCGGACAGGCGCCGCAGGTGGAAGTTGCACGGCATCGTGCCGATCCACGTATTCGCAACGCCGACCATCGGCTTGCTCAGGTCCTCGTCGCTGAGCCCGATCGAGTACAGGTAGGAGCGCGCGGCGGCGCGATCGGGCCCCTCCACCAGCTCGCGGCTGCGATGGCGCGAATCGACCGTCTTCATGCCGTTCCCGTCGCGACCGTGCTCGATGTCGTCCCCTGATGATCACGCGCGGCTCGCTCGCCGCGAGCGCGCTCCCACTCGCGCAGGCGTGCAAGATCCCGGCGGACCTGCTCGGGGTCGACCTGCCGCCCGGGCAGATGCATGTTGGCTCCCCGCAGCAGGCGCTCCTCGTCAGCCTTGATCATCATCCACTTCGCCAGCACGTCATCGGAGTCGGGCAGCCTCGGGCCGAAGCGGCCACCGCGATCGGGGAACTGGACGCAGTACTCGCTCAGCAGGCCACTCGATTCCGGCAGGTAGGCGACGATCGGCCTGTGCGGGTAGACCAGGTAGCAGTACCCGCCGTCCCGGTCGTCGATCATGCGCCCGGCAACCCGGACGAACCCCAGGTCCCGGTACATCTCCCACTCCTCGGCGTTGACGACCGAGCGCAGCAGAGCGCGAGCCTTGCGCTCCGCGCGGCGCTCGACCCCTGGATCGATGCGGGGGGACTTGTCGCTGCGCGGACGCCCTTCCCGGCGTGCAACGCGCGCGCGCGCCGCACCGGCACCGACGTAAACCACCAAGAACAGCGCAACCAGCGCCGAAATCACGAGAGCCGCAGCGGACATTGGGCTCCGATCAGCCGCCGGCGGCGCGGGGAAAGAAGATCACGCGTTCGGCGTCTCTTGGGATGTCAGCGAACTCCTGAACCATGACCGCCTCGCGTCGCCCCAAGTGGCCGCTTTCCACCGGGACGGCCGCCCACATGCCCTCGTCGAGCTGTCGGCGGAACTCCTCGATCAGGAGCTGCTCCTCCTCGGAGAGCTCCGGGTCGCCCTCGGCGAGCACGACCTCTCCCTTGCCGGGCATCAGACGCAGGAACTTCATGGCGGGATTATTCCACCTGGACGTCGCCGGGCCGCTCGCGGCCGGTCAAGTCGAAGACATCCACCGGTCCCGCGCCCGCGCCGAGCCCGCGCAGGCCGTCGCGCACCGCGTCAGAGGCGACCCGCTTGGCCATGCGCGCTGCCCCTAGCGGGTCGAGGCCGAGCGCGAGCCCCGCAGCCAGCGCCGAGGAATGAGTGCACCCCGAGCCGTGTGCCGCTCCTCCCGGATGGCGCGGGCCCGTGATCGGCGTCACCCGCTCACCGTCCCAGAACGTGTCGATCGCCTGATCGTCATCGCTGTGGCCGCCCGTGACGACCACGTAGCGCGGCCCCAGCCGGCCAATCGCACGGGCCAGCTCCGACGCGTCCGCCCCCTCGTCGGCCCGAGCGAGCACCCGCGCCTCGGCCAGATTGGGGGTAACAACCTTGGCGCGACCGATCAGGGCGATCAGCGCCTCGGTGGCGTCGGCGTCCAGGAGCCGCGCTCCACTCTCGGCGACCATCACCGGGTCCACAACGACCGGCACGCCCTCGACCAGATCGAGCGCCCGGTCGACCGCCCGTGCCGTCTCGGCGGAGCCGAGCATCCCGACCTTGACCGCATCGACGCCGATGTCTTTGGCGACCGCCTCGACCTGGCCGACTATCGCCGACGGCTGCACGGGGGTCACACCCTCGACCGCGACCGTGTTCTGCCAGGTGATAGCGGTGATCGCCGTCATGCCGTGCACGCCGCAGCGGGCGAATGCCTTCAGGTCCGCCTGGATGCCCGCTCCACCGCCGGAGTCGGACCCGGCGATCGACAGCACCGCCGGCACGCGCGTTCTAGCTCCGTCGTTCACTGCGGTCAGGATATGCGCACCGCAGATGCGCGGGCCAACTCGCTTAGCTGCAACGCAGGTAGCAGCCACCGGCCTCGCGGCGAACCAGTCCGAGCAGCTCCAACTCCGCAAGCCCGGACAGCACCTGCGGCACCGCGGCCGGGTCGCCGGCTATCGCCTCGGCCGTCCCCTCCCCCTTCTCCACCGCGTCCAGCAGCGTCTGCAGCTCGGCCGAGAGGGTCGGCGTGGCGTGCTTGCGGTCGCGGCTCCGGAACCCATCGGGGCCGAACAGGACGTCGAGCACGTCGGATGCGTCGCGCACGACGTGCGCGCCATCGGCAAGCAGTCCGTTGGGGCCGGCGGCGAGCCCGCTCGTCACCTGGCCCGGCACCGCGCCGACGTCGCGTCCCAACTCGGCGGCAAAGTTGGCCGTGATCAACGACCCCGAGTCAGCGGCGCCCTCGACCACGATCGTCATCGAGGACAGGCCCGCCATGATCCTGTTGCGCGCCGGAAAGCACCAGCGGAACGGCCGGAAACCCGGCGGCATCTCGGACACGACCAACCCCGAGCGCGCAACGCGCCCGTACAAAGCGAGGTTTCCGCGCGGGTACGCGGTGTCGGCACCGCAGGCGAGCACCGCGACGGTCGGCCCGCCACCGTCGAGTGCTCCCTCGTGCGCGGCCGCATCGACTCCGAACGCCATGCCGCTGACGACGGGGACGCCGCACGCGGCCAGCTCTCGTCCCAGCCGGCGCGATACTTCGAGCCCGTAGGTTGAGGCGCGGCGCGAGCCCACCACCGCCGCCGCCGGCTCGGCCCGCAGCAGATCGAGGATCGATCGGTCGCCGCGCAGGAACAGCGCCGCGGCGCGATCCGGCAACGCGTCGAGCTTGCGCGGAAACTCGGCCGCGTGGGCGCAGGTGGTCGTCAGGCCCCGTGCTGTCGCGGCTGCCGCGACGGACGCCGCAGCGGAACGATCCGGATGGCCGATCTTCAACGCCGCGACGAGATCGCGGTCGTGGAGCGCAAGCAGTGCGGGAAGGCGCGAGCGCCGGCGGGCGACGCGCTCGATCGCCCCCGCCGCCGCGGCAAGCAGGGCCGACCGCTGGAGACACGCGTCGCATGCGCTCACGCGGCCGCGCCCGAGAGCTGCCTGCCGCCACGATGGTCGCGGTAGGAAAGCGCCTCTGTCGCGTGTTCGCGCAGTATCCGCGGGCTACCGGCAAGATCGGCAATCGTGCGTGCGACTCGCAATGCCCGATCGTGCCCTCGCATACTCAGCCCGATTCGCTCCCGTGCGTCCGCAAGCGCGCCAAGTGCGGATTCGTCGAGATCGCACAGCCCGCGCAGCTGCGCCGCCCGCATCTCGGCATTGCAGCGCCGCCCGCAGCTCGCAAGGCGACGAGCCTGCACGCTGCGAGCCCGCACGACCCTGGTGCGTATGGCGAGCGAGTCCGATTCCGCTTTCTCGTCCGCGAGTTGTCCGCGTGTCGGCATCTCCACGCGTATGACGAGGTCGATCCGATCGAGCAGCGGCCCGCTCAGCTTCGATTGGTGCCGCGCCACCGCAACCGGGTGGCAGGAGCAGTCACGGCGCGCGTCGCCCGCGTGTCCGCAAGGACATGGATTCGTGGCAGCGATCAGCATGAAGCGCGCCGGAAAACTCGCGGCGCGCTGTGCCCTGCTGATCTCGACGACCCCTTCCTCGAGCGGCTGCCGCAACGCCTCGAGCGCCGGGCGCACGAACTCGGACAGCTCGTCCAGGAACAGAACGCCGTTCAGCGCCAGGCTCACCTCACCGGGCGAGGGCCCGCGTCCCCCGCCCACGAGGCCCGGGGCCGAGGTCGAGTGATGGGGAGCACGGAACGGACGTCGCGTCACCAGTGGACGACCGCCCAGCAGGCCGGCAACCGAGTGCACGCGCGTGGTCTCGAGCGCCTCCTCGAGCGAGAGCGGAGGCAGGATCGTCGGCACACGCCGGGCGAGCATCGACTTCCCTGCGCCGGGCGGGCCGATCATCAGCAGGTTGTGACCACCGGCAGCGGCAATCTCCAACGCGCGCTTGGCCCCATGCTGGCCCCGCACGTCCGACATGTCGTGTCCGCCTCCGAGCGGAGTGGCCAGCAGCGCAGTCGCATCGCAGTCGTGTCTCGCCAACTCGGCCTCGCCGGTCAGATCCCGCACCAACTGGGTCAGGGAGTCGGCGCCCGTCACGTCGATCCCGGCGACGAGCGCTGCCTCGGACTCGTTGTCGCGCGGGAGGACCAGCCCACGGCAGCCGGCGCGGCGGGCCGCGTCGGCGATCACGATCGCCCCGCGCACCGGCCGCAGCGAGCCGTCCAGGCCGAGCTCCCCGCAGAGGGCCCGGCCGGCGAGCGACTCGGGCGTGATCTGACCGCTCGCCGCCAGCAGCGCGGCCGCCAGCCCGAGGTCGAAGCCGGGCCCGGCCTTGCGCAGGTCGGCCGGGGCCAGGTTGACGGTGATCCGACGCAGCGGGAAGTCGAAGCCGGAGTTGACGAGTGCGGCCCGCACGCGCTCGCGCGATTCCTGCACCGCCGCGTCGGGCAGGCCGACGATCGTGAACGCGGGGAGGCCGGAGTGGATGTCTGCCTCCACGGCGACCGGCACGGCATCGACTCCTTGGAGAGCAAAGGTTGTCGCTCGTGCAAGCACCCCACGAGCCTAGGGCGCCGAGACGCACACCTGGCCTGCCGAGTGTCAACAATCCGTCACGCGAATGCAACGTTTGTGGGGAATCGGACGCCTCGCCGAAATTCCACCGCCACCGATCCACTAGCGTCGCCACGATGAGCCTCGATCCACGCACTCATGTAGGTCGCCGGGGCGAACAGCTTGCGGCCGAGCATCTCCAGCGGCTCGGCTACGAGCTGGTCGAGCGCAACTACCGGACGCGCGACGGCGAGATCGACTTGATCGCGGCCAGCGATGCCGTGCTCGTCTTCTGCGAGGTGAAGACGCTCATGGTCCGGAGGCCGGCGGGACGAGCCGCGTTTCGTCCGCTCGAATCGGTCACCCAGCCGAAGCGCGCGCGCATACGTCGTATCGCCCGCGGCTGGATCGCGACGCACAGCGCGGGCGGCCGCGAACAGTTGCGCTTCGACGCGATCGGTGTGACGCTCACCCCCTCGGGAGGGCTGCGCGAGCTGGAGCACATCGAGGCGGCCTTCTGAGCTACAACGCCAACTGCTGGTACGCGACCGACTGGAACGAGCGACGGTGCACCGGGCTGATGCCGCGCTCGGCGATCGCAGCCCTGTGCTCGGCGGTCGAGTAGCCGACGTTGGTGTCGAAGTGCCAGTCCGGCAGGTGCTCGGCGAGGCGATGCATGTAGCGATCACGCGTGACCTTGGCGATCACCGATGCCGCGGCGATCGCGGCACTGCGTGCATCGCCGTCGATCATGGCCTGCTGCTCGTGCTCGAACTCCGGCACTCCGAATCCATCGATCAGGCAAATACAGCCCTCGACCGCGACGCCGCGCAGGGAGTCGCGCAGGGCCTGCAGGTTGGTGACGTGCAGGCCGCGCTCGTCGATGCCACGCACGCAGCGCGAGACCACGGTAACGCGAGCGGCCGAACGCACGACAAGCGGGTAAAGCTCGTCGCGCGAGTGCTCGTCGCGCAACTTGGAGTCGTCGAGCCGCGACAGAGCGCGCCGCTCCGAGAGCGTCAACCGCTCGTAGTCGAACAGCACTGCGGCCGCGACCAGGGGGCCGGCGAGGCTGCCCCGCCCGGCCTCGTCGGCACCGGCTACGAAGCGCCGGCCCAGCTCGCGATCGAACCGAAACAAACGGCCCGCCGTGCGCCGGCGCTTGGGACGTTTGCCACCACCGCCCTTCCCGGGCGCCTCGCGCGCCTCAGAGGATGCCGACGCGCTTGATCGGCCAGTAGGTGAAGAACGCTTGGCCGATGATCCATTTGCGGGGAACGGGTCCCCAGAAGCGGCTGTCGTCACTTTCGCCACGGTTGTCGCCCATCATAAAAAAGTGGTCAGGCGGAACCTTGATCGGCTTCGGATAGGTACAGGTTCCAGGCGCGCAGGGCCTGATGAACGGCTCCTTCTGCACCTTGCCGTTGATGACCGCGTGGCTGTCGCGAATCGTGACCACGTCGCCTGGCACGCCGATAACTCGCTTGATGAAGGTCACACCCTTCTCCTCGCGATCGACGGGTGCCGGGCACGGTTGGGCTTCGGGATGTGGCACACCGCATGTGCGGTCCTCCGCGCCAACCGGCGGATGGAAAACTATGATGTCATTGCGATCCGGGGTACCGCCGAACTTGTAGTTGACTCTGCTCACGAGGACGCGCTGGCCGACATCCAAAGTCGGTTCCATCGACTCGCTCGGAATGCGATACGGCTTTATGAAGAACGCTTGGATGAGGAACGCAAGCGCCACCGCTGCAGCCACGATCAGGACCAACTCCAGCAGTGAGCCGTGGCCTCGGTCGCCGGCCGTCGCGCCGGACGGCGACTGACTCTGCCCAGCATTCAAGGGCAGTTACCCGGCCTGCTCGTCCTTCGACGGCTCGTCTGGCGCATCGGCCTGCGGCTGCGCCTCCGACTGCTCGTCGTCTGCGCCATCGTCGCTCGCGAAGACCGGCTCGGCCTCCTCACCCTCGGCCTTTGCTTCGGCCTTGGCTTCGGCCTTTGCTTCCACCTGCTTCTCCACTTCGTCCTCATCCCCGGTTTCGGTTCCGGACTCCTCCAAGGGTTCCTGCCCACCCTGGAGGTCCTGCGGCCCCGCGGTCATCTCCGCCAGCTCCTCCGGAGTCAGATCACGACGCTCGCGGACGCGCGCCCGGCGCCCGATCCGGCCCCTCAGGTAGTACAGCTTGGCCCGACGCACCTCGCCTCGGCCCATCACCTCGACGCGTTCGACCTTCGGCGAGTGCAGCGGAAACGTTCGCTCCACACCGACGCCGAAGGAGAGCTTTCGCACCGTGAACGTCCGCCTTGAGCCGGAGCCCTGGAGTTTCAGCACCACTCCCTCGAAGACCTGGGTGCGGCGGCGCGTTCCCTCGATCACCTGGAAGTGCACGCGCACTCGATCGCCCTCCCGGAAGGCAGGCTGCTTGCGCAACTGGCGGCGCTCGATGCTTTCGATCAGATCGTTCACAGGCTGAGGAGGGTACCTTTGGGGAGCCCGCGGGCGCCCGGCGCCGCAGCGATGCGGGAGCGCCGATGTTAGCGGACTACCGGCTCAATCCGGGCCCGGCGCCGGTCGCCTGCTCGCGCTCTGAGCTGCACGCCATCCGCGGATGCGCTCGTGGTCGCCCGACAGCAGCACCTCGGGCACATCCCAGCCCCGGTGAGAGGCCGGGCGGGTGAAGTGAGGGTACTCAGGGCCTCCGCCCAGAGCCGGCGAGAACGACTCCTCCGTCGCGCTGTCGGCATGACCGAGCGCGCCGGGGAGCTTTCGCAGCACGGCGTCGCCGACCACCATCGCGGCCAGCTCGCCTCCCGAGAGGACATACGGCCCGACCGAGATCGCGTCGTTGGACAGGTGCTCGCCCACACGCTCGTCGATCCCCTCGTAGCGCCCGCACAGCAGCGTCAGCCTTTCGAGCCCGGCCAGCTCATCTGCAAGCGCGTCGTCGAGCGGCCGGCCGGCCGGCGTCAGGACCACCACTCGCCGATCGGCGAGCATCGCCTCCGTGTCCGCACCGTAGACAGCTTGCAAGGCCGCGTCCACGACATCGACCCTGATCACCATGCCGGCTCCGCCACCGTAGGGGGTGTCGTCGACCTGGCCGGCAGACAGGGGGGTCGTGTCGCGGTAGTTGAAAAGCCGCAGCTCGTGTCCCAGCGCGAGCGCGTTGCGCACGTGGCGCTGGCTCGCGAACCAGCCGAACCATTCGGGGAACAGAGTGAACACGTCGAGCTGCATCAGCTCACCTCACCGAGAAACTGCCCGACGATGTCGATCCGCCGCTGTTCGACGTCGATCGAACGCACGGCGTCCCGGATCAGGGGAACGAGCAACGAGGTACCGTCGGGGCGGCGCACCTCGAGCACGTCGACGGCCGGCAGCAGCATCACGTCGATCACGCTGCCCACGGATCGCTCGCCGTCGGTCACGGCCAGCCCGATCAGGTCGTCAACCAGATACTCGCCCGCTTCCAGCTCGCCCAGCGCGACACGTCCGACGGTTATCTCCGCTCCACGAATCGAGCCGACACCGGCGCGGTCGACGATCCCCTCGATGCCGATCACGGGCCGCTCGCCGGTTCCCGCTCGGGCCACGATCCGCGTCTGCGTCGGTCCCACCTGGACAAGACTCCCAACAGCGAGCAACTCCAGCCTGCGCGTTGGCTCGACGACCGCGAACTGGCCCCCCGTTCCACGAGCGCGGCCGACGCGTCCGATTCGCAGCCGTCGCGCGGCTGAGTGCTCAGTCGACGACGTCGACGAGGACTCTCTGTTCGTCGGCTGCGCCACTGGCCTTCATGATCGTTCGCAGCGCCTTGACCGTACGGCCTCCGCGCCCGATCACCTTGCCGCGGTCCTCTTCGGCGACGCTCAACTCGAGCATCACCGTGCCGTCGCGTCCCTCCGTGAGGTCGACCCGCACGTCGCTCGGGTTGTCGACGAGCGCCCGTGCGAGAAACTCGAGCAGCTCCTTCAGGTCGAGATCCCCTTCGCCTTGAGAAGTTTCTTGACCGTCGAGGTCGGCTGCGCGCCTTTTCCGATCCAATCGCGCACCCGGTCGGCGTCCAACTCGATCGTGGAAGGGTCCGTGTTCGGATTGTAGAGCCCGAGCACCTCGAGGAAGCGGCCGTCGCGGGGCGAGCGCTTGTCGGTCGCCACGACGCGCCAGATCGGATTGTTGCGTGCGCCTACGCGCGTCAGTCTGATTCTCACGGACAAGGTCTGCGAGCCCTTTCGTAGATCAACGAGCCGCAAAGGATACGCGAGCGCGAGCGCGGGCGGCTCCGGGCGAATATCGGGGACTATCCGTCCCCCTCGACCCCCTCTCATGCTGGAGCGTCCGCCTACGGCGACCGCAAACCTATAGCCCGCGAAACGCATACACAGCCCCGGAAGCATTGCGGCCGTCGTAGCTCGCTCCCGGCGTTCCGACCAGGACCTCCGGGCGGCCGTCCCCGTTGAAGTCGCCGGCGTCAGCCACGGACACCCCCGCCGAGCCCAGGAAGCGCATGCGACTGAGGCGAAAGCCGCCGTTGCCGAGGCGATCGAGCCGGCGCGGTTTCCGTGCGCCGGTGCCGTAGATGACGTAGGCCGTGCCCCCGTTCATCACGCGTCCGATGTCGGCTCCGGGCGCTCCGACGATCACCTCACCGCGGCCATCGCCGCTCTGGTCGGTGGAACCCGAGACCGCGAAACCGGCGTTGTCTCCCGCCACGCCGTCGAGGCGGAAACCTGCGCTGCTCAGGCGCCCAAGTCGTACCGTTCCCGGAGCCGGGCGTCCGAACACCACGTAGGCCGAACCGGATGCCCGGCCGGCGTTGCGAGCGGCCGGGGCTCCGAGCACCACGTCACCGAGCTTGTCGCCGTTCACGTCGTTGAGGCCGGCCACCGAATAGCCGGCGCCCTCACGTGCCGCCGCTCCCCGGATCGTGAATCCGCGCGTGCCAAGATCCGAAAGGTTGACCGCCCCCGCATTCCGGCGCCCGTAGACGACGTACCCCGCCCCCGAGCGCCGTCCGCCCGAGTCGGACTGGGACGCTCCCAGCAGGAGTTCCTGGAGGCCATCGGAGTTCATGTCGGGCGCGCTCGCAACCGCGTTTCCGACCTGCTCACCCGAGCGCGCTCCCGCGACCTTGACGCCGCCCGCGCCGAGCGTGCTCAACTCGACCGTCGAGCCAGTCCGCTTGCCGGAAACGATGTACGCGGCGCCCGCGTTGGACCGATCGCTGACGTCGACCCTGGGCGCGCCCACGATCACGTCGGCCAGCCGGTCGCCGTTCAGGTCTCCGATGCCCGACACGCCCGCCCCCGCACGATCGCCGCGGCGCTCACCGACGATCCGGAACCCGTGCGAGCCGAGCCGCGAAAGACGCACGGTGGAGCGAGACTCCTTTCCGAACACGACGTATGCCGATCCCGGCGTGATGCCGCCAGAGTCGCGCGCAGCCGGAGTCCCCACGATCAGGTCCGCCAACTCGTCGCCGTTGACGTCACCGGCGCCGGCGACGGACTGCACGCCTCCCGATATACCGGCGGCGGAGATCCGAAAACCGCGACCGCGAAGTCGCGCAAGGTCGACGGACGAGTTCGACCTGCTGCCGAACAGCACAACCGCGCCGCGACTCAGACGGCTGGTCGTGATGACGTCCGCGAGTCCGTCGTTGTTGACGTCGCCCGCCGCGCCGAGCAGATCCCCGACTCCCTCACGTGCCGCGCCGTAGTAGGAGGAGACGTGAATCGCGGACTGGCGAGCCTGCTGGCCCAGCGCGTCGGCGATCACGAGCAGCGTTACCGGCAACCCGAGAATGAGTGCGAGGGCTATCCGGGAGCGTTGCATCGAATTCATTTGCGCATCAACCGACTAGACGGTATCCGAGATCGCGGCCACCGGCCTCGCCTCACTAGTCCCATCAACTGCCTCCCAGCATCTGCTGCACGTCGGGCATCTTGCCTTGCTGGATCGAGCGCATCATCTTCTGCATCTGCGAGAACTGCTTCAGCAGCTGGTTGACGGCGGCCGGTGTCGTTCCCGACCCGGCGGCGATGCGCTTTCGCCGCGAGCCGTCGATCGACTTCGGGTCGCGTCGCTCGGCCGGCGTCATCGCGAGCACGATCGCCTCGATGCGGTCGAGCTCGCGCTCATCGACCTTTGCTCCTTTCAGCGCTTTGAGCTGACCGAATCCGGGCAGCATCCCGAGCAGATTGCCCACCGGGCCCATGCGGCGGATCTGCTTGAGCTGGTCGAGGAAATCGTCGAGCCCGAAAGTCGCCTTGCGGATCTTTTGCTCCAGCTCCGCCGCCTGCTCGACGTCAACCGTCTTCTCCGCCTTCTCTATGAACGAGAGCACGTCGCCCATGCCGAGGATGCGCGATGACATCCGGTCTGGATGGAAGACCTCGAACTCGGCCAGCTTCTCCCCCGTGGAGGCGTACAGAATCGGCTTGCCGGTGACCGCCTTGATCGACAGTGCCGCGCCCCCGCGAGCGTCGCCGTCGAGCTTGGTCATGATCACGCCGTCGAACTGCGCGTCCTGCGCGAAGCGCTCCGCGACGTTGACAGCGTCCTGTCCGGTCATTGCGTCCACGACGAGGATCACGTTGTGGGGCTTGACCTGCTTGCGGATGTCGGCCAGCTCCTTCATCAACTCTTCGTCGATGTGCAGCCGCCCGGAAGTGTCGATGATCAGCACGTCCTTGCCGTCGCGCTTGGCCTGGTCGAGCGCCCACGTGGCGATCTCGCGCGGGTCGACCTCGGTGCCACGTTCGTAGACGGTCGCCCCCGCCTGCGAGCCGACTTTCTCGAGCTGCTCGATCGCGGCCGGCCTGTACACGTCGCATGCTGCGATCGCAACGTCCTTCTTCTCTTCCGTGTGGAGGAGGCGGGCGAGCTTTGCGCACGCGGTCGTCTTGCCCGATCCCTGCAGCCCCGCCATCAAGATCACGGTCGGCGGCGACGGCGAGGAGCTGATCCGCCGCGAGGAATCGCCCATCAGCTCGGTCAGCTGCTCGTTGACGATCTTCACCACCTGCTGGCCGGGCTTGAGGGAGCGCATGACCTCGGACCCTTGACACTTTTCTTTCAGCGTGGCCGTGAACTGCTTGACGACCTTGAAGTTGACGTCGGCCTCGAGCAGCGCCAGCCGGATCTCGCGCAACGCCTTGTCGATGTCGTCCTCGCCGAGCTTGCCGCGCGAGCCGAGGTCGGACATCACCGACTGGAGCTTTTCCGAGAGGGCGTCGAACATCCGGCGCCCAAGGATACGGAGGGGATATGCACAGGCCGCGGAGAGGCCGCTAAGGATGGCTTGGCGGAGGTAAATACCCTAAATCCGCTCGGCTTTTTGCTATATTCGCCGCATGGAGCCCACAAAAGCTGGGTCGGCCCACCGCAAGGGACGCCCGGGAGCGCTCAACAACCCCGAGGTCGTGGAGAACGTGCCCGGTCACGTCATCCCGATCCTCGAGCGCGAGTTCGACGACTTTCAGACCGAGGCGGGCAAGTTCCTCGCCGGCGAGAAGCCCGAGGACCAGTTCATCGGCTTCCGCCTCAAGCAGGGAGTCTACGGCCAGCGCCAGGCCGACGTGCAGATGATCCGCGTGAAGCTGCCGTTCGGTGGGATCAACCCCGAGCAGATGGACGCATTCGCCGAGATCGCGGAGCACTTCGCACCGCTACGCAAAGGGCACGTCACCACCCGGCAGAACGTGCAGCTGCACCACATCCCGCTGGCGCAGATGACCGACGTGCTGCGGATCCTGGGCGATGCCGGGCTTTCGTCGCGCGAGGGCTGCGGCAACACCGTGCGCAACGTGACCGGCGATCCCTACGCCGGCATCTGCGATGACGAGCCCTTCGACCCCACTCCATACGTGGGGGCATACGTGCGCTACTTCGTGCGCAACGAGGTCTGCCAGCTACTGCCACGCAAGTTCAAGACCGCGTTCTCGGCCAGCAACGCCGATCGCGCGATCACGCTGATCCACGACATGGGATTCATCCCGCGGGTGCGCGAGATCGACGGCCAGCAGGTCAAGGGCTTCGCGATGATCTCCGGCGGCGGCACTTCGATCATGCCTCGCGTAGGCGGCGTCTTCTGGGAGTTCGCCCGCGCCGACGACGGCGAGTACCTCAGGGTAACCGAGGCAGTGCTGCGCATCTTCGACCGCCAGGAGGACCTACGCGCCAACCGCGCGCGCGCGCGGATCAAGTTCCTGATCGACCGCATCGGGCTGGAGGAGTTCACCAAGCTGGTCGAGCAGGAGCTGGAGGGCGACTGGGTCGCCGAGCGCGACTTCACACCCGAGCTGTTCATGCACGACGAGCAGGCCAACGCGCCGGCAACGCCCGCCGGCTCCAGCTCGCCCAACGGCGACAACCTCGAGTTCGACGCGTTCGTGCGCTCGAACGTGCGGCCGCAACGACAAGACGGCTTCTCGAGCGCCGAGGTGAAAGTTACGCGCGGAGACCTGACGCCCGAGCAGTTTCGCGGCCTCGGCCAGATCATGCGCGACTTCACCGGTGGCTACGCGCGCGTGACGGTGCAGCAAAACGTCGTGCTGCGCTGGGTGCGCAACGAGTTGCTCTACGACGTTTGGACGCGCCTGAAGGAGCTCGACCTCGGCGACGAAGGCGCACTCGAAATCACCGATGTCGTCAGCTGCCCCGGCACCGACAGCTGCAAGCTCGGCATCACGGCATCGATGGGCCTCAACCAGGTTGTCGAGGAACGCCTCGAGCAGATGCAGGTCACCGATGGGTTGACACGCAAGATCCACGTGAAGATGAGCGGCTGCCCCAACGGCTGCTCACAGCACCATGTCGCCAACATCGGCCTCTACGGTGCGTCGATCAAGGTCGGCGACCGCCACCTGCCGGCCTACATCCCCCACCTCGGCGGCAGCTACGAAGACGGCGACGTCGCGATGGGCAAGCGTCTCAAAGCGCGCATCCCGGCCAAGCGAGTGCCAGACGCCGTCGAACGGTGGGTGCGCCACTACGAATCCGAGCGCATCGACGGCGAGGAGTTCAATGCGTTTGTCGAGCGGGTCGGCACCGCGCCGTTCGAGGAGGCGATCTCGGACCTGACGATGCCGATCGAGTTCTCGCTCGAGAACATGAACCACTTCATCGACTGGGAGCGCACCGACCCCTACAAGGTCGAGCGCGGCGAGGGCGAGTGCGCGATATAGCACCCAGGAAGGCCCGGGCACATCACGGTCGGTCGATCTTTGTATCGCATAGCGAGACTTCGATGGACCGACCGCAGCGGCTGACGCGAACGGCCGCCATCCGCGGACTGTAAATCGATAAAGTCTTCACGATGGCAAGCCCAAGAAGCATCGAGGGCAGGCGAGTCCTGATCACCGGAGCCGCGCGCGGCATCGGCGCAGAGGCCGCCCGAAGAATCGCAGCGGCGGGCGGGCGCGTCGCGCTGGTCGGGCTCGAGCCCGAGCTGCTCGAACAGACAGCAGCTCGGTGCGGCGCCGACGCCATCTGGCGCGAGGCCGACGTCAGCGACGCCGGTTCGATCGCGACGGCGGTCGATAGCACCGCGAAGACGTTCGGCGGCATCGACGCCGTGGTCACGAACGCGGGCGTTGCGGGCGCGGGCACGGTGCGCACGATCGACCCGTCCGCATTCGACCGCACGATCGAGATCGAGCGGGTCGGCGCCTCGGAGGCCTCGATGAGCGACCGCACGCGCGAGCTGGAATCGACGCGGCGATAGCGGGCTCTACTCGTCGAGAAGCGCGCGTGCAAACTCGTCGGGGTCGAACGGACGCAGATCCTCGAGCGCCTCGCCGATGCCGATCAGCTTGACGGGTATCTCCAGCTCCTGCGCTATCGCCAACGCGATCCCGCCCTTTGCGGTCCCGTCGAGCTTGGTCAACACGATGCCGGTCACATCGACGGCCTCCTTGAACAGCCCTGCCTGGCGCAAGCCGTTCTGACCGGTGGTCGCGTCGATCGTCAACAGCGTTTCGTGCGGCGCGTCCGGGATTCTTTTCACGATCACGCGCCGCACCTTCACCAACTCCTCCATTAGCGGCACCTGAGTGTGCAGCCGGCCGGCAGTGTCGGCGATCACGATGTTGTGATCGCGCGCCTGCGCCGCCTCGATCGCATCGAAGACGACGGCGGCGGGATCGGAGCCGGGCGAAGCGCTGACGATGTCAGCGCCCGCACGCTCCGCCCATTGCGCGAGCTGCTCCTGCGCGGCCGCACGGTAGGTGTCGCCCGCAGCGATCATGACCGACAGGCCCAGCTCCTCGCGAAGATGCCACGCGACCTTGCCGATCGTCGTCGTCTTGCCGGTGCCGTTGACGCCGACGACCAAGATCACCGAGGGCGAGTGCGAGACGTCGATCCGATCGTCTCCGCGCGTGGCCAGCTCGACCAGCAGCTCCCGGAGGCGACGCACGAGGTCCTCGCCGCCGCCGATCGAGCCCTCCTGCGTCTCCCGCTCCAACTGCTCGACGACCTTCGCCGTCGTCTGCGCGCCGACATCGGCGAAGATCAGTGCTTCCTCGAGGCGCTCCCATGTCTCGTCATCGAGCGGACCGGTGAACGTCGCGCGCAGCTCACCGCCGAGCGCCTCGCGACTGGCGGACAGGTTTTCGCGCAAGCGCCGGAAGAAGCCCTTGCTCTCCTCGACGATCTCGGCCGGTGGCGGCACGACGGCGCCAGCGGTCATGAATGCGTCCTGCCACGTCTTTGCCATGGCTCTGAGTCAGGCCGCTTCGATGAGCGCCCGGTCGGTCACGCTGCCGTCGGACTCCATCTTGCGCGACACGACCTTGGACACTCCGTCGGAGGCCATGCTCACGCCGTAAATGACATCGGCGGCTTCCATCGTGCGCCGTTGGTGCGTGATCACGATGAACTGCGCGCGATCAGAGAAGCGCCGCACGAGTCCGAGAAAGCGATCGATGTTGGTGTCGTCGAGCGCGGCCTCGACCTCGTCGAGCACGTAGAAGGGGCACGGGCGTGCGAGGAACACCGCGAACATGAACGCCAGCGCGACAAGCGACTTCTCGCCGCCCGAGAGCAGTGAGAGTCGCTTTGGCACCTTGCCGGCAGGCGTGACTTCGATCTCGATGCCCGGTGACACGTACGAATCTTCGTCTGCCTCTCGCTGCTCCTCGCTCCCAGGGCCTTCGTCCTCCTCGCTCGCGTCACCCGCCTCCTGCTCGGCTCCACCCAGAACGAGCTTCGGCGCCGGTGGGCTGACGCGCCGTAGCCGCCCGCGCCCGCCGGGGAACAGCTGCTCGATGACCTCCTCGAAGTTCCGAGCGGCGGCTTCGAACGTCTCCTCGAATGCCTCCCGAATGCGCCGGTCGGTTTCGCGTATCAGGCCCTGGAGCTCAGCCAGCGCGGCCTCGAGATCCTTGCGCTGCTCTTCCAGCTCCTCGACGTGTGCGATTGCCTCGTCGTACTCGCGCTCGGCAAGCGGATTGACGGGACCGATGCGCTCACGCCTGCGCTCGAGGCGCTCGAGCTTGACCTCCGCTTCGTCACGCTCGGTGTCGGCGAGCGGCTGCTGCGCGCACTCCAGCTCGATTCCGAGTTGCTGCGAGATGCCGTCCAACTCCTGCGCCACCGCCTGCTCGCGATCGCGAACCTGGGCAACCCGAACCTCCTGCTGGGTGAGCATTTCGCTCGCTTCACGCAGCTGAGCCTGAAGCTCGTACTCGGACCGCGCAAGCTCGCGCAAGCGAGCTGCCGCCTGCTCACCGACGGCTTCGCCGGCCGACAGCTCGGCCTCCAACGAGGCACGTCGCGCGCCGACAGCTTCCAGCGCTTGGTCGAGCGCAGCCACCGTCCGTTTTGCCGCCGGGACCAGCTCGACGTCGTGTGCGATCAGCGCCTTTAGGCGTTCGCGATGCTGTGCGCGCTCGGCGAGCTCGCGGTCGAGCCGCTCAACCATGCGTCGTTCCGCGCTGATTTCGCCCGCCAGCTCCGCTCGACGGGCATCGTCGGGTCCGACGCTATGCTCGCGCCGCTGCTCGATCAGCCATTCGGCGCGTCGAGCAGTTTCCAGCGCTTCCTCGCGCCTGCGCCGCAACTCGCGCAGCTCGACCTCGAGCGAGTCCCGGCGCGATTCGGCGTCACGCACCTGCATCGAGGCACGTTCGACCTGGGCCGCAGCCTGGGCGAGCTGCTCGCCCGCCTCGTGTTGAGCGCGCGCGATCTCCTCGCGGCGCCGGCGATCGCCGAGGCCTCCGGCGTCGCCCCTCGGAAGCCGGCGCAGCTCGCGCAGCGAGCCGTTGAACGCCGCGCCAGCGCGTGTGACCGCGATCCCCGTGAAGTCGTCGGGCAACCCGGCGAAGTCCGTGACGATCCAGGCGTCAACCAGCAACGCTTCGACCAAGGTCTGGGCTTGGTCCCGGGGATGAACATGGTCGAGCAGTGCAATCGCGCCCGCGGCCGGCCGTGCGGTCGCGCGGTCGCGAACCGAACCGCCACCAACGAGCGCACGAGCGCCGCCTTCGCCGCCACGCTCCACGATGCGCTCCGCCCCGGCCAGATCGGCGGCCAGCGGTGTGCGCAAGCGCTCGGCGAGCGCACCTGCGAGCGCACCTTCAAATCCCTCATCCACGCTCACCAGGTCAGCGATCGTCGGGCCATCGTGATCGGGCGCAAGGCCGATGCGTTCGTCGAGCGCCGAACACTCCAACTCGAGTCGAGCGCATTCGCGTTCCAGATCGCTTGCCTGTTGCACGGCGGTCGAACGTCGCTCGCGCGCCTGCGTACTGTCCTGCTCCGTGCGCTCGAGCTGCGAGGAGGTCTCCTCAATCCGAATCTCGAGCGCTGACGCTTCCTTTTCACCGCGCTGCCGCTCGACCTCGCTGTCGGACAACTCCGCGTCGAGTCTGCGGGCGCGCTTCGAGTCGAGTCGTTCCAGCTCGCGTTCGAGCTGCGAGAGCCGGCCTGCGAAGTCGCCTGCCTCATTGTTCCCGTTGTTTCCGCCGCCGCCGCCGTCACCGATCGCGTCCAGCGCGCGTCGCGAACGCTCCAGCCGGCCTTCCGTTGAACGCAGTCGCTCCCGCACCGACTCGAGCCGGATCGAAATTCGTTCGGCCGCCGATCGCGCGCCGAACACGCGGTCTGACAGCCGCTCACGCGCCTGTCCGTGCTCGGCAAAGCTGCGCTCGACGCGTTCACGCTCATGCGCGGTCTCCATCAGCGATGCCTCGTGCCGGTCGCGCCGCGAGCGAGCGGCCACAGCCGCACCCTCTGCTTCCGCCAGTTCCGATCGCGCCTTGCCCAACTGCTCGGCCGTCAGCGTGCCCCGCAGCTCGAGGCTTTGCCGCTCGAGCCGGGCGTGCAGCTCCGCCGCTTCCGCCTGGCGCTTGAGTGGCCGCAGGCGCGAACGCGCCTCGCGCTCGACATCGAGCGCGCGGTCGAGATTGTCCTGGGTGCGATTGAGCTTGAGCTGGGCGCGGTGGCGCCGTTTACGGTGCTTCGAGAGTCCGGCTGCTTCCTCGACCAGAGCCGTGCGGTCGTGCGGCTTCGAAACGACTATCTGCTCGACCTTGCCCTGGCTGATGACCGAATGCATCTCCTTGCCCAGGCCGGTGTCGGACAGCACCTCGATCACGTCGATCAGACGGCAACGAGCCCCGTTGAGGCGGTAGATGCCCTCGCCCGAGCGATCGAGGCTGCGCGAGATCGATATCTCGGAGAACTCGGATGCAAGCAGGCCGCCCTCGTTGTCGATCACGACCTCGACCTCGGCGCTGTTGCGGCCCTTGACTCCGTGACCGCCCGCAAAGATCAGGTCCTGCATGCTCTGCCCTCTGACCGAGGTCGGGCTCTGCTCGCCGAGCGCCCAAAGCACGCCATCGGTGATGTTCGACTTGCCGCTCCCGTTCGGGCCCACGATCACGCTCACGCCCCGCCCGAACTCGAGCTTGGTGCGACCGGGGAACGACTTGAAGCCCCGCAGCGTGATCGACTTCAAATGCATCTACTCACCGTCTCCGTTCGGGTCGCCGAGGGCTTCGAGGGCCGCGCGCGCAGCCTCCTGCTCGGATTCCTTCTTCGACCGTCCCGAGCCCTTCCCTATCGCTTCGCCGGCCACCTCGGCCACCGTCTCGAAGACCCTGTCGTGGGCCGGACCCTGCTCGTCGGTGACACGATACGTGACCAGCTCCCCGCGCTGGGCGAGGTGCTCCTGCAGGTCGCTCTTGAAGTCGAACTGGTTGGTGATCGCCGATTCGATCGGGGACGCGAACGCCGCGGCCACCGCCGCGGTCGTGCGGTCGTAGCCGTACTCCAAGTAGCAGGCACCGATGCCGGCTTCCAGCGTCTCCGCGAGCACGCTCCCGGCCTCGACGATGCGCTCGGCCTGCTGGGCCTGGTCGTCCGGGATGAGCGCACGCATACGTTCGGACACGCCCATCTCGTTTGCGACCTCCACGCACGAGCGCCTGCTGACCGCCTGGGCACGAATCTTGGTCAGCCGCCCCGCGCTGGAGCGCTCGAAACGCGGAAACAGCGTCGTCGAGACGGTGACGTTGAGCACGCTGTCGCCCAGGAACGCGAGCCGCTCGCACTCGTTCGACTCTTCCTCCAGCCAGGAGGGATGCGAGAAGGCAACGCGCGCCAGCCCTTCCGGCAGCCGATCGAACAGAGTCCGCAGCTCGTCCGGCAACGAAGCTACCCCGCGCGGCCCGCAGGGGTCTCGGCGAATACGAAATCGACTGCTTGGCCGACGGTGCGAATCTTCTCGGCCTGCTCTTCCGTGATGCGGATGCCATATTGATCCTCGAGTTCGACCACGAGCTGGACCAGGTCCAAGGAGTCCGCCTCGAGATCGTCCTTGAAGCTGCTCTCCTCCCGGATCTTCGACTCATCGATCCCAAGCTCCTCGGACAGGTGCGAGCGGATGCGCTCGAGCACCTCTTCGCGGGTCGGGGCCATCAGCGAGTTTCCACGCTATCAGCGGCCACGGACGAGGACGCCCACTGCTCGCCGGCTGGCTCGGACGGTTCCCCGCGCGCCACGCCGGCTCGCACGAGCCGCTCAGCAGTCGCCTCGACGATGCGTTCCGAGGCGCCGCGCTCGGCCAGCGCGACCGCGCTGGCGATCGCCCTCCGGCTCGAGCTTCCGTGGCAGATCACGACGGGCGCCCGCAGGCCGAGCAGGAATGCGCCGCCGACACCTGCGGGGTCGAGCTCGTCGCGCAGACCGCGCAGCCGTGAGCGAATCAGCAGCCCCCCGAGCTTCGAGGCGGTGCCGGAGGCGATCCGGTCGCGGATCGCACCAGTCACGGTATGCAGCGTTCCCTCCATCGTCTTGAGGGCGACATTGCCGGTGAAGCCGTCGGTGACGACTACGTCGGCGACGCCGGCGGTGAGATCGTTGCCCTCCACGTTGCCCACGAACTCGAGCGCGCTGGCGGCCAGCCGGGCGTGCGCCTCCACAATCGCGGGCGTTCCCTTTGCAGCCTCGGACCCGACCGACAGCAGCGCCACCTGGGGTCGCTCGATGCCGAGCACTCCCTCGCAGAAGGCGACACCCATGAAGGCAAACTGCACGAGCTGCTCCGGGCGGGCCTCGGCACTCGCCCCGACGTCGAGCATCAGCAAGCGGCGACCGGGCGTTGGAACCTGGACCGCGACCGCCGGCCGGTACACGCCCGCAATCCGCTTTATGCGCAGAGTCGATGCGGCGAGCGCGGCGCCCGTCGACCCGGCGCTGACCAGCGCCTCGGCACGACCGTCGGCGACGGCGTTCGCGGCCTGCACGATCGACGCCTGCGGCTTGGAGCGCACGGCCCGCGCCGGCTCCTCGTCGTTACCGATCTCTTCCGTGGCGTCGATCAACTCGATCCCCGCCGGCGGCCGCGGGCCGACGGCCTGCCGCAGCTCGTCGAGCGGTCCGAACAGCAGACAACGAGTGCTCGAGTCGGCGACGCGACCGACCGCGCCAGCGGCGACTTCGGCGACGCCCCGATCGGCGCCAAGCGTATCTACGGCGACTGTGGCGACTGGGGCTCCTCCGGCGAGGGGCCTGGCTTGACTACTTCGCGCCCTGCGTAGTGACCGCATTGCGGGCAGACCCGATGCGGAAGCCTTGCGGCGTGGCACTGCGGGCACTCGTTGTAGGAGGGTGCGGAGATCTTGTGCTGAGAGCGACGCTTGTTGGTGCGCGAGCGGGACTGTTTTTTCTTCGGAACCGCCATCGGAGTCGCCAAATGGTACAGGGGCTCAGCTACGAGGGGGGAGCCCGCCATTCCCGCAGTTTTCCCCAACGTGGGTCTCCACCGGAGTCGTGATGGTGCTCCGCCGCGTCCACCTCGTTGAGGTTCACGCCGCAGACCGCACACAGGCCCTGGCAGTCGTCTCGACACAGCAATCGTGTCGGCAGCGCCAGGGCAAACGCGTCGCGCGCCCAGGCGGTGAGATCGAGTTGACCACTCGTCATATAGGGGCTGTGCAGGTCTTCCTCTTCGCCCGGCTGATCGACCTCGCGGGCATCGACTGCGATCGTGGGATGGGCGTCGTCGAGACAGCGCGTGCAGGTGCCCAGCAGGCGCGCTTCGAAGCGCAGACGAAGCGCGTAGCCGGACACCATTCGCGACAGATCGACGCGGGCCTCGACCGCCCCGTGCTCGACTTCGTAGCGCTCGCCGGCGAGCGTGACCGGCTGCACGCGCACACGCAGGTCGATCGAGCGCCCGTCCCCCGGGCGCAGGTCGAGGGTCGCGAGATCGAGCGTGTCGGCGAACTGGGCCACCGGGCTGGGCTAGCTGCCGGTGCGTTGCATCTGGCGCAGCGCGAACATCGCCATCAGAACCGCCAGGCCCGCAAGACACAGCAGCCCCGGCCACGTGTTGTGCCAGGTCACATCACCGACGAAGCCCTGCCTGACCGCCTCGAGCACTTGAGTCATCGGGTTGTACTTCGCGACCCAGTAGAGCCAGCCGGTCAGCAATGCCTGCGGAGCGTAGGCCGGAGTGAACAGCACGGCGATGAATGTGGCCGACTGCATCAGGATTCCGGCCGACTGGCTGCGGAACTTGAGCGCGATGCCCGATGCGTAGCAGGCGACGACGGCCGCGAACGATGCCGCAATCACGATCGCCAGTGCGAGCCCGAACACGCCGGGGAAGTGCGCGCCGAGCGCGAACCCGACCACCAGGATCATCGCCATCGGCATCAACGAGCGCATGCTTGCGGACAGCACTGTTCCTGCCAGCAATACGTAGCGCGGCGGAGGCGACACCAAGAGTCGATCGAACCAACCCAGTTCGATGTCGCGCGCGAGGTTGACACCCGTTGCCGCACCGGTGAAGCCGGCTCCCTGAAGCAAGCTGACCGGCATGATGAAGCTGATGAACGTGTCCGTGGTGAAGCCGCGCAGGTCGGTCAGGTTCCCGAACACCGCCGTCAGGCCGATCATGAAGATCGTTGGAGCCAGCACTCCAGGGATGGCGGCGCCCGGCACGCGCACGACCTCGTTTACGGCACGGCGCATCAGCGCCCAGATCGTGGCGAGCTGCGCGCGGGCCGGCATCGGCGCCGCGACGCCCATGGGCCTGGTCGAAGCGTGCGCCTCCACTATGCCGCCCTCAGCCTTCTGCGCATCGCCGAAGCACTCCAAAGCATGCCGACCAGCGCGACGATCGCGATCCCGGCCAGGCACTCGAGAGTCACCGCGCCCGTGATGTTGGCGATCACCGGCTCACGCAGCCCGTCGGCGATGTAGCTCATCGGATTGACGTTGGCGACCGCCTTCGCCGGCTGCTCGAGCAGAGCCTGCGGGAAGTAGGCCGACGACAGGAACAGGATCACGAACACCAAGGGGAACATTCCCTGCACCACGCTGACCCGCCCTGCGCGCAGTGCCAGGGCGGCGCCGATCCAGCCAAAGGCGCCTGCGGTCAGGCCAGAGAGAAGGATCACCAGCGCCACCGCCGCCACGCCTCCCTCGATGTGCGCCCCGAAGATCAGCCCGAGGCCGAGGAACCAGACTCCGACCATGAAGCCGAGCACGACGTTGGCCGACAGCCGTCCGAGGACCACCGACAGGCGCGAAATCGGCGCGGCCATCAGACGATCCATGAAGCCGGTCTCTATGTCGAGCGCGAGCGAGGTGCCGGCCGACACCGCTGAGAGCATCGCCGACTGGACGATCGCGCCAGCGAGCTGAAAGTCGAGGAACCCATGCACCGCGGGAAAGCCCGGCAGGTCCACCGCCGCACCCGCGCCTCCGGTGTTGACGGCCAGAAACAACGACGGGAAGACGAATACGGGCGCGAAGAACATCGGCCGCCGGAAAGCCTGGCGCAGCGAGCGCCGTCCTAGCGCGCCAACGACGCGTGCGCGCGTGGCGACGCTCATTCGGCCTGCTCTCCCTCTTCGCCCTCCAGGTGCCGGCCGGTCTTGGCGACGAAGACGTCGTCGAGGGTCGGCCGCATGATCTCGAGCGACTCGACCGCGACGCCGGCGTCGTCGAGAGCACGCACGATCGGAGCCAGGTCGCCCGCGCCTCGCTCGAGGCCGACACAGAGCCGGCCGTCCTTTGCCGGCATCAGCTCGCCGAAACGTGCAAGCACGTCGTTGGCCTTGGCTGCGCCTCCGTCGGCGATGCCCAGCTCGAGGTGCGACCGGCCGACCTCGGCCTTGAGCGCACCGGGCGTGCCTTCCGCGGTTATCCGGCCTCTGTCGATGATCCCGACTCGGTCGGCGAGCTGGTCCGCCTCCTCCAGATACTGGGTCGTGAGGAAGACCGTCGTGCCCTCGCGGTTGAGCTTCTGGACCTCCTCCCAGATCGTCATACGGCTGACGGGGTCGAGCCCCGTCGTCGGCTCGTCGAGGAACAGCACTCGCGGCTCGTGCACCAGCGCCGACGCCATGTCGAGCCGGCGGCGCATGCCACCCGAGTAGGTGCCGACACGGCGATCGGCCGCGTCGTCCAGCTCAACGCGTTCCAGCAGCGCGTCGCCGCGCTCGCGGGCCGCCGCGGCCGGCAGCCCGTGCAGGGTTGCCTGGAGCTGGATCAGCTCGCGCCCGGTCATCAGCGGGTCGAGCGCCGCCTCTTGGAGCGCGACGCCGATCGTCGCGCGGACACGGGCGGCCTCGCTGACGATGTCGTATCCGGCCACCGTCGCTCTGCCGCCGGTCGGTCGCAGCAGCGTAACGAGCATCCGCACGGTCGTCGTCTTGCCGGCGCCGTTGGGACCGAGGAACGCGTATATCTCGCCCTCCGATACCTCGAGGTCGATCCCGGCGACCGCCAACACCTCGTCCGAGAAGCGGCGTTCCAGTCCCTCTATCGAAATCGCGGCCATCGCCCCCCAATCGTAGTCGGAAGGCGAGCTCGCCCTATGTGCCGAGGATCACCCCCGGCCGGCTCTAGCCGACTTCGACCGGCTCTTGCTCTCGACCGGCGAGTCGATCGCGGCCGCGCTGAACGGCGGCGAGGAACTTCTCGAGGTTGACCTCGAGCGTGTTGAGGATCTCGTCGGCGTAATCCTCGGCGCCGAGGCGGATCTCGCGGGCACGCGCGTTGGCGTCCTCGACGATCTCCTCGGCCTGACGCTCCGCCTGCTTGGTGATCTCCTCCTGGGAGACGAGCCGCTGCTGCTGGTCGCGTGCTTCCTTGACGATGCGCTCGGCCTCGCGCTTGGCCTCGGCCAACATCTCCTGACGCTCCTTCACGATCCAGCGTGCCTGCTTGATCTCCTCGGGGATCGTGGCCCGCATCTGGTCGAGCAGATCGTAGATCTCCTCGCGATCCACGCGCACCTGGTCGGTGAGCGGGACCGGCTTTGCGTTGTGCACCAGGTCGTCGAGCTTGTCTATCAGTACGAGAACGTCCACGAATGGCCTCCAGGCCTGCTGTCGATCGTTTTTAGGTTACGTCCTTGGTTCCCAAATGACTACTGCTTGCTCTCCCTTGCCAAGCGATCGTGCAACGCCTCCGCGACTCCGTCCGGCACCAAGTCGGCAACGCTTGCACCAAACGTCGCCATCTCCTTGATGCCGCTGGAGCTGAGAAAGCTGTACTGAGGCGAAGCCATCAGGTACACGCTCTCGATGTCCGACGCCAGTCTGCGGTTGAGTTGGTTCATCTCGAACTCGTACTCGAAGTCCGAAATGGCCCTCAACCCCTTCACCAGCGCACGAGCACCGTGCTTGCGGGCAAAATCGACCAGCAGGGTATCAAAGATCTCGACCTCGACGTTGGCCAGTTTCTCCGTCGCTTGCAGGGCAAAAGACTCCCTTTCCATCGCCGTGAAGAGCGTTTCCTGCTTGCGCAGCGGCTGATTCACAACCCCCACGACAACCGTGTCGAATATGTGAGCCGCCCTTTCGATCACGTCCATGTGGCCATACGTGATCGGGTCGTAGGAGCCCGGGCAGATTGCGATCTTGGGTTCAGGTGCCATCTGGATTCGCCTTCGAGTGTATGACGATCAGCGTGTCACCGTAGCGACGCTCGACGACGACGACAAGCTCGGGCAGATCGAGTCGGAGGGGATGTCTGTATGAGCTTTCGCATAGCACGCGCGCCCCGGAACTCAACACCGGCACAAGCAGACCGCCCAATTCATTTGCGAGGCGACCGGCGAGTTTATAGGGAGGATCACAGAAGGCCAAGTCCCACCGATCGCCGTGGCGGGCGGCACCGCGCAGAAAGCTGATCGCATCGGCGCGAAAGACCTTGGCCGCGTCATCTTCAATGCCGAGCCGTTCGATGTTGGCCTCAACGGTCGCGGTCGCGCCGCGGTCCGAATCCACGAACGTCGCACTGGCGGCGCCGCGAGAAAGACCCTCGATGCCAAGCGCTCCCGAGCCCGCGAACAGATCGAGCACGCTCGATTGCTCGATCGTCCCGAGCATGCTGAAGGCGGCCTCGCGCACCCGATCCCCGGTGGGTCGCGCCGACCCGCGAGGCGCAGAGATTCGCTGGCCCTTGAACGCTCCAGCGATGACGCGCACGTCGCCGACCTACGCTGCGATCGGCGTGGCTTCCGCCGCGCCGTGACGGCGTTCGAGCGCGACTCGCAACAACGCGTTCTCGGGATCGCGCAGCTCCGGGTCCGCGGCCAGCAACTCGATCGCCCAGCGACGCGCGTGCTCGAGCAGTTGCGAGTCCTCCGGGAGCCGCGCGGCGCGAAACTCGGGCAGGCCGTGCTGCTTGGTCCCGAGCAGGTCCCCCTCGCCGCGAAGCTGCAGGTCGATCTCGGCGAGCTTGAAGCCGTCACGCTCCGCTGCCACGGCCTTGAGGCGGCGATTGCCGAGCTGCGAACGCGATCCGGCGAAGAGCATGCACAACGACTCGTGTTCGCCGCGCCCCACGCGACCTCGCAGCTGATGGAGTTGCGAGATCCCGTAGCGATCGGCCTCCTCCACCATCATCACGGTTGCGTTCGGCACGTCGATGCCGACTTCGATCACGCTTGTGGAGACCAGCACGTTCGTCTCACCCGACACGAAACGCGCCATCGCCTCGCGCTTGCGCACGGCGGGCATTTGCCCATGCATCACGTCGACCCGGAAGTCGGCGAACTCTCCTGCGGCGAGGTGTCGTGCCTCGTGCGTTGCCGCGCGCGCCTGTAGCTGCTCGGACTCCTCCACCAGCGGGCAAACCACGTAGCACTGGCGTCCCTCGCGCAGGCGGGCACGTATGAGCTCGTACGCATCGGCCCGTTCGGGCTCGGATACCACCCGGGTCTGCACCGCCTTGCGCCCCGCGGGCAGCTCGCGCAGCGCCGTGGTGTGCAGGTCCCCGTAGAGGGTCAGCGACAGCGTTCGGGGAATCGGAGTCGCCGTCAGATGGAGCAAGTGGGGCGCGAGCATGCCGGGAGCTTTGGCGTCGAGCGCGCCTCGCTGTCGCACGCCGAAGCGGTGCTGCTCATCGACGACCGCGAGCGCGAGCTGCTCGAACTCGACCGCGTCTTGGATCAACGCATGCGTGCCCACCAGCAGGCGCAGCTCTCCGCTGGCCAGCCGCGCAAGGATCTCGCGCCGTTCGCGTGCCGGCGTCGAGCCGGTCAGCAGGGCGACGGGCGCGCCGAGTCGCGTCGATTCGATGCCGGCGAACAGGTCCGGGCCGACCAGACGCTCGATCGTCGCGTAGTGCTGCTCAGCCAGAGTCTCCGTGGGCGCCATCAGCGCCGCCTGCTTGCCGGCCTCCGCGGCCCGCAGCATCGCGTACAGCGCGACGACGGTCTTGCCCGAGCCGACCTCTCCCATCAACAGCCGCTGCATCGGATGACCGCTGACGAGGTCCTCGTCGATCGCACCAAGCGCCTCGTGCTGACTCGTCGTCAGCTCGAACGGAAGCGAATCCAGCCAGCGTGCGATCAGCTCGCCCGGCTCGCGCAGCTGTTCGGCGTTACGTTCCTCGCGATTTGCGCTCCTGCGCAGCACGAGCGCGAGCTGGAACAACAGCAGCTCCTCGAACGCCAGTCTGCGACGCGCCGGCTCGACCTGCTCGATCGACTCCGGCCAGTGTGCCACGGTCAGCGCATCGGCCTTGCCGGGGAGCCGGTCGCGCGCGCGAATACGGGCGGGCAGGGGTTCGAGCGCGTGTTGCACGAGGTCCCGCGACGCCCAAACCATGTCACGAAGCTTTCGGGCCGAGAGACCCTCGGTCGCCGGGTACACGGCCACCAGCCCGGTCGTGTGGCGACCGTCGGCCTGCTCGGACCCGCGCCGGATCTCGTGCTCGGCGACGCGGAACACGGGACCACCGCGAGCCGCCCGCAGGGTGCCGCGCAGCAGCACGCGCGTATCGTCGGTGAGCTGATCGGCCAGGTAGGCCTGGTTGAACCAGACCGCCCGCATCGGACCCGAATCGTCGGCAACCTCACATTCGAGCATCGTCAGGTTGCGACGCCGGGTCGGGTGGACCCGGCACGAGCGAACGCGCACATCAACAGTGGCCTGCTCGCCGAGCGCAAGCTCGGAGACAGCGCTCGGTCCCTCGTAGTCTCGATAGTCGAACGGCATGTAACCAAGCAGGTCACCCAGCGTTGACAGACCCAGCCTGGCCGCCTTCGCAGCCAGCGCCGGCCCCACGCCCGGCAGCGTGGTGAGCGACCGGTCGAGGGGGCTCGGCCGCCGCCCATGGGTGGCCTGAAGCAGCTTCGCGCGGTTGGGCGCTCGGCCGCCGCCCAGGACGAAGGATTGCGATGAGCGCGACACGTTCACGTACCAATTAAGCGCGATCGCCCGGACGTGAAGCGAGCGAAGCGGGCGACATCCCTACTCGGCCGCCAGCAGCCACCAGTAGTGGGGCTGGTCGCCCGCGTGTCCTTCGAGCTCCAGGCCCTCGGGAGCGAGTGCATCGACCGCATCGCGGTCGAGTGGAGCCCCCTGGCCGGCGAACCACGTCACAAGCTCACATGACTGCCCAAGCTGTTCGAGCACGGTGCGCAGCGTCCGCTCGACGTCACCCCAGGCGACGATCTGCTCGTCCAAGAAGCCGACGGCCTCTCCCGAGCGAAAACGCCCCTTCCTGTCGTCACGGGCCGCGGGCGCCACGGCGCCGATCCGCACGCCAGCCAGGACACTCCGAAGCCTGTCCGCGTTGCGAGCGGCATCGACGTTCGAGTCGTGCTCGACCAGGATCGCCAGCCCGGCCTGCTGGTGGTGCGACTCCACCACCTCCACGGTCTTCTCCGACAACTCTGCTGCACGGTCGGCGGCCATTACGACGTTGCGACTGTTCGGTAGCACGATCACCTGCTCGGCCGGAACACTGTGAATGCCGGCGAGGATTTCGAACGTGCTCGGGTTCAGCGTCGCTCCGCCTTCGACGACGTGCGCCCCCAGTCTCTCGTAGAGGTTGCGCATGCCCGCGCCTGCTGCGACCGCCACGACACCGCAAGCGATCTCCACCTCGCTCGCCGCAACGCTCGCACCGTTGCCTTCAGAGGCGCGCAGACGCGCGGTACGCTGCTGCTCCTGCTCGTGCATGTCAGCCACGTCGAGCCGCTGAACCGTCCCTTCGTTCTCGAACAGCGCGACCGCGCGCTCCGGCTCGTCGGTGTGGACGTGAACGCGGATCGTTTCCGCGTCGCCCACAACGAGGATCGAATCGCCGATCTCCTCGAGGCCGGGCACGTACGCGCGGCCTTCCTCGAGGCCCTTGCCCGCGACGACGAAGTTCGTGCAGTACCGGTAGAGACTCGACTCGTGCTCCCCTTCGTGCAGCGGCACCACGTGGTGATGCGCGACCACTGGGGCCGCAGCCTGCTGTCCGCGCAAGCCCGCTATCAGTCCAGCGATGATCACCGTCATTCCATAGCCGCCGGCGTCGACGACACCGTGCTCGCGCAGCACCGGGAGAAGGTCGGGCCCGCGCTCGACGGAGGCCTCGGCGGCCTCGAGTGCCTTTTCGAGCACGTCGGCCAGCAGCGCGTCCTGCTCGGAGTCGCTGGCACCGGGCTCGAGCCGTTTCTTTTCCATGTGAGCAAGCTCGGTGGCAACTCTGTGGGCCATCTCGCGGATCACCGTGATCATCGTGCCCTCGGCAGGATTGCGAACCGACGCGTACGCGGCGTCGGCCGCGCGGGCGAGCGCCGACGAGACCAGCACCGGATCGACCAGCTCGCCGGGCCGGCTGGTCAGCTCCTCGGCCGCCCCGCGAACGATCTGCGAGAGGATCACGCCGCTGTTGCCGCGCGCGCCGAGCAGCGCCGCGGTTGCGACCGCCTGGACGATCTCGTCACGACCCACGTCGTCCACGACCTGGCCGTTGAGGCGGTTCAGCTCTTCCATCACGGCGCGCAGCGTCTGCGTCATGTTGTCGCCCGTGTCGCCGTCGGCAACCGGGAAGACGTTGAGGTCGTTGACCTCCTGGCGGCGCTCCTCGAGCTGCGCGCACGCGGTGGCGACAACTCTGCGGAAGCGCTCTATCGAGGGATCGGCCACGATCAGCGAAAAGCTATGACATCCGGGCGGACAGGTCCAGGCGGGAAACCGGGCCCGTTAGGCGTACTTCACGACCTTGCCCGACTTCAGGCAGCGCGTGCAGACGTACACGCGACGTGGTGTGCCCCGGTCGTCGATGCGCACTCTCTGGAGATTGGGATTGAAGCGTCGCTTGCTGGCGACCATCGAGTGGCTGCGACTGTTGCCGAAAGCCGGCTTGCGGCCGCAGGAATGGCAGACCTTGGACATGAGAGAAGGTAGTTTAGTGGGGCGGCCGTCAGGCCGGCCTTCAGGACTTTAGGTGGGGCCGAAGGCGCCCATTTTTCTCTAGCGTGCTGCCAGCCGAGCCATCTGCATGACCGTGCGTGCAGCGTCGCGACCCGAGTCCCGGGTCTCCCCGCCCGAGCGTGCCAGCGCCTGGCCCATGCTCGCTACCGTCAGCACGCCGAAGGCGCACGGCACCCCGGTCTCGAGCTGCACGCGCTGAATCCCCTGGGCGGCAGCCTCGCACACGAACGTGTAGTGGTCGGTCTCGCCCTGGATCACCGCACCGAGGCACGCCACCCCCGCATAGCGACCCGACAGCGCGCATTCCCTGGCCGCGAACGCAAGCTCGAATGCCCCCGGGACCTCGAACAGGTCGATCCTCGACTTGTCGATGCCCTCTTCCGCGAACCCTTTCAACGCGCCGCCGGTCAGGCGCTCGGCAAGCTCCTCATAGAAGGTGGCGCGGACGATCGCGAAGCGGGCGTCCGCCGCGAGCGCGGTGTCATTCACCGCGAGGCTCGGACTCCAGATCCGACTGTTCGACCAGCCCCGCAACGAGGCGAGACTCGACGTCCCGTTTGCGGTCGGTTTCGCGCTCTGAGCTGAGCATCTCCTCGTCGAGCGGAAGCCCCTGGTGGTGCAGCATGTGGCCCATCTTCTCGCGCTTGGCATTCAGGTATTCGCGATTGTGCTCGCCCGGCGGTCGTTCAATCGGTATCTGATCCGTGACTTCGAGACCGTAGCCTTCGAGGCCGACGATTTTCTTCGGGTTGTTGGTCAGAATGCGGATTCGCTTCAGCCCGAGGTCAACGAGGATCTGCGCGCCAATCCCGTAGTCGCGCAGATCCGCGGGCAGCCCAAGCTCGATGTTGGCGTCCACCGTGTCGAGCCCGTCCTCCTGGAGCTTGTAGGCGCGTAACTTGTTCAGCAGCCCGATGCCGCGACCTTCCTGGGCCAGGTAGAGCAGCACGCCCAAGCCCTCCGCCTCGATGCGACCGAGCGCGTCCTCGAGTTGCGCTCCGCAGTCGCAGCGCAGCGAGTGGAACACGTCGCCGGTAAGGCACTCGGAATGCACTCTCACTATCACCGATTCGCCACGGTCGGCTGCCGCGCGAACGTCGCCCTTGACAAGGGCGACGTGGTGTTTGTCGTCCTGCAGCGCTCGATAGCCGACGACCTCGAAGTCGCCATGCTCGGTGGGGAGCTGCGCCTCGGCGACCCGTTCGACCAGCTTCTCGGTCCGCCGGCGGTATGAGATCAGGTCCGCGACCGTGATCATCTTGAGGTCGTGCCGCCTGCAGTATGGGACCAGGTCCTTGACCCGCGCCATCGTTCCGTCCTCGTTCATGATTTCGCAGATCACGGCGGCGGGTATCAGGCCGGCGAGTCGCGCCAGATCAACGCCCGCCTCGGTCTGACCGGTGCGCTCGAGCACGCCGCCGGATCGCGCCTTGAGCGGGAAGACGTGGCCTGGCTGCACGATCTCGTCCTTGCTCGCGCGCGGATCGATCGCCACCTGGATCGTCCGCGCCCGGTCGTGAGCGGAAATTCCCGTCGTTACCCCTTCGCGCGCCTCGATCGAGACCGTGAACGCTGTTTCGAAGGCCGACTCGTTCTTCGCCGCCATCAGATCGAGGCCAAGCTCCTCGCAGCGCTCGGGCGTCAACGCAAGGCAGATCAGCCCGCGCCCCTCCCGTGCCATGAAGTTGATCGCGTCGGGCGTCGCAAACTGTGCGGCAAGGGTGAGGTCGCCCTCGTTCTCGCGGTCCTCGGCATCGCAGACCACGACCATCTTTCCCGCTCGAATGTCTTCAAGCGCCTCTTCGACGGTGCTGAATGCGGGGTCTTGTGTCATCGGCCTTCCACCAGCTTCTCGACGTATTTGGCAATCACGTCCACCTCAAGGTTAACCCGCGTACCGGGTTGCGCGCCCGCAAACGTCGTACGCTGGAGCGTTTCCGGCACCAGCGACACCCAAAAGCCCTCCTGGTCCACTGCGGTCGCCGTGAGGCTGACCCCGTCCACTGTCACCGATCCCTTGTCAACCACGTAGCGCAGCAAGTCCGGAGGGGTCGCAAACTTCAGGTCGCGGCCGAGCCCGTCTTCACGCATCTCGATCACGACGCCGACGCCGTCGACGTGTCCCTGAACGACATGGCCACCGAGGCGACCCCCAACCATCAGTGGCAGTTCGAGGTTGACCTCGGCACCCAGCTCGAGCCCGCCCAGCGTGGTGCGTGCCAGCGTCTCCTTGCTGAGATCGGCGCCCAAGCTGGAATCGGAGGGGTCGATCGCCGTCAGGCAGACACCGTTCACCATCACCGACTCGCCGGAGCGCACCTCATCGGCCAGCTCGCTCCCGATCTTCAGGCGAGCGCCACCCCCCGGCTGCTGTTCGATCGCCGCCACACGGCCCACGGCTTGCACCAATCCCGTGAACATTCAGTCGCCTACCACTCCCGCAGTCGCGCCTCGATCAGCACGTCCTCTCCGACCATGCGCGAGTCGAGCCAGACCGCGCGTTGCGCCTCGGCGATCGAGTCGCTGCCCTCGCCCTCGAAGGGAACGCGAGCCGCACGACCACCGAGAGCGAACGGGGCGACGAAGATACGCATCTCGTCAACTTCGCCCGCGTCGAGGAAAGAGCCCGCCAACCTCGGCCCGCCCTCCAACAGCACGCTCTGCACTCCGGTCTCACCAAGCTTCTCGAGCGCATCGATCACGCGCTCGACCTCGGTTCCTCCGGCGGCCGCCGTGACGTCCGCACCGGCAGCCCGCAGCGCCTCGCAGCGGGCGCGTTCGGACGCACGCGACACGATCACGGTCAGCGGCACCTCGGGCGCCGTCTTGACCAGGTTGCTGTCGAGCGGCAGACGCGCCTGCGAGTCGAACACGATTCGCCGCGGCTGGCGGCCGGCCGGATCGGCTCGCGCCGTCAGCAGTGGATTGTCCGCAAGCGCGGTACCGATTCCGATGCACACGGCATCGACCTCCGAGCGCCAACGGTGCACAAGTTGGCGGCTCTCCTGGCCCGAAATCCACTTCGAGTCTCCGGTTTGCGTCGCGACCTTGCCGTCGAGACTCATGGCCGACTTGAACTGCACGTGCGGCTTGCCCGTGCGCGCGTGTTTGCGAAACGGCTGGTTCAGCAGCCGGGCGGCATGTGCGTGCGTGCCGTCCACGGTCGTGATCGCGACCCCCTCGTCCCGCAGGATTCCCAACCCGCGGCCAGCGGCTTTCTCGGTCGGATCCTCGGACGCGACAACGACGCGCTTGATTCCTGCTTCGAGAATCGCCGCCGTGCATGGCGGCGTCTTACCTTGGTGGCAGCAGGGCTCGAGCGTCACGTACATGGTCGCGCCCTTCGGGTCCTCCGAGCACGAGGCGATCGCAGCCACCTCGGCGTGCGGGCCACCGTACGCAGCGTGGTAGCCCTCCCCCAGCACGGTGTCGTCGCGTGCGATCACCGCGCCAACGAGCGGGTTGGGGCTCGTGTGCCCGTGCCCCTGCCCTGCAAGCTCGATCGCCCTGTCTATGTAGTGCAAATCCCGTTCGTTCACTTGCGTGGCCCGTCGCACTTGGTGCGTGGGTGTGCTCTTGCTCGTTACCTGCAAGCGATTCTACCGTGGCGGGTTCCGCTTCCCGGCGCAGTCGCCTCCGCGCAGCCTGTATGCGATCAGCGTCGGACCGGGGCGCTCGTACGCGAACGGGTAGTAGTCGAAGCTCCAATCGAAGTTGAAGTGCGATGGCTTGCTTCCCTGCCTGAACGGACTCACCCTCTCGACCACGTCGCCCCGTCTTGACAGCTCGCGGTAATAGGCAATCGCGCCCGGAGCTTCCTCCGGCGAAACGAACGAACGCCCGTACTGCGTGGAGCCGATCACGACCCAGCAGAACCCGCCCCGCTCGTAGGAGTCGATCAGTTCCGGGCGCAGGACCCGCTGGTAGTCCTCCGGCGTGACGGTCCGGCCCACGCCTCCGCGCCTGGGGCGCCCGCTGTTGTCGAGCATCGAACGCCCGGTCGGAAGCTTGACCCAGCGCCTCCCCGAAGACGACACCGGCGGCGGCCTGCCCGCGTCGGTGAACCACGCGTCGGGCACCACCGGCTCGACCACCACCTTGGAGTTCGGCGGCACGACCCGGACCATCCGCTGCCGCAACACGTTGCGCGTGTCGTCGCGTGCGAGCACACGATCGACGTGGATGCTGCGCACGAGGCCCTGCGCAACAAGCGCGATCGCCAACGCCGAGACGAGCGCCGTGCGGGATCGCTGGCCCGACGTGGCAAGCTCGGCGACTCGCACAGCGGCGAGCGCGGCGAGGATCGCGAGAGCCGGCAGGGCCGGAATCAGCCAGCGACCGAAGTAGCGTCCCTGAAGCCCGAGGAAGAGGATCACCACGACCGGCCACGGGACGAGCAGCGCGGCGCGCCAGCGGTCCTCCTTGAGCGCGAACAGAGCGCCGGCCAGCGCACCCAGCGCTGGCAGCCAGCCAAGCCCCCACGTCAAGGTCCACAGGTAATAGACGACCCCCGAGTCCTGATCGAGGCCGAGCTTGCCGAAGTCGGACTCGCTCTCCTGCGTACGCAGCCCTTCCTGGAACTCGTCGAACGACAGCACGAAATGAGGGTTGGCGACCACGAACGCCGCAACCGCCGCCAAGGCTGCGACCGCGACCACACGTGCGATCCGCAGCGTTTCCCCGCGCTGCGCACCCGCGAGCCTGTATACGATCGCCGCCGCGAGCGGCAGCAGCGCTATGGCGGCCGTGTACTTGGTCGCGGCGGCGAATCCCAGAGCGACCGCCGCGAGAAGGTAGTCGGACGTGCGGCCACGAGTCAACACGCCGGCGCTGCCGTAAATCGACACCGTCAGCGGCAGCAGCGCCGGAACGTCGTTGAGCGCCAGGTGAGAGTAGAAGACCGGCAGGAAGGCGACCGCCATCAGCGCCGCGGCGATCAGTCCGACGCGGCGATCGTAGAGACGCTTGCCGATCAGATAGACAACCGCGACCGTCGCGGTTCCGAGCACGGCGCTCGTCATGCGCGCGACGACGAAGACCGAGGTCGGATCGACCGCGTACGCATGAGCTACGTCATGGCCTGCGCCGAATGGCCACCCGCCGCCGTACCAGAACGCCAGCACCACATGGAGCAGATACGAGAACGCCGGAGGGTTGACGAAGTAGTGCGGGTTCAGTGAGTCGGTGAAGAAGAAGCTGAGGGCACTTGGCACGAAGTTGGACGCCTCGTCCACGTTGTAGACGTAGGGCAGCCCCTGCTTGATCCCCCACACGCGCAACACGAACGCCAGCGCCAGCACGGCCACAAGACCGAGCGTCCACCCGTACCGGGAATGACGGGGGGGCTCCGCCCCCCTCGACCCACCGTCATGTGCGAGCGTCGTCCTACGGACGCCGCCAAGCCTATGCATGTCCCGGCGGGCAGCGCACATAAGCTGCGAAGTAGCGATCGTCTGCCACCTTTGTGAAGCCGCGCGCCGGGACCTGTGCGATCGCGTCGGTGGAGACAGCAAATCCCGTGCGCAACACGTTCGTCCGTCCAACCGGGAACAACGCCACGCCGTAGCGCACACGCCGCTGGACCGAGGACGAATCGTCGGAGCGCGCGAGCACCTCGCTCTCGGGAAGATCGAGGACCCAGCGCACGTCGGGAATCAACTTGTGGGTCGGGACCGAAAGCGGACCGCAGCGCAAGCCATCCTCCACAGCGGGCTGATCGAGAATTCGGCGCAGACTCTCATGCGAGCTGCCACGGAACACGAGCTCGTTGTTGAGCCGAGTGGGCAAGGGCGGGTAGACAGCCGTGTATGCAAGACCGACGAGCACGATCGCCGTGGCGCCCCATGCCCAGTATCCATGCAAGCGCTCCCCGCGCCGGATCATCGTGAAACCGGCAACCAAGACGGCGGCGAACAGCGACCACATCACCGACGGCACGAGCAGATAGCGCGGAATCACCGACAGGCCGGCGAGCCCTGTGCCCAGGAACGTGAGCACGCCGGACAGGAACAGCGCCAATGGGATCACGCTGCGCGTCGGGAAGCGGTAGAGCGCGACGACCAGGCCTGCCAGGCCCGCGAAGAAGACCGGGGTCTTGACAATGCCACGCAGGAGCTGTGGAAGCGCCGTGATCACGTCGCCGCCCGACCTGGTGCGCTGCAGCTCGGTCGCCAGATCCTGGGTCGAGGTCAGGGAGAAGAGCAGCTTGCCCGTCACCACGTAGTCGGTCGCCACCCAGCCGAGCGGCGCGGCGGCGGCGAGGGCCGCGTACTTGAAGCGCTCGGGCCAGGTCGCATGCCAGCTCATCCAGAGGAAGTAAACGCCCGCCAGTAGCCAAGCCTCGGGACGCATCAGCCCGGCCGCCACCAACAGCAGGAACACGGGTGTCCCTCGCTTCGGCTTCGCCGCCTCCAAGGCTCCAGCCCAGGTGACGGTCGCCATGAAGGGAATGTCGATGTATCCGCGGGCCGCGAGCGAACCGAAATCCAGCCGCGTCAGTATCAGGAAGGCGGCCACAAAGCCGACCGCAGGCGTGTAGCACAGCCGTCCGAGCCGATATGCACCGGCAATCAACGCCAAGAACGACATCACGGTGAACAACACGAGCACTCGGTCGCCGTGCTCTCCAAAAAGTGACATCAAGGCACCGAGCACCACCCACAACGGATGCTCCGTGGGAGCACGATAGGCCTCGAAGCTGGGCAAATCGCCGCGCAGGATCTCCTGTCCCCATATGAGCGCGTAGTAGCTGTCGTAGTTCGGATACGTGACGCGAGCGAAGAACCCGACCAAGGCGAGCACGGTCAGGCCGGCCAGACACCACAGCGCGGCCGTGTCAGCCGGCACGCCGCGCAGGCGCGTCAGCATGCGGCGCGGGCCCTCGAGGCCCGGCATCGGTCGCTGCGCGGTTGCTGTGTCCATCTGGTGCAGAGGCCTGTGCGATTGGGCCGCGGGCGGTTCGGGCCGGTTCGACGTGGGACTATAGGGGGCGGCGAGCCCCCCGTTATTCTTGCGGCATCAAGAAGCTGATCATCCAGATTCCCTGCCTCAATGAAGAGGAGGCGCTGCCGGTAACGCTGGCCGACCTGCCGCGCGCGGTCGAAGGCTTCGACAGAGTCGAGTGGCTCGTGATCGACGACGGCTCGACCGACCGCACCGTGGAAGTCGCGCGCGAGCACGGTGTCGAGCACATCGTCCGTCTGACCAACAACAAGGGCCTGGCCCAGAGCTTTCAGGCAGGTATGGACGCATGCCTGAAGCTGGGCGCGGACGTGATCGTCAATACCGACGCTGACAACCAGTACTATGGCGGTGACATCCCGAAGTTGGTCGCGCCGATCTTGCTGGGCGAGGCCGACATGGTGGTCGGCGATCGCGAGGTGCACACGATCGAGCACTTCTCGCCGCTGAAGAAGTTGCTGCAGCGGCTCGGCAGCTGGGTGGTGCGCCGCGCCTCGAACACGAGCGTTCCGGACACGACCTCCGGCTTTCGCGCTTACAACCGTGAGGCCGCGTTGCAGGTTCAGGTCGTGTCGGGTTTCACGTACACGCTCGAAAGCGTCATCCAGGCGGGCAAGATGCTGGTCGCGATCGACCACGTGCCGATCCGGACCAACCCGCAGCTGCGCGAGTCGCGCCTCTTCAAGTCGATCGGGTCATACGTGCGCACCAACGCCGCGGCGATATTCCGCATCTACACCCGCTACGAGCCATTGCGCGTTTTTCTCGTGGCGGCGGCGCTCGTCGCGATCCCCGCGGTTGTCGTGTGGGTCCGGTTCCTGGTCTTCGTGATCCAGGGCAACAGCACGGGGCACGTCCAATCGCTGATCATGGGCTCGATGCTGTTCATCGTGGCGGTTCAGCTCGCCGCGCTTGGGGTGATCGGTGATCTTCTGGCCGCCAACCGCACAATGATCCAGCGCACGTTCGAGCGTACGCGCCGAATCGAGTTGAAGCTCGGCGTCGAGCCGTCGCACTACGAGGCCGGGGCGGCGGCGGCCGAACCGGAGAAATCCACCAAGGAGCGTGGCGCTGTCTCGGTGGGAGGTCCGACGACGTGAGCGAGCCGAGCGCTGTCACGGCACCCGTGGAGGTGGTGCCAACCGGCAACACGTACGACAAGTACGGATCGACCAATCCGGTCGTCAGGCACCTGATGGCCGGCTTCCACAGCGACATGGAGGCGCTGATGGCGCGTGCTGCGCCGCTCACGATCTGCGACGTCGGCTGCGGCGAGGGCGTGCTGACCGAGCAGTGGGCCGAACGCCTCGACGACGGCCGCGTGGTCGGCGTCGACCTGGCGGATCCGAAGCTGGCCGCCGAATGGGCGCAGCGCGAGCGCTCGAACCTCGAGTTCGTCGAGGGGACGGGCGACGTGCTTCCTTTCGACGACAACGAGTTCGAGATCGCCACGGCGATGGAGGTTCTCGAGCATGTGCCCGATCCCGCCGCCGTGCTGGAGCAGATGGCGCGCGTTTCGTCGAAGTGGATCCTCGCCAGCGTGCCGCGCGAACCGCTGTGGCGAGCGCTCAACATGGCCCGCGGGGCGTATCTGCGTGATCTCGGAAACACGCCCGGTCACTTGAACCACTGGTCCAGACGCTCCTTCGCTTCGTTGCTGGGTCGCTTCGGCGAGGTCGTGGAGCTCAGGTCGCCGTTCCCGTGGACGATGGCGCTGGTGCGCATCCCGTGACGAGGGGGCTCCGCCCCCTTCGATCCCCCCTCATGCTGGAGCGTCTGCCTACGGCAGCCGCCCCAATGTGCATGTGAGCGAGCGGCGCGCGGACGACGAGCGCGCTTCCTCGTTCGGGCGCGGTGCGAGCCTTCTGTCGGTGCTCGTCGGCGTGACCGGCCTGCTGACCTATGGATTCTTCGCGCTCGCGTCCCACACACTTGGCGCAAGCACCTACGGCGGAATAGCAACCCTCTGGGCTGCGGTGTTCATCACCGCTTCGGTCATCTACCGTCCCGTCGAGCAGTTGCTCTCGCGCACGATCGCCGAACATCTAGCGAGGGATCAGGCCGCCGGGCATGCGCTTCGGCTTGCGGCGACGATTCAACTCGCGCTCGTGGTCGCGTTCTGCGCCTTGGCCCTGTCGCTGCGGGGCTGGCTCGAGGACGACCTGTTCAAGGGCGACGCAGCCCTGTATTGGGCGTTCGTGGGCGCGGTCGCCTTCTACGCCGCCAGCTATTTCGCCCGCGGCTTCCTCGCCGGCCAACGCCGGTTCGGGCTCTACGGCGGACTCGTGTTGATGGAGTCGGCCTCCCGGTTCGCAATCGCGGTCCTGGCCGCAATCGGGCTCTTGCATGGACGTGACCCGTTTGCGCTGGCGATCGCCGCGGCACCCCTGTTGAGCCTCTGCGTCGTGCCCTGGGCGTTACGCCATCACGTACGTCGCATCGCGGAGTCCCGTGATCGACCCCCGAACCGCCAGTCGCAGTTCACCATGGCTCACGGCCTCGGCTTTGCCGCCGCCGTGCTCGTCGTGATGTCGTCGGAGCAGGCGATCCTCAACGTCGGCGTCTTGATTGTCTCCCTGACCGCTCAGGGAGACGCTGACAAGCAGGCTGCGCTCGTGTTCAACGTTCTCTTGATAGCGCGAGCCCCGCTCCAGCTCTTCCAGGCGGTCTCGACAACGATCCTCCCCCACCTCACGCGTCTGATCGTGAAAGAGCGTTCGGGCGCGCACGCGGGAGAGTTCGGGCGCACCGTGCGTCGCACCGTGCTGGCTTGCCTGGGCCTCGGGCTCGTGGCCGCAATCGTGATGCTGGCGATCGGGCCCGCGCTGATGAAGCTCGTCTTCGGCAGCGAGTTCGTCTACGGGCGGGCCGGTCTGGCGGCGGTGGCGCTGGGTATGGGCATCTACCTGGCTGCGACAACGACCAACCAGGCGACGCTCGCCCTCGGACGCGTGCGCGGCGCCGCCGCCTCATGGGCCACCGCCGCGATCTTCTTCGTGACCTTCATGCTGATCGCCCACATGAGCCCAGTGGACGAGGTGGAGGTCGCCTTCCTCGCCTCGGCGGTGCTGCTGTTCGGCCTGTTGCAGGTCGTCTACCGGCGACCGATCAAGGCAGGCGAGATCACACTCGAGCCCGGCTCGGTCGAGGAACTGGAGGCGCGGCTGGCGGCCGCGGACGAGGGGACCTAGGCAGCGACACGCTACTCGGCATCGACGGCCGCGACCAACTCGCGATAGGCGACCGCCGGATCTTCGGCGCCGAAGATGTGCGAGCCCGCGACGAACAGCGTTGCGCCCGCTTGTGCGGCCGCACCGGCGGTGGCGGTCGAGATTCCGCCGTCCACCTGTATCGGGAGATCGGCTCCGACCAGCTCACGTAGGTGGCCGACCTTGTCGATCGAACTCTCGATAAAGGCCTGGCCTCCCCAACCGGGATTGACGCTCATGCAGAGAACGAAGTCGACCATCGCGAGCAGCTCGGACACTTCCTCGACCGCGGTTTCGGGATTGATCGCGAGCCCCGCCAGGCAGCCGCCGTCGCGGATCATCTCGAGCGTGTGGCTCACGTCTGACGTTGCCTCGAGCTGCGCGGTGATCGAGTCCGCACCGGCCTGCACGAACTGCTCGACCTGGCGCTCCGGACACTCAACCATCAGGTGGCAGTCCAACATCCCGCCCGCCTCGTGGACCTGATCCCGGATCGCCTCGACGATCACCGGGCCGATCGTGATCGGAGGGACGAAGTGCCCATCCATGACGTCCACGTGTATCACGCGGGCTCCGGCGTCCATCACGGTAGCAACCTGCTCCCCGAGGCGCGCGTAGTCGGCCGACAGAATCGAAGGCTCGACGCGCTTCGTGCGAATCAACTGCGAGCGGTCCATCGACACCGGAGCCTATTCGTCAAACCGGCCTGAGCATCGAGCCACCGCACTGCACGCACTTCAGATTCTCGGTATCGCTCATGCGGACGATCGTCGAGTGCTCGCCGCAGCTCGGGCAGTAGGCCATCAACTGAAAGCGCATCAAGCAATAGACGCAGCGGTAGCGGCCCGGAAGCTGGGTCGGCCGCAGCCACGGCTCGTTGCAGTTCGGGCACTTGGTGCCCAGCTCGAACTGCTCGCTGGAGGAATCGGGTGTCGCTGCTTCCTCGGCCATCGATCGGCTCCATTCAACTCTCTCTTCAACTCTCCCTACGGAGCGCCGCGATGAAGAAGCCTTCCGTGCCATCGCGGTGAGGAAGAGTTTGCAGGAAACGCCGGTTATTTGCGGATACGAGCCCCGGGGCACGCTCGGAGAGGTCGAGCGCCGCGAACGTGCGGTGTCGGCCCAAGAACGAGTCGATCTGGCGCTCGTTCTCCTCGGGATCGATCGTGCAGGTCGAGTACACGAGCACGCCACCCTGGCCTAACGCCGCGGCGCCCGCCTCCAGCATCCTGGCCTGAAGCGCCGCCAGGTCGGTTACTTGATCGGTGCTCTTGCGCCAACGCGCATCGGGACGCGACTGCAACGTCCCCAGGTCGGAACAGGGAGGGTCCACCAGCACACGGTCGTATCGATCGCCGAACGTGGGCTCGGACGCGTCGCCGACCAGCACGCGCACGCTCTCGATTCCCAGTCGCCGGCAGTTCTCGGTTGTCGAACTGGCTCGATCGCGGTTTGCCTCCACCGCGACGATCTCGCCCTCGCTGTTCATCAGCGCGCCGATGTGAGTGGTCTTGGCGCCGGGCGCCGCGCAGAGATCGAGCACCCGCTCCCCCGGCTTGGGGTCGAGCACCCGCGTCACCAACATTGACGCACGCGACTGCGGCATCAGCTCTCCGCGCGCGTACTGCACCGACCCATGCGCGTCGAACGGCCCGTCCACGACGAGCGCCTCCGGCAGGTCGGCAACGACGTGACACGTCACTCCGGCGGTTGACAGGGCCTCACTCAGACTGGCCGCGTCGGTCACCAGCGTGTTGGCGCGCACCGCACTCTCGGCCGGCTCGTTGTCACGCTCCATCAACGCTCGCGCCTCCTGCGAACCGAGCACCTCCCACCAGAGTCGCGCAATCCATTCGGGGTGGGAATGACGAAGCGCGGCCTCGGCCGGCGTTTCGTCGGACAGCGAAGCGACCGTGCCGCGCGCCTCGCGAGCGGCGCGCCGGAGCACGGCGTTGACGAGGCCGATGCCGCGCGTGCCCGACTGCTTGGCCAGCTCGACGCTCTCACCCACCGCCGCGTGGTCCGGCACGCGCTCCATGAACGCGATCTGGTAGATGCCGAGGCGCAATGCCGCCGTTACGGCAGGGTCGAGCTTGGACGGCGATCGTTCGCTGAGTCGCTCGATCAGGAAGTCCAGCGTCAACTTTCGCTGCACCGCGCCGTAGGCGAGGCGCATCGCGAATGCGCGGTCGCGGCCGGCCAACCCCGCACGCTCCGCCTCCGCGCGAAACGCCCGGTCGGCGTATGCCTCATGCTCGAACACCCGCCGCACCACGGCAAACGCACAGCGGCGCGACGCGGTCACGGTCACGATGCGTTCAGCGTTCCAGGCGCGGGGGCTCGCGGCGGCCGCGCAGATAGTCGGAAGCGGTCATCGCCTGCTTGCCGGCCGGCTTCACCTCGATCAGCTCGAGCGTGCCCGTCTCGCACCCGATCAGAAGGCGGCCGTCGAACGCATACAGCTCCCCGCGCGGAGCCTCCCGGTCGGCAACGGCGGCCCGCTCCACGCCGAGCCGTTCGCCGTCCGCGAGCTGCACGTACGTGCCGACGTGTGGCGTCAGCGCGCGCACAATGCGCTCCAGTTCCACGACGGCGCGCGCCGGGTCGAGCCGGCGCTCTTCCGCTGCGATCTTGTCCGCGTACGTGACACCCTCCTGCGGCTGCTCGCTCAGCTCCAGCGCCTCCGCCTCGAGCAGGTCCAACGCTTCCACCAACAGCTCGCCGCCGAGCCTCGCGAGCCGCGACGCGAGCGCGCCGTAGGTGTCGGTGGCGAGAATCGGCTCACTCTTGCGCAGCGCGATCGGACCGGCGTCCAGCGCCTCGACGAGCTGGAAGATCGTCATGCCCGTCTCGCTGTCGCCTGCCATCAACGCGCGCTCGATCGGCGCGGCACCGCGCCAGCGTGGCAACAGCGAAGGATGCACGTTGAGCATCGGCGCCATCGCAAGCAACGGCTCCTTGATCAGCTGTCCGAACTCACAGATCGCGAATGCATCGGGTCGGGCCGTGCTGATCGCGGCGAGCGCATCCTCCGAGTTGACGTCGCCGCTTTGCATCAGCTCCAAGCCCAGCGCGCGCGCGGCGTCCGCTGCCGGCGGCGAGGCCAGCTTGCGCCCGCGCCCCCTCGGTCGATCGGGTGGCGTAACGACCATCGCGGGCCGGTGCGGCGAGCCGGCAAGCGCACGCAGCGCCTCGACCGCAAACTCGTCACTGCCGCAGAAGATGGTCCGCACGGTCCCGAGGCCCCGCTACGAGGGCGAGACTTCCGTGGTGCGCTCGCGCTCGTTCGGAGCGCCTCCGCGCAGCACCCGCATCGCTTCGCGGCGCTGCTCCCTGTCGACCCGGTCGATCATCAAGACGCCGTCGAGATGATCGATCTCGTGCTGGAGCACGCGCGCCTCGAGTCCAGACGCCTCGATCGTCACGTCCTCGCCCGTCTCGCTCGAAGCCGTGACACGCACGTACAACGGCCGCTCCACGTCCACCACGACGCCGGGCAGGCTGAGGCACCCCTCCTCGGCGACATCGGATTCCCCCGAATGCCACTCGACCGCCGGATTCACGGCCGCCACCAAAGGCCCGTCGGCACTGGTTCGGTAGATCAACACACGGTGCATCACTCCAACCTGGGTGGCGGCGAGGCCGATTCCGAGTGCGTCCTCCATCAGCTCCGACATGCGGCGAATCTCCTCCGCCAGGACATCGTCGAACACGGTCACCTCGAGCGCCTTCGCCTTCAGCACCGGGTCTCCGAAGGTGCGGATCATCGAAAGCGCGCGCCTGCGTCGCGCCTGAAGCTCGGGATCGAGCGCCGGCCCGCGCTCAGCCCGTTCCTCCTCGGTCGTGGGCCCGCTGCCGTTTGGCTCTACGTCTGGCATGAACGAATCTTAAGGGGATCGCTCCCCGGTATTTATTGGGGATCGACGTCCACCGCGATCTTGACGCCGTTCAACTCGCGTGCGGTCGCGACCTGCTGCACCGCTCGGCCGATCTGGGCAACGGCCTCGGTGGTCTCCTGCGGCGGTGACTTGAGCAGCAGGACGCTGCGGTAGCGATCCTTGAGCCTGTACAGCGGCGCCGGGCCGAGCAGCTGGCACGCGGGCAGCTCCAGCATCCCGGCCAGGCGTTTTGTCGCTCGATCGGCTACGGCCTGATCTGCTGCGCGCGCGATCACCCTCACGAGTCGCACGAACGGCGGGTAGGAAAGCGCCTTCCGGCGCTCGACCTCCGTGCCGAGGAATCCGGCGGCATCGTGCTGCGCCGCGTGCTTCAGGCAGCCGGCCTGCGGATTGAGCGTCTGTACCAGCACGCGGCCGCCGTTCGGTCCGCGGCCGCTGCGTCCCGCGAGCTGCGCCACCAGCGTGAAGGTGCGCTCCTCGGCGCGGAAGTCGGGGAAGCGCAGGCCGGCATCGGCGTCCTGGACGAGAGCCAGCTCGACGTCGGGGAAGTCGTGGCCCTGGGCAACCATCTGGGTGCCGATCAACACTCCACTCGACGCCGACGTGAACCGTTCCAGCACATGCGCGATGCCGCCCTTGCGCTGGGCGGCGTCGGCGTCGAGCCGCAACACAGGCATCGGCGCCAGGGCTTCGCGCAGCTCGGCCTCGAGGCGCTGGGTTCCCGTTCCGTGACGTGCGACGGCGGTCGAGCCGCAATCCGGGCAGCCGCTGGGAATCTCCTCGCTGTGCCCGCAATGGTGACACCGAAGCGTCTGGTCATCCGCGCGATGCAACGTCAGGCTGACCTCGCAACGCGGACAGAACCAGGCACGCCCACAATCGCGGCAATCGACGAACGGGGACCACCCGCGCCGGTTGACCAGCACGATCGCCTTGGCGCTGCGCGACTTGACCTCCTCCAGCGCGGCGCGCGCCTCTGGATGCAGTGCGTGTCGCAGACCGCGCATGTCGAGCAGCCGCACGGGCGGCAACCCGAGCCCGTCAACACGTTGCGGCAGTTCGAGCTTGCGCATCGAGACCCAGCTCTCCGGGCGCGGCGTCGCCGTGCCCGCAACCAGGACCGCACCCGCGAGGCGGGCGCGGCGTCCGGCCACCCGGCGCGCGTCGTAACGGGGATCGCTTTCCTGCTTGTAGGCGGAGTCGTGCTCCTCGTCGATCACGATCAGGCCGAGGTCGCTGAGCGGAGCGAACACCGCCGAGCGCGGGCCGACGCACACGCGTGCATGGCCGTCGCGCATCCGCCGCCACTCGTCGTAGCGCTCGCCCAGGCCGAGCTTCGAGTGCATGATTGCGACCTGGTCGCCGAAGCGTTGCTCGAATCGCGCCGCGGTCTGAGGCGTGATCGCGATCTCGGGAACGAGCACGATCGCCGAGCGTCCCTGCTCGAGCACGGTTGCGACGGCGCGCAGATAGACCTCCGTCTTGCCGGAACCGGTGACACCGTGCAGCAGGAACGACTCGTGCCTTCGCTCGGAGATCGGCGCGACGATTCGGCCCAGCGCCTGGCGCTGCGCATCGGTGAGAGATATGGCCGCTCGCGCGGGACTGGTGAACGCGCCGCGCTCGGCCGGTGCCAACTCGCGGCGCTGCCCTCGCAGCTCGAGCGCAACCAAGTCGCGCGCCGCCAAGCGGCGCAGCGATCCGTGGTCGACGCCCAGCCTGCGCTCAAGCTTGGTCGCCGGGGCGGGGCCCTCCGTGAGCGCAGCTAACACGGCGCGCTGGCGATCGGTCAGCCGCTGCCCCGAGGTCGCTTCGAGCGCTTCCCAGCCGGGCGCGGTCAACTCTGCCACCAGCACGCGACGCGTTCGAGCGGCCGGCGAGCCACGCCCGCCGGCACCCGTGCCGGGCGGCAGCACGAGCCCCAGTCCGCGTGCCGGCGGCGAGCAGTAGGCGTCCGCGATCCACAGCCCGAGGCGCACCAGCTCGGCCGGCACACCCGACTCCAGCGCGCGCAACGGCTCCACGAGCCGTTCGACGGGAACATCGCTCTCGCCGGCCGTATCGACGACCACGCCGAGTATGCGCTGCCTGCCGAACGGCACCACGAGCATCGTCCCGACCCCCACTCCCTCCATCTCCCGCGGAATCCGGTAGTCGAACGGCCCGCGCAGCGCGCGGGCCCGCGTCAGCGGCTCCACCTTGGCGATCTTCATTCCTCCAACTTAGGAGGAGGAGCGGACGCGGACGCGATCACGCTAGATCGCGCTTTTTGAGTTGGTCTAGGAAGGCCCGCATCGTTCCGAGCTCGTCTTCGTCGATGCCCCAGATTGCAGCCCCCGCGAGGTCAACAGTGTGCTCGTCGACGGGCTTGCTTTCACTCACGCGCTTGTGCGCTTTCTTCGATGCATCAGCAACCCGTTTGTGTGACGGGTCCGACTTGTCGTACTTGGGAATCCGGATGCTCTTGACCGTGTGCGTCGAAATCTGAGTCTCCACCGCGTAACAGGCGACGAACAAGCGCACGGGCAGCGAGTTGAGCAGACCGCAGAGGAACTGCGCCTCGCCCGCAGACTTACACGCGACAAACATGACCTTGTGGTTGGGAAGCACGAGCGGTTGCCCCACGGGAACCACGGCAGCCGTGAACTCCGAAGCCTGATCTCGCCACGCAACCTTGTGGCTGGCAAGTGTGTAGCGCCCAACGTCGAACATTGACCAGAAAGGAGCGGTGTCCTCACGTCCGGAGTCGGTTTGACGCGTGAAATACCTGCGGAACGCCGCGCGGCCCCGGAGTTCCTCTTCGAAAGACCGCAGATACTCAAGCGCCGCCGGGAATCGATCCGCCATGGTCCTTGGATCGATCCCCTTCCTGGTGCCGGGATCCTGGACGAACAGAATGTGCTCGGACGGCGTCGCGCTCCAACGCGACACGTCACTGCCGCGCAGCAGCGGATGGACCAGATCTCGCTCGACCCTAGCGTGTTGCCGCGCCACCTTCTTCCTGCCGACATCGTGGCGGTTCGTGACCGGCACGAGCCCGCACTCGTCGGACGGACCCTCCACGGAGACCCAGTAGATGCCATTTGCACCGCCGGAATTGACACCCTCGTGCGCCTCATACGGTGGCTCTCCCTCCTCCTCCATCCTTTGCAGCGCCGGAAGGACCTCTGATGGCGCGGTCAGCCAAGCGGAACGCCTGTCTCCGCCTGACACGGGACTCGCCACGAGCAGCATTCTTCGTGTAAGGGCGTCAACCACCCGCTTCAGCGGCGAGTCCTGCCGGATAGCGCGACCGCGCACGACGCGCTGCCAGAGCAGGTAGCGCACCGGATACTCGGTCGGTGCGTCGCGCCGCCAGGTGACGAGCGCGGTTCGATTCGACGCTCCGGCGAACGGATTCAGGTCGATCATGTCATCGACGTGTTCAACGCGGATCTCGGGGCCATCCTTGACGGCAAAGCTCCTGAAACCCTCTCCTGCCCCAGCGGTCTTGAAGACAGTCTGCGTGATGACGAAACCCAGCCTGCCGTTCTCGCGCAACAGTTCCTTCGTCGCGACGTAGCTCATCAGCATCGAGACGTCTTTCTTGCCGGCACCGAGCATGCTCCTCATGCCCTTGTGCACGAACAGGCCCGACCCCTCCCAGATCGGCCTGGTCCGCTCCCGATAGGCATCGGGAAGGCTCTCCCAGTTGACCCAGGGCGGGTTTCCAACGACCAGGTCGAAGCGGCCGACGAAAGCCGGCATGAAGGCGTTGCGCAAGATGCGCGGCCACAGGCCGTCGAGTCCCTTCTCATGTTGATCGAGACACGCTTGATAGAAGCTCGCCAGAACGCCTTTGTCCGCATCGGTCGCATCACACAGCGGCGCCGCCTCCTTGACGAAGTCCTCCCTCGACCAGCCCGTGTCCATGCCGGATACCGCGATGTCGCACACGTCCCGCAGCTCCTCACGCGTATCGATGCACTTGGGAAGGGGGAACTTGCCTGCCTGTGTCTCCAACTCCAGCCGGTCGCCGGCGAACATTGTTTCCCGCGCGGCCGGCATCACGATCGTGTCGGCCAGATAGACGGGAACGTCGACCGGTTTCTCGCCCGTGTCGCGAATCAGCGGACCGAGGGCCAACACGTAGTTCGAGCGCGCCGCAACCACGGCAAGCGGGTCGATGTCGAACCCCACGACGCTATCGAGTACGACTTGCAGGGATTCGGAATCTGGGCGACCCGCCCGCCTCAAGGAATTCTTCAGCTTGTTGATGGCTAGAACGAGAAACGTGCCCGTGCCACATGCTGGGTCCACCAGGCGAACTCCCTCCTGTCCCTCGTATCCGACCCGGGCAAGCAACTGCTCGGCGAGCCAGTCGGGTGTGAAGTACTGACCCAGTGCGTGCCGCACGGTCTTGGGGAGAAGCCCCTGATAGAGGTCCTTCAGGAGGTCGCGGGCGTCCTCCGGGCTTACGTGAAGAGTGGTCGGGTCGTATTCCTTGAGGCGCTCGACTATTTCCCGGACGACATCACGAACCGGATCGTTCCACTCCAGGTACCAGTGAAAGACGTCAGGCTCGACCACGTTCGCCAAGCCGGCCTCGCGGAACGGTTCGCCGCGTTCGAGCGATCGGATGCCGTCACGAAGCTCGTCATCGGAGCCCGCCGCCAGTTCGGCCAAGTCCCACTCGACGTCCTCGACAAACAGCGACAGGGCCAGCGAGGCAATCAGCTTGGTTAGCAAAGCGAAGTATGTCTGAAGAGCGAACAGCGCCCTGGCCGGGTGATAGTCCTCGGCGCGTGCGCCGAGAACCTCCGCGAGTGCATGTTTAGCCTCCGGCTTCAGATGTTCGGCGTCGCCCACGACGCCGGTGGCGATGGCGAAGAACTCCTCCCACTGCCTGTGCAGTCGAGTTGCAAGGCCGTCCGGTTCGTGACCCAGCTGTTGCTCCAGCTGATCTAGAAGCCTCTTGCCCGCCTTGCGCGCAAGACTGGTGGCCGGCCCGAAGTCCTCGAGCAGATTCTGAGCGATGAGCGCCTTGCCCGCACGCGCAGCGACCAAGCTGTCCAGGAGTTGACCCGCGGACCGCGCATCGACGGGCACCGGCTCGTCCGGTATCCAATGGCCCGCGCGGTAACGAGCGAATATCAGGAAATGCCCATCGCACGCCGCGCCCGCGAGCCTTTCCAGCGGCCGGCGTTCCTGCTCCGCCAATCCATCGATCTGGTCCCGGACTTGGCCGACGGCATGCACATTCCCAGGGTGGCCAACGTGCGCCGCCAACGCGCCAGGATGCTCCCACTCGATCAGGAACTGGTTGAAGACAGCATCCGCGCGCCCCGTCGCGAGCGTAACCTCGCGCCGAGTTTCCAGCTCTACGCCCACTCGTGCAGCAATGGTGACGAGTGCTGACTCGGCATCCGCACGGAAATCGGCCTCACGCCTCGGATGACGCTCCGCAGCTGAGCGCAGACGCTCAGCAAGTTCCTCGCCAAGCTGCGCGGGGCTGACCCGCGAAGGGCTCAAGCGGCTTCGCGGCGCCCGGCGCTTGGGAGCTCGCCGAGCAAGATGCGTTGACGGAGAGCACGGCGGGCCGCATCCTCCGAGCCGTAGCCTAAGATCACGTCGATCGCCTCGGCCTCGCCGATGCCGAACTCGACCGCCAATGGACTGGCAGCCACGCGAATCTCCTCGTAGGGATCCGACTCCACGCTGACCACTTGCCACGTGTTGAAGAGGCTGTCCTGCACGCGGTCAATTTAGACCTCGTCGCGGACGATCTGGCCTCTCCACCATGTGACTGCGCTATTTGCGAGCGTTTCTGTGCCATCCTGGCACGCTCTGGCGTGAAGCTGTTACGCAGCGCCGCCGTCGAACAACTTGCCGGCACGAGTACGCGCCGCCATGTCCCTCGACTCCTCGCGGTACGTCGAGCCGTCGTCGAACTCGAGCACCGGCAGCATCTTCTGCTGCGTGTGCTCTTTGATCCAATCGCGCTTGCCGGGGATCAGCGGCTCCTTGACGACTTCGTACTCGATGCCCTGCTCGTCGAGCGCATCCTGCACCCTCGCGCAGGCGTGCCAGCGCTCGAGCGGTCCCAGCGCAGGAATCGGACAGCGGTGCAGCTTGACCTGTGACATCTAGCCTCCTGAAGTCGTCGGTGGTTGTGGCGGTTGAGATATCTGCTGCGGTTGGGCCGGTGGCGGCACGGGCGCAACAGGTTGCGGCGTGGCGGGCTGTTCCGCAGCGGGCTGTTCCGCAGCGGGCTGCGCGACGCCCGTGTCGCCGTTCTGACCGATGCCCGCCTCCCGGCGAAGGACATCGGCCTTGTCGGTCTGCTCCCAGGTGAAATCGTGATCGTCGCGACCGAAGTGACCGTAGGCAGCCGTCTTGCGGAAGATCGGCCGGCGCAGGTTCAGGTGGCGGATGAACGCACCGGGGCGCAGGTCGAAATGCTTGTCGACCAGCTCGACGATACGCCGCTTGGGAATCCGCTCGGTTCCGTAGGTCTCGACCATCACCGACAGCGGGTGCGCGACGCCGATCGCGTACGCGAGCTGGACCTCACAGCGATCGGCCAGCCCGGCCGCGACGACGTTCTTGGCGACGTAGCGTGCCGCGTAGGCGGCCGAGCGGTCCACCTTCGACGGGTCCTTGCCGGAGAACGCGCCGCCGCCGTGGCGCGCGGCGCCGCCGTAGGTGTCAACGATGATCTTGCGGCCCGTGAGGCCCGCGTCGCCCATCGGCCCGCCGATCTCGAACTTGCCGGTCGGATTGACGAGCAGGTTGTCGCGCAGGTTCTTCTCCGTGTACAGCTCGCGGTAGTCGGCATGCAGCACCGGCTCGATCACGTGCTCCCACAGGTCCGGCTTGATCAGAGCCTCGGAGTCGATATCCGGCTTGTGCTGTGTGGAGATCAGGATCTTGACGACCTCGACCGGCCTGCCGTTCTCGTAGCGAATCGTCACCTGCGTCTTGCCGTCGGGCCGCAAATACGGAACGATCTCGGCCTTGCGCACCTCTGCCAACCGTCGCGCAAGCGTGTGCGCGATCTGGATCGGCATCGGCATCAGCTCTTTCGTCTCACGCGTGGCGTAGCCGAACATCATGCCCTGGTCTCCAGCTCCTTCTTTGTCGAGCGGGTCGTCGTCACCGGGGATGTGCCGCGCTTCGTAGGCCTCATCGACTCCCTGGGCGATGTCGGGCGACTGTGGGTCGATAGCGGTGATGACCGCGCACGTCTCCGCGTCGAAGCCGTACTTGGCGCGGGTGTAGCCGATGTCCTTGATCACGTTGCGGGCGAGCTTGGGAATATCAACGTACGTCTTGGTCGTGATCTCGCCGCCGACCACAATCAAGCCCGTCGTCAGGAAGGTCTCGCACGCCACCCGTCCGGCTGGATCGTCGGCCATGATCGCGTCCAGCACGGAGTCGGAGATCTGATCGGCGATCTTGTCCGGGTGACCTTCGGTCACGGACTCGGACGTGAAGAGGAATTCGTTGTCGGATAGCTGGCTGAATGAATTCATGGGTTCGGAAAGACTATCGAGGAGGCGGGCCTCAGGCGTCTTGCGGACCAGCGACGAACCCGTCTTTGCGCGGTCTGCCGCTCCGGACGCGTCTGTCGCGATCGACGAAATCGATCACGACCGGCACTCCCTCCAGCCGATAGCGAGCACGCAAACGGTTCTCGAAGAAGTACGCGTAGTCACGCACCAGCAGCTTGCGGTCGTTCACGTACACGCGAAAGCGTGGCGGCGCGCTCTCGACCTGCGTGGCGTAGTAGATGCGCAGGCGCCGGCTGCGGACGGCCGGCGGCTGGCGCTCCCCCTGAACCTCCGCGACGAACCGGTTGAGCTCCGGGGTCGGGATCCGCCCGCGTGCGCGGTCGGAAAGCCCGATCACCTCCGCGAGCAAACGGCCCACGTTGCGGAACGTCTGCGCGGATGCCGTCAGCACGCGCGGGCGCAGGCGCAGCTTCGTCGCGACGCGAGCCTTCGCGTCCTCGAGGTCGGTGGTGCCGATGTCCCACTTGTTGAGCACGATCAAGGTGGCGCAGCCCTTCTTCATCGCGAGATCCGCGACGCGCAGATCGTCCGCAGTCAGTCCCTCGGAGGCATCGCATACGACGAGCGCCACATCGGCTCGCTCGGCCGCGCGCTCGGATCGGAGCTGTGCGTAGTAGTCAACGGTTCCCGCCACCTTGGGACGCCTGCGAATGCCCGCCGTGTCCACAAGCACGAGCGACCGGCCCTCGACCTCCAACCGGGTATCTATCGCGTCACGGGTCGTTCCGGCCTGCTCGGAGACGATCACTCGTTGCTGGCCCAGGAAAGCGTTGACCAGCGAGGACTTGCCGACGTTCGGTCGCCCGATCACGGCGAGGCGCACAACGTCAGGGGTCTCGGGAGTCGAACCTTCGCTGCGCTCCCGCAGGAGATCCGCCAGACGGTCGAGCAGGTCGCCGGTGCCCAGTCCGTGGGCAGCAGAGACGGGGCTCGGGTCGCCAAGGCCGAGCGCGTAGAACTCCGCGGCGAGGGCCTGCTCGGAGGCACCATCGATCTTGTTGGCAACGACGATCGTTGGAGGCTCGGCCTTGCGCAGAGCCTCCGCCAGCTCGGCGTCGCCAGGACGCACCCCTGTTCGCGCATCGACGACCAGCAGCGCCACGGCCGCGTCGGTGAGCGCCACCTGGGCCTGCTCACGAACCTCGGCCGCCAGCGTTTGCTCGGAGGCGATGTCCACGCCACCCGTGTCAACCAGCATGAATTCGACTCCGTTCCATTCTGTCGGGACTTCCTTGCGGTCGCGCGTGACCCCCGGCTCCGCATGCGTGACGGTTTCGCGCGTTCCGCTGAGCCGGTTGACGAGCGTCGATTTGCCGACGTTCGGATAGCCCACCACTGCAACCTTGGGCAGGCTCATCACTCGGAGCTGGAGCGTGCTTGCTCGGCGAGACCGACCACGCGCTCGATCGCCTGATCCGCGATCAACCCGGTTGTGTCGATCGTGACCGCATCGTCGGCTGCCCGCAACGGAGCAGCCGAACGGGTCGAGTCGAGCCGGTCGCGCTGCTCGATCGCGGTCTTGACCTCGTCAGCCTGCGTCTTCAGGCCGCGTCGTTCCAGCTCGGCGGCGCGCCGGCGTGCGCGCTCATCGGCATCCGCGGTCAGAAAGACCTTGACCGGCGCGTCGGGGGCCACCACGGTTCCGATGTCGCGCCCCTCGACGACGTAGTTCCCGGCCTCGATCAAGGTTCGCTGCTTGGTCAGCAGTGCCTTGCGCACCCCGGCGTGGGCCGCCACCTGCGAGCTCGCGCCCGTGACCCGCGGTGCTCGAATCTGCTCGCTCACGTCGCGGTCGTCGAGCAGCACCTGGACGTAGTCGTGGTCGCGCTCGCGCAGCTCGATACGCGCTCGCTCAGCGATCTGGCGCAACGCCTCGCCGTCCGAGGTGTCCGCACCCGCCTCGAGTGCCGCAAGGGTAACCGCCCTGTACATCGCGCCCGAATCGAGATACGTGAAGCCCAGGCGGCGCGCCACGCCCCTGGCAACCGTGCTCTTTCCGCTTCCAGCGGGCCCGTCGATCGCAATGATCATCGCGGTCGAAGGGTATTAGCAAAGCGAAGGCCACACTTTCGTCCACGTAAGGAGGCGTTCGCTGATCGCGCTACGCCGATCACCCGATCTCAATCGGCGAGATGCACGGACGCATCCCCCTTGCCCTTCTGGCGGCGATTGGCACGTTGTCAGCTCTCACCGCCGGCGCGCTCGCCGCCGAGCCGGGCGCGGTCGAGCCCGCTCCCGATTCGACCACGCGGCCGGTGGCAGAGATCGCCAACCGGCCTTCCAAGGGCTTCACCTATGCGCGGATGCGCGACGGGCACTCGGTCGCGGTCAGCCGGCGTCCGGGCGGCCGTCCCTACAAACGGCTTCCCGCCTACACCGAGATGGGCTCGCGACGCCATCTCGCCGTCGTTCGCGTACGTCCGGACTGGGTCGCAGTCGCACCCACGATGAAGCGGAACGGGCACTCGGTGTGGATCCGGCGCGACGATGTCAACATCACCTTCGTGCGCACGATGTATTCGGTGCGCGTCGATCTGTCGCGGAGACAGCTCGCGCTCAAGGACGGGACACGTGTCATTCGCCGCCTGCCGGTCGCAATCGGCCGACCGGGCTCCAGCACGCCCACCGGCCGCTTTGCCGTCACCGACAAGCTCAACGGGTTCTCGCTGTCCTCCTACTACGGCTGCTGCGTGCTTGCGCTCAACGGCCACCAGCCGAATCTGCCGGCCGGCTGGAGCGGCGGCAATCGGCTGGCGATTCACGGCACGAGCGACCCGGGCTCGATCGGCACCGCGGCCTCGGCCGGCTGCGTGCGTGCACGCGATCGTGACCTGCGCGTGTTGATGAGGCTGCTTCCACCGGGCGCGCCGGTCTTTATTCGGCACTAGCTCTAAGTATTTGCGGCGTCCGTAGGACGACGCTCGCACATGCGGGGGGTCGAGGGGGCGCTGAGCCCCCCGTTATCTCGTTCCTTGCTGCCTGTGGTCAGCCTGCACGACCGGGCGATACAGCTCGTCGAGCGTCACGAGCTGAAATCCGCGCCGTCGCAGCCCGCGGACGATCGGGCCGACCGCTCGCAGGGTCGCTTCCCGGTTCGGGCCGCCGTCGTGCATCTGGATCACGTCGCCCGGCTTCGCCCGCAGCGCGCTGTCGACGATCTCACCCGAGCTGACATTGCGCCAATCCTGGGTGTCGATCGAGAAGCGCACTCCGACCATCCCCTGCTGCGCGATCTGGCGAGCGCTGCCGAAGTCCCAGGACTGCCCCGGCGAGCGGAAGAACAACGGGCGCAGGCCGACCGCTTCCTCGAGCATCCCCTGCGCGCGCTTCATCTCGTCGCGTTGATCGCCGGGCGCAAGCGAGGGCAAGATCGTGTGGTCGTAGGTGTGATTGCCGATCGTCATGCCCATCTCGGCCTGCCGGCGCACCAGCTCGGGGTGCTCGGCCACGTGCATGCCAAGCACGAAGAACGATGCTTTCGCATCGAGCCTTTCGAGCTTGTCCAGCAACTTCGGCGTCAGCGGCGCGGGACCGTCGTCGAAGGTCAGCGCAACCCTGGGACCCGGGTCGGAGACGTCGCGCAACTCTACCGTGCGGCCACTGACCGTCATGAACGCCCCGTCGCCGTTGGTGCGGATTGGCCGCTTCACGTGACCGGCGGGAGGGTGGGCTTCCAGCGGCGGCTGCGCCGGCTTCGATGTCACCCCGGACTGTCCCGCAGTACCGACGCTGCCCGAGCCTCCCAGCGCGTGGGTGATCAAGTACACGAACAGCACCAACACACCCGCGGCGATGCCCGCCGCGACCAGCCGCCTGCGCATATAGGTGTCGATCGCCGGCATCAGGTGTGAAATTCTAGGTAACCAGCTCGAGATCGGCCGCAAAGCCAGGATAGGAGACGGCCGCGGCCTCGAAGCCGCGCACCTCGACGCCCCGCTGCGATGCGGCGCCCGCAACAGCGCCCAGCATCGCCAGCCTGTGATCGCCGCGCGAGTCGATCGTCCCGCCCCGCAGCGCGCCGATCCCCTCCACCTCGAACCCGTCGGAGGTCGCCTCGATCGACGCGCCCAGACCGCGCAGCCCGTCCGTCACCGTCGCGATCCGATCGCTCTCCTTTTGGCGCAGCTCCTCGGCGCCTCGAACGACCGTGGTGCCGTCGGCGAACGCGCCCAGCAGCGCGACCAATGGCAGCTCATCGATCAGCAGGGGCACCTCGCCGGGCTCGACCGTGGTCGCGCGCAACGGAGCCGAGCGAACCGTCAGATCCCCGACCGCCTCGCCGCCGTCATGTGGCGCGTCTTCACGCTCGATGTTCGCTCCCATACGCACCATGACGTCGAGCAGACCCGTACGCGTCGGGTTGAGCCCGCTGTCCGTGATCGCCAGCTCGGACCCCGCAACGAGCGTGGCGGCCACTACGAAGAACGCCGCAGAGGAGAAATCGCCTGGAACGGCGACCTCGTCCAGCACCAGCCGCTCGACCGGCGCGACCGCGACGCGCTCACCTTCAACCTCGACCCGGGCGCCCGCGTTGCGCAACATGATCTCGGTGTGATCGCGGGTCCGCTGCGGCTCCGCCACGGTCGTGCTCCCTTTCGCCAATAGCCCCGCGAGCAGCAGGCACGACTTGACCTGCGCACTCGCAATTGGAAGCTCGTGATCGGCGCCGTGTAGCTCGCGGCCATCGATCACGACCGGCGCAAACCGTCCCTCGCGACATTCGACGCTAGCACCCATCGCACGCAGCGGGTCAGCGATGCGGTCCATCGGTCGCCGCCGAATGCTCTTGTCGCCGTCCAACGTCCAGTGCCCTCGACCCTGTCCGGCAAGCCAGCCCGGCAACAGCCGCATCAACGTGCCGGCGTTGCCGACGTCGATGTCACCGTCGGAGGAGCCAGCACCTCGCAGTCCCACCCCGCGGATCGCAAGGTCTGCTCCTGCCGAGCCGGACTCGCCCAACTCGGCCACCGCGCCCAACGTGCGAATCGCTGCCGCCGTCGATGCCGTGTCGTCGGCGCGCAGGAAGTTGACGACCCGCACGGGCTCTTCGCACATCGCGGCAACCAGCGCCGCCCTGTGCGAGATCGACTTGTCCGGCGGCGGCCTCAGCGCACCTGCTATCCGGGAGGCAGGCTCGAAGCGCACGTCAACCCTCGCCGTCGGCTACCACCGAGGCCGGGTAGCCCAGCTCGCCGATCAGCTTCACCGCGCGGGAAGCCGCGCTCGCTCCCGACACCCAGAGCGTGATCGCCCCGGACTGCATGTCGGCGGCTGGATAGAGCGCCATGTCGACGATGTTCACGCCCGCCTCGCCGAGTGCCAAGGACACCTGCGCGACAATCCCCGGCTTGTTCGGAACCGATACGTGCAGCTCGCTGACGGGTCCGCCTGCCAGCTCGGACTCGAGCAGTCGATGCCGGTCGGCACGCGCTTGCTCGATCCATCCATCCAGCGATTCGCCGTCCGTTTCGTCGAGCGCTTTGCGCACGTCCCGCAAGGCGTCTGTGTAGTTCTCGATCTCTGCGATCAGCGCCTGACGGTTCCCCATGAAGATCTCGTGCCACAGCGGCGGGTTGGCACCGGCCACCCGGGCCGCGTCACGAAACGACGGTCCGGTCGCGGGCAAGGTTTGAGACTCGTCCGCGAGCGCACGTGCCGCCTGACTGACGAGGACGTTGGCCAGAACGTGCGGCAGATGACTGACGGTCGCCATCATGCGATCGTGCGTGGCGGCGTCGATCGCCGTCGGATGCGCACCGAGCTTCGCGATCGTCCGGTACAGACGCTCGTAGAGGACGCCACTGGAGGTTTCGCTCGGAGTCAGGTACCAAGTCGCGCCCGCGAACAGGTCCGCTCGCGCGTGCTCGACTCCAGAGGCTTCGGCGCCCGCGAGCGGGTGGCCGCCGATGAACCGCTGCAGGTCGGCCTGCGGCAGGCCCGACGAGTGCAGCTCAGAGTTGAGCGCCTGCTTGACCGAGCCGACGTCCGTGACGACGCAATCGCCGCCCGCCTCGAGCGCGTCGCGCACGTAGCGCGAGAGAGCCCCAACCGACGTACACACGAAGCAGATGTCGGACGTTGTGACCGCCTCTTCGACCGACTCGCACGCCTCGTCTACCGCGCCCAGCTCCAACGCCCGATCGAGCGACTCGCGCGAGCGGGTCCATCCCCGCACTCGTGCGCCGTCGAGGCGCTCGTGCGCGGCCAGGCCGATCGACCCTCCGATCAGGCCCAGGCCGACGACCGATATGCGCGGCGCCTCGGAGCTCAGAGCGCCGACAGCTCGTTGCCAACGATCGATGCGACGTTCTCCACCTGGCGCACGTAGTCCGGGAACTCGTCCGCCGGTATCGCCTGCGGACCGTCGCAGATCGCCGAGTCGGGGTCGTGATGGACCTCGACGATGATCCCGTCGGCCCCCACCGCCGCAGCAGCCAGCGACAGCGGCAACACCAGGTCTCGCCGTCCAGCGGCGTGACTGGGATCGACGACCACCGGCAAGTGCGAGAGCTGCTTGAGCACCGGCACCGCCATGATGTCGAGCGTGAAGCGGGTGGCCGGCTCGAACGTGCGGATGCCGCGCTCGCATAGCATCACGTTCTCGTTCCCCTCTTTGAGTATGTACTCGGAGGCCATCAGCAGCTCTTCGATCGTCGCCGACAGCCCACGCTTGAGCAACGCCGGGCGTCCCGAACGGCCGATCTCGGCGAGCAGCGAGTAGTTCTGCATGTTGCGCGCACCGACCTGGATCACGTCGGCGACCTCCAGTACCGGCTCGAGGTCGCGCGGATCCATCAGCTCCGTCACGATCGGCAGACCGGTCGCCTGCTTCGCCTCGGCCAGCAGCCGCAGGCCCTCCGTTCCAAGACCCTGGAAGCTGTAGGGCGAGGTGCGAGGCTTGTAGGCGCCGCCTCGCAGCATCGATGCGCCGGCTTCCTTTACCGCCTCCGCGGTCGCCAAGAGCTGATCGCGACCCTCGACCGTGCAAGGTCCGGCCATCAGCGAGAAATGCCCGCCGCCGATCAGCCGGCCGTCGACCTCGACCACCGTGTCCTGTTCGTGCTTGAGCTGCCGCGAGGCGAGCTTATACGGCTTGGTGATCGGGACGATGCGATCGACCCCGGCCGTGCCGTCCAACTCGAGGTTGGCGATCTTGTCGCGATCGCCGATCGCCCCGATGACGGTCAGCAGCTCGCCTTCGGATATGTGTGCGTGCGCGCCGACCGACTCCACGCGCTTGACCACGGAGTCGATCTGCTCGCGCGTCGCGCCCTCTTTCATCACGATCATCATCTGTTCCTCATTTCCCTGGAAGTCTTTTCTACTAGCGATTGCCGGGTCCTGTCTATGGCGGCTGGGGCCCCTGCCACCGAGGGTTCGCTTGCGGCGCTCGACCTAGGGCGCTTGCGCCACGACAGGGCGCGAAAAGGCGTGGCCGGCCGAACGCCTAGCTAAATCGCCAGTAATAGGAAGAGGAAAGCCAGGAGGCAGCAAGCTGGGGGCGCGTGGCGCCCGGAGCCTCGACGGTGATGCTGTGACTGCCTTCGCTGGACATCGTGCCTACTTTGTAGCAGGTCGGCACGATCAATGCCAGCCTTTAGCCGGCCTTCAACTCTTGCTGACGGCTTCGCGCAGCGCCTCGACGAAGCGTTCGTTCTCGGCCCTGGTGCCGTAGGTGGCGCGCAGGTGCCCGGGCGCGCCGAGGCCCTCCCCCGGCCGCACCGCAACACCGTGCTCGGCCAGCGCATTCACGACCTCGGCTTCGCGTCGCTCGCCGAGCGAGACCCAGCAGAAGTTCGCCTGGCTGGCCGATTCGCGCAGGCCCAGCTCGCCGAGCGCCTCCGAGACCCACAGCCGCTCGGTCGTGCACTGCTCGACGCGCCGCACGACGTCATCCTGATGCTCGAGCGCCTCCGTCCCAGCGACCTGCGCCAGGTGATTGACGTCGAACGGCTGGCGCACCCGCTCGACCGCATTGCGGAAGTCCTCGCTGCCGAGCGCGTAGCCGACGCGCAGGCCTGCCAGGCCGTACGCCTTCGAGAAGGTGCGCAGCAGCACGACGTTCGAAAACCGGCTCAGCAGGTCGATCGAGCTGTCGGGGTCCTCGACCGTCTCGAACTCGATGTAGGCCTCGTCGAGGATCACCAGCACGCTCGGCGGCACTCGATCGAGGAATTGCGCGATACGTGCGCTGTCTATATATGTGCCGGTCGGATTGTTCGGGTTGCAGATCACCACCAGACGGGTCGCGTCGTTGATCGCGGCGGCCATCGTGTCGAGATCGTGGACGTAGTCGTCGGTCAGTGGCACGCGCACCTCCTTGGCCGCGGTCGCAGCGCCCATGTGCGGGTACATCGAGAACGACGGCCACGCATAGACCAGCTCGCTCCACGGTTCCAGCAGCGCCTCGGCGGCGGCGAGCAGGATCTCGCAAGAGCCGTTCCCTACGGCGATGCTCGACATGGGGCGCTCATAGCGGTCGGACAGCGCGCGGCGCAACCTGGTCGCGCTCGGGTCCGGATAGCGGTTGACCTCGGTCGCAGCCTTCTTGACCGCTTCGACCACGCCCTCGACGGGCGGATACGGCGACTCGTTCGAAGCGAGTCGCGCAACCGGGTCGCTGACCTTGGCGGTACTCGAAGCGCCCGCCTCGTAGTGCGGGATGCGCTGGAGCTTTTCCACGAACGGGATCGACATCGTCTCGTCTCCGTCTATTGTGCCGCGTGGAGGTCTTCGCGCAGCGACTGCGCCTCACGCAGATAGACGTGCTGCGGCTCGTGCCCGATCACCGCGTAGTAGTGCAGCAGTACACGGATCGCCTTCGGCAGCGCGCCCGGAACGTCGATCTCCTGCGTGCAGAGCAGCGGCACGCGATCGAGCCCCAGGTCCCGTGCGGCGACGGCGGGAAACTGGGCGTTGAGATCGTCCGTGCAGCTGAACAGGCAGCTCACCATCTGGTCCGGCTCGAGCGAGTTGCGCTGCATGATCTCCCCGACCAGCTCACGCGTCGCGTCGAGGATCGCCTGCTCGCTGTTCTCCGTCGCCGTTATCGCCCCGCGCAGGGCGAACAGCCGGTTGTTGTTGTCCTCTCCTATCACGACGGGGATTGTTACAGGCGGGCCCCCGCGGATCGCACCGCGCCCAATTCGTTGCCGGTCAGCGGCCGGGCCGCTCCCGGCCGCAGGTCGCCAAGCTCGAGCGGACCGATGCGAATTCGCTGCAGCCGCTCGACCGGGTGGCCGATCGCGTCGCACATGCGTCGCACCTGGCGCTTGCGGCCCTCGTGGATCGTCAGCTCGATCAGCGAGCCGCCAGGGCCGGATTCGAGCGCGCGCGCATCGGCCGGTGCGGTGCGGCCGTCTTCGAGGTCCACCCCCTTGCGCAGTCGAGCGATGTCGGCATCGGTCACCGCGCCCGCAACCCGTGCGCGATAGGTCTTGCGCACCTCGTAGCTCGGATGCGTGAGCAGGTTGGCGAGCGCGCCGTCGTTGGTCAGGATGATCAGGCCTGACGTATCGACGTCCAGGCGGCCGACCGGATACAGGCGCGCGCCGCTTTCGACGAGATCGACCACCTTCGGGCGCCCCTGCGGATCGTCGGCGGTCGACACGACGCCGGTCGGCTTGTTCACTACGTAGTGCTCGAGCAGTTCCGGCACGACCGGTCGCCCGTCGGCGCGCACCTCGTTGCCGTCGCCGACATCCAGCGCGGGGTCGGTGACGATCGCGCCGTCCACCTCCACTCTGCCATCGGCGATCAGCCGCTCCGCCCGGCGCCGCGATGCCACGCCGGCGTGCGCGAGGTACTTCACGAGCCGCATGTGACAAATCTAGTGGTTAGTTGACAGCCGCCAGGGTTTCGTTTACCTCAATCCGCCAGGGTTTCGTTTACCGGCC
>JBBDJG010000027.1:0-17416 GCA_040880005.1 Solirubrobacterales bacterium
TCGCCCCGTGGTGCCCGAACCTCGTCATTTCGCGGCCAACGTTACGAGACAGACCGCTAGCTGTCCTGCTCGCGACGCATTTCCATGACGCCACGCGCGAAGCCGGTGTTGGCGGCGAGGCGCTGGTCAGGAGTCATTCGCAGTCCGGCTGCGATCTGCGTCAGATCCACGCCCGTGTCGATCGGTTCCGCTGCCAGCGCGGCTCGCTGGCCGCTGGCCTCCATCAGTCGCTCGAGCGTCTTCACGGTAGGTGAAGTGATCCCGGACTCGATTTTCGCCACCGCCGGCTGAGAAGTTCCCGCTCTTTGCGCCAGTTCACGTTGGCTGAGGCCGGCTTCCTCGCGCGATCTGCGGATCAGGGCCCCAACGTCCATATAGGCCATGATATCTAATGAGATATCGCTGTTTGGGCTTTCAGCAGCCCAATTGCCGCGCGATCACCATCTGCTGCACCTCGTCGGTGCCCTCGCCGATCGTGAGGATCTTGGCGTCGCGGTACATGCGGCAGACGGGGTACTCCTCGATGTAGCCGTAGCCGCCATGGATCTGTACGGCCTCCTCGGTCGCACGCACGGCCAGCCGTCCTGTCTTCAACTTGGCCTGCGCGGCGGTCAGCGTGAAGTTCTGCTTTCGGTCCTTGAGCATCGCCGCCTTGTAGGTCAGTAGACGGGCGGCTTCGATCTCTGCCGAGAGGTCGGCGAGCTTGGCCTGGATCGTCTGGAACTTGGAGATTGGCTTGCCGAACGCCTGGCGCTCCTTGGCGTAGGCGAGCGCCTGGTCGAGCGCGCCCTGCGCCATCCCGACACCCATCGCGGCGATGCCGATGCGCCCGCTGTCGAGCAGGTGCAGGAACTGCTTGAAGCCGTCGCCGCGCGGGCCGAGCAGGTTGCCGGCGGGAACGCGGCAATCTTCGAAGGACAAAGGACGCGTGTCGGACGCGTTCCAGCCCATCTTGCGGTAGGGCTCTCCCTGCGTGTAGCCGGGCGTGCCGTTCGGAACGATGATGTTAGATATTTCTTTGCGGTCGCCGTAGGCGGACGCTCCTGCATGAGAGGGGGTCGAGGGGGGCGGACTACCCCCCCCCCCCCCCCCGTTGATCTCCTTGTTGCCGTTCCGGCCGGTGAGGGCCGTGATCGTCACGCAGCCGGTGATGTCGGTGCCCGAGTTGGTGATGAACTGTTTGGCGCCGTTGATCACCCACTCGTCGCCATCGAGCGTGGCGGTCGTCTTGACGTTACCCGCGTCCGAGCCGGCCTCGGGCTCGGTGAGCCCGAACGCGCAGAGCTTCCTCCCCGAGCAGAGTTGCGGCAGCCATTCGTCCTTCTGCTCGGACGTTCCCCACAGGTGGATGCCCTGCGTTCCCAGCGACGTGTGCGCGGCGACCGTGATGCACACCGACGCATCGACCCGCGCCAGCTCCTCGATCGCGAGCGCGTAGGAGAGGTTGTCGGCGCCGCCGCCGCCGTACTCGGTCGGGAACGGGATGCCCATCAGCCCAAGCTCGCCGAGCTTGGCGACCAGCTCGTAGGGGAAGCGGTGCTCGCGGTCCAGCTCCTCGGCGACCGGTGCTATCTCCGCCTGCGCGAAGTCGCGCACGGTCGTCTGGATCAGCGCCTGCTCGGAGGTCAGGTCGAAGTTCACGCCGACATTCCGCGCGCCAGCTCGACCAGCAGGCGCACGCCCCAGCCCGTCGCGCCGTTGCCGACGTAGTCGCGGCCGTCCTGCGACCAGGCAGTGCCGGCGATGTCGAGATGCGCCCAGGGCTTTTCGTCGACGAACTCCTCCAGAAACGACGCCGCGTAGGCCGACGAGGCCTTGCGCGCACTCGCGGCGTTGGTCAGGTCGGCGAACTTGCCCTTGGTCAGCTCCTTGAAGTCGGCGTGCAGCGGCATGCGCCAGGTCAGCTCTCCGGTCGAGTCGCCGGCGGCCGCAATCGCCGCGCTCAGGTCGTCGTCGTTGGAGAACAGACCCGCGTAGGTGGACCCGAGCGCGACGATGATCGCTCCGGTCAGCGTCGCGAGGTCGATGATGCGATCCGCGCCCTCCGACGCCGCATAGACGAGCGCGTCGGCGAGGATCATGCGGCCCTCGGCATCGGTGTTGTTGATCTCGACCGTCTTGCCGTTGGAGATCGTCACTATGTCGCCCGGCCTGGTCGCGTGACCGGACGGCATGTTCTCGGCGGCCGGCACGACCGTCAGCAGCTTCACCGGCAGTCCGAGCTTGGCTATCGCCACGGTGGCCTCGATCGCGGCGGCCCCGCCGGACATGTCGAACTTCATCTCCTCCATCTTGGAGGACGGCTTGATCGAGATTCCGCCGGTGTCGAAAGTCACCGCCTTGCCGACCAGGCCCAGCGTTGCGGTGCCGCCACCGTCGTAGCGCAGCACGATCAGCTTGGGCTGCTGATGCGAGCCCTTTGCCACCGACAGCAGGCCGCCCATCTGGCGCGCCTCGAGCTGCTCCAATTCCAGCACCTCGGCCTCGAGCGCCTCGACCTCGCCGGCTCGCCCGATCGCGTAGTCGGCCAGCTCGGCCGGAGTGAGCACGTTGGAAGGGAGGTTCTGGAGGTCGCGCGCGGCGTTCTGGCAGGCGACGATGATCTCGCTCTCGGCAATCGCTTGGCCGATGTCCTCGTTCGAGACGATCTCGAGCTGTTCGGCTCGCTGCGAATCGTCGTCGTCGGCCTTTGTCTTATAGCGATCGAACCGATACGCAGCGAGCAACACGCCTTCGGTCAGCGCGGCGCCGGTGGTTGCTTGGCCCGTGCCCTCGGGGACCGCGATCGCAATCGCCTGCGCGCTTGCGTCGGCGGCCTGCCGGTAGGCCACGGCCGCCGCATTGCGGGCGCGTTCGGAATCGAAGTCCTCTCGCTTGCCGAGCCCGACCGTGATGACGCGCGCGGCCGCGATCGCGCCGTCGGTGTGCAACAGCGCCGTCCTCTTGTTCGCGGTCTTGGCCTCGCCCGACTCGAGTAGCTTGCCCAACCTGCCGCCGAGCGCCGAGTCCAGATCGGCAGGCGCCGATTCGCCATCGAACAGCAAGACGACGAGCGTGTCCGCAGATGTATCAGCCGGCGTTCCCCGGCGGAATGTGGCTCGCATGAGGGCGAGAGTATAGGTCGGCTAGCATCCCTGGTCCGGTCCAGTTCGTGCGCACATTCAGCGCAGCTCAACCAGCGAAGCTCAAACAGAATCGAGGTCGTAGATGCCCGACACCGTGATCCTCGGCACCGCCCGAACGCCGTTCGGAAAGATGGGCGGCGCACTTTCAGGACTCGACGCCACCGACCTGGGCGGTACGGTGATCGAAGCCGCGCTCGAGCGCGCCGACGTGGCGCCCGATCAGATCGAGAAGGTCGTCATGGGCCAGGTTCTTCAGGCCGGGCAAGGCCAGATTCCCTCGCGACAGGCACAGATCAAGGGCGGTATTCGCAAAGAGGTACCCTCCGAGACGATCAACAAGGTTTGCGCGTCGGGAATCCGCGCGGCCGGGCTGGTCGATGTCGCCGTTCGCGCGGGCGACATCGAGGCCGCGGTTGCCGGTGGCATGGAGAGCATGTCGAACGCGCCCTATCTACTTACGAAAGCGCGGTTCGGCTTCCGCATGGGAGATGCGAAGGCGATCGACGGGATGATCAGGGACGGGCTCGAGAACCCGTTTTCGGGCAAGCACATGATGGAGGAGGCGACCGAGGTCGCCGACGAGCTGGAGTTGACCCGCCCCGACCTCGACCGGTGGGCGCTGCGCTCGCACGAGCTTGCGATCAAGGCGACCGACGAGGGTCGACTGCCCGAAGAGATCGTCTCGGTGACGGTCAAGTCGAAGAAGGGCGAGTCGGCCGTCGAGATCGACGAGGCGCCCCGGCGCGACACCTCGCTCGAGGTGCTTGCGAAGCTGCCGCCGATGTTCGTCAAGGACGGCTCTCATACGGCCGGCAACGCGCCCGGCGTCAATGACGGCGCCGGCGCATTGGTGCTGGCATCGTCGGAATGGGCGAGCAAGAACGGCAAGCGCCCGCTGGCAAAGATCGTGGCCAGCGCGGAGGTCGCCGACGAATTCGCCTACCTCGCGCGCACTCCGGCGAAGGCGTCGTTCAAGGCGCTCGAGAAGGCCGGCCTGAAGCCCGAGGACATCGACCTCTGGGAGATCAACGAAGCGTTCGCCTCCGTCGCGGTCAACTCGGTGCGGATGCTCGGCATCGACGAGGACAAGGTCAACGTCAACGGTGGAGCGATTGCGCTTGGGCACCCGATCGGCGCGTCGGGCGCGCGCATCCTCGGTTCGCTCGTGCATGAGCTTCGCCGGCGTGGCGGCGGCCGCGGCATCGCGGCGATCTGCTCCGGCGGCGGCCAGGGCGACGCCATGATCATCGAGGTCAACGGCGCGTAATCACGGGGTGACCCGTCCCTCAGCAGAGGTGAGCCTTTCCAAAGGCCGTTCGAAGTTGGCGCCGACGGCTGCTTCACGGGTCGCCTGGAGGGTCCGTTCGCCTACGGAGAGGGCAAAGCCACGGCGGCGAAGCAATTCGCGGATCGTGAGGGAATCGACCTTTCGCGCTCCTGGGCCTACAGTGACTCGGCCTCGGACCTGCCGCTGCTGAAGATCGTCGGCTATCCAGTCGCCGTCAACCCGGACGCCGAGCTCGCTGAGGTGGCGCGGAGTGAGGGCTGGCAGATCATGCGGTTCGAAAAGCTGGGGCAGCGCCTGCGCATCGCTCTCACGGTGCTGATGGCCGGCGCCGTGGGGGGAAGCGGTACCTGGCTGGCCGCACGCCGCAGGGGGCGGTCGAGCGGTCGCATTGCCGGGCGCGTTCGCCGGCGCACCGATCGACGTTGACCGCGATATAGGCGGCAAACGTCGAACGGTCACGGGGGATGCGCCCCTAGAATGGGGGCGATGGCCACCGAACCCGAAGCGATCCGGCGCGCCCACGAGTGGCTGAAAGAGGTGTACGCGCGCGAGCCCGAGCGCGACTCGCTGTTCACGACGATCTCTGGCGAGCAGATCAAGCCGCTCTACACGCCCGACGACCTTGCCGACAACGATCCCGAGCGCGACATCGGGCTCCCCGGCGAGTATCCGTTTACGCGGGGCGTGTATCCGTCCATGTACAGGGGGCGGTTTTGGACGATGCGCCAGTTCGCAGGATTCGGAACCGCCGAGGAGACCAACGAACGCTTCCGCTATCTGCTCGATCACGGCCAGACCGGCTTGTCGACGGCGTTCGACATGCCAACGCTGATGGGCCACGACTCCGACGACCCGCGCTCCGTGGGCGAGGTCGGACGCGAGGGTGTCGCAATCGACACGCTCGACGACGTGAAAACCCTGTTCGGCGGCATTCCGCTCGGCGAGGTCACGACTTCGATGACCATCAACGCGCCGGCGGCGATCCTGCTCGCGTTCTACGTGTGCGCTGCCGAGTCGCAGGGAGTCGCGCGCGATCAGCTCGGGGGCACGATTCAGACCGACATCCTCAAGGAGTACATCGCCCAGAAGGAATGGTGCTTCCCGATCGATCCGGCGATGCGGCTCGTAACGGACATCATCGAGTTTTGTGCCGGCGAGCTACCGCGCTGGCATCCCGTTTCGATATCCGGCTACCACATCCGAGAGGCCGGATCGACCGCTCAGCAGGAGCTCGCCTTCACTCTCGCGGACGGGATCGCTTATGTGCAGGCGGCCGTCGAACGCGGCCTCGACGTGGACGATTTCGCGCCGCGCCTGTCGTTCTTCTTCAACGCGCACATCGACTTCTTCGAAGAGATCGCGAAGTACCGTGCTGCGCGGCGCATCTGGGCACGTGAGATGCGCGAAACCTTTGGAGCACGCAAGCCCGAGTCGTGGCGCATGCGCTTCCACGCACAAACCGCTGGCGTGTCGCTCACTGCCCAGCAGCCGCTCAACAACGTGGTTCGCACAGCGGTCGAGGCTCTGGCGAGCGTGCTGGGCGGCACCCAGAGCCTGCACACGAATTCCTGGGACGAGGCGTTGGCGCTGCCGACCGAGGACGCTGTGCGGCTTGCACTGCGAACCCAGCAGATCATCGCTCACGAGTCCGGTGTCGTTGACACGATCGACCCGCTTGGCGGCAGCTACTTCGTGGAGTCGCTCACCGATCGCATGGAAGAGGCGGCCTACGGCTACTTTCGCAAGATCGAGGAGCTGGGAGGCATGGTCGAGGCGGTCAAGCAGAACTTTCCCCAGCGCGAAATCGCCGACGCCTCTTGGCGCTACCAGATGGAGGTCGACACCGATCAGCGGGTCGTGGTCGGGGTCAACCGCTACCAGCAGACCGATTACGAGCAGGTCGAGATCCTGCGCATCGACCCGGCGTTGGAGCGCAAGCAGGTCGGTCGCCTTCAGGCTACGCGGGCCGCTCGCAAGGGAGGCGAGGTCGAGACGACTCTGACACAACTCAAGCGGGCGGCGGCAGACTCTTCCAGCAACCTCATGTACCCGCTGATCGAGTGCGCGCGCGCCCATTGCTCTGAGGGAGAGATGATCGAGGCTCTTCAGGCGGTGTTCGGAAGCTACACCGAGGCACCGGTGTTTTGATGCGTTCGAGCGGCGCATCGCCGGGCTGTTCCTGACATGCTCGACCCAATGATCTGAACTCCTTTGCCCAGGAGGGCCCAATGACAAAGCTCAAGCTAGCTGTTCCGCTTGCCGCCCTCAGCGTCACCCTCGTGCTTTCACAGTTCGATGCCTTCGGGAACAGGTCTGGACCGGTGCGGATTTCGACGCCGACCGTATCGGCCAAGGACGATTTCTTCAGTCCCAAGGCGAAGCAGGTTTCTACTGGGGGTTCCGTCAAATGGAACTGGCGCGGCGACAATGACCACAACGTTACGTTCAGGAAGGTTCCCAGGGGCGCCAGCAAGCACGGTTCCGGCGACAGGAGCAAGGGCGACCGGCCCTTCCAGCGCAGCTTTTCGAAGGCTGGCAGCTACCGCTACGTATGCACCATCCATGAGGACGAAGGCATGCGCGGCACCGTTAAGGCCGGTTAGGACGTGGCACGTTGCATCCGTTCATGTCTCGCAGGCGGCGTGGGAGCGGTGGCTATCTGTGTGCTGGCGGCAGGTCCCGCCGGTTCGTCTGCGAGCCGCACGGCCTCGGCGTCGGTCGGTGCTCGCATCAGTGTGATGGACAACTACTTCGACCCGCGGTCGGTCACCGTCGAGCGCGGTGAGGCAGTTAGGTGGACATGGGGAGGCGCGAGCCGCCACAACGTCGTCTTCACCAAGGCGACCGGCGGCGCAACTCGCAAGAACGTGAAGGCCCGCCGCAGCGGAAACGCGAGTCGGACGTTCAGCGTTACGGGCACCTACCGCTACGTGTGCACGCTCTACGAGGGCATGCAGGGCGGCGTCAAAGTGACTCCCTGATCGCGGCGGGCGGCCTCGCCGCCTGCCCCCCAGTAGAATCGCGCGGCCCCACGGCGGAGAGGCTCCATGATCACGAAAGTCGAGGCCCCCACATGTCGACCATGAAAGCGCTGACCTTCCACGGTCCCCGCGACGTGCGCTGCGAGGAGGTCCCGCGGCCCGAGATCGAAGAGCACGGTGACGTGCTGCTGAAGGTGGACCGCGCGGCGATTTGCGGGTCGGACCTGCACCCCTATCACGGGCGACTCGAGATCGAAGATGGCTTCGTGCTCGGGCACGAGTACATGGGCACGATCGAGGCGAAGGGATCCGACGTCACCGAGTTCGAGGAAGGAGATCGCGTCGTCGGCTCGTTCTTCGTCGCCTGCGGCAAGTGCTGGTTCTGCCGTCGCGCGATTCCGATGAAGTGCATTGCGATTCGCGCTTTCGGCCTGGGCATGGCGTTCGGCGACCTCTCAGGCGCTCAATCGGAATACATGCGGATCCCGGAAGCCGACCTGACGCTGCGCAAGCTCCCCGACAACGGTGTCGACGACGAGGACGTGCTGTTCATCGGCGACATCCTCACGACCGGTTATGACGCCGTGCGCAAAGCGAACTTCAACCCGGGCGACGTCGTGGCGGTTGTGGGCGCCGGCCCGGTCGGACTTTGCACGGTCATGTCGGCCCGCGCGCTGGGAGCGGGCCAGGTAGTGGCCATCGACATGGCCTCGGAGCGGCTCGAGCTGGCCAAGCAGATGGGTGCGGTCACCGTCAATCCCAACGAGGAGGATGCCGAGGACGTCGTGCGCGGGTTGACGGACTGGCGTGGCGCCGACGTGGTGGTCGACGCGGTCGGACACGAGTCCGCTTTCACGTCGACCTTCTCGCTGGTGCGGCAAGGGGGGACAGTGTCTATCCCCGGCATGTACCTGGAGGACACGGCCCCTCTCCCGATCGGCGACGTGTGGCTCAAGAACATCAACGTGATGCCGGGGGTCGCGAACATCCAGGGTCACATGGACGAGGTCATGGAGCTGGTCAAGGATGGCCGCATGAATCCGAAGCAGATCATCTCGCACCGGCTGCCGCTTGAGGAAGGCCCGAAGGGATACGAGATGTTCGATGCCAAGGAAGCGCTCAAGGTCGTGCTCGTTCCGCAGGCCTGATCGAATGCGTTCACAGGGCGGGGCGGCGATGGAGGAGAAGAGCATGCTCGAGGGTCTGATGCAGAACGACTTCCCGCTGACGGTCTCGCATTTGTTCGGTCGCATGCGCACGATCAACGGTGACAAGGTGGTGGTCACCCTCGGCGAGGCAGGCACCGAGTCCCGGACCTACGGCGAGGTGGGGCAGCGGGTGGACCGACTCTGCGCGGCGCTGCAGTCACTGGGAATCGGTGCGGGCGATCGCGTAGCAACCTTCATGTGGAACTCCAGTCAGCATCTGGAGATCTACATGGGCGTGCCGTGCATGGGAGCGGTGTTGCACACGCTCAACGTCCGCCTGTTCGCCGAGCAGCTCGCCTACATTGCGAATCATGCACAGGACCAGATCGTGTTCGTTGACGACTCGCTTGTGCCGGTGCTCGAGAAGGTCGCGCCGGAGTTCGAATCGGTGCGGCACTACGTCGTCGTCGGCGACGGCGACGCGGGATCCCTGCCCAACGTGCTGCGCTACGAGGATCTGATCGCGTCGGCTGCCCCGGACTTCGACTATCCGGACGTCGATGAGCGCGCCGCAGCCGGTCTTTGTTATACGAGCGGCACAACCGGCCACCCGAAAGGCGTGCTGTACTCGCATCGCTCGAACGTGCTTCACAGCATGGCCACCTGCATGGCCGACACGCTCGCAATCAACTGGTCGGACCGTGTGTTGTCGGTCGTGCCGATGTTTCATGCGAACGCCTGGGGCTTGCCGTACGCCTGCGCGATGTCGGGCGCTGACATGATTATGCCGGCGCGGTTTCTTCAGGGCGAGCCGCTGGCGAAGCTGATCGAGCAGCAACGTGTGACGTTGGCAGCCGGCGTGCCGACCGTCTGGCTCGACCTGCTGCGCTACGTGGACGAGCAGCGCGCCGATCTATCCAGCCTGCGAATGATCGTTTGCGGCGGCGCGGCCATGCCCGAAGCGCTCGCGCGCGCGTTCCACGAGCGTCACAACGTCGAGATGGTCCAGGCCTGGGGAATGACCGAGATGAGCCCGATCGGGTCGGTGGCGAAGCCGCCTCAGTCGGTCGTCGGCACCGAGGAGGAATGGAGCTACCGGACCGCCACGGGTCGCATCGTCCCGCTCGTCGAGGCGCGACTGACCGACGACGACGGAAAAGAGGTGCCACGGGACGGATCTGCGACCGGTGAAGTCGAGGTGCGTGGGCCGTGGATTGCGAGCGACTACTACGAGGATCCGAGTGGCGCCGACAAATTCCGTGACGGCTGGCTTCGCACCGGAGACATAGCGACCATCGACGGCCAGGGTTTCATGCGCATATCCGATCGCTCCAAGGACGTGATCAAGTCGGGTGGCGAGTGGATCTCCTCGGTGGAGCTGGAAAACCATCTGATGGCGCACCCGGACGTCGTCGAGGCGGCCGTGATCGCCACCCCCGACGAGAAGTGGAGCGAGCGGCCGCTGGCGTGCGTGGTGATCAGGAGCGAGGCGACGGTCACGAGCGATGAGCTACGCGAGCACCTCGCCCCCCGAGTCGCCAAGTGGTGGATGCCCGACGACTTCGCCTTCATCGAGGCGGTTCCCAAGACCAGCGTCGGCAAGTTCGACAAGAAGGCGCTGCGCGAGGCCCTTCGGGAGGGCCGGCTGGAGCAGAGCTCCCAGCGGGTCGACTGACCTCCGCCAGGGGCCGCCAGGATGCGGCGCAGAGCCGGATCTGACCGCAAACTGGCCACCTGGCCAGTTCCCGATCGGCGGCTCACGCTACTAGGACAAACGTCGATAAGTGTGCAGAAGGCGCGTCCACAGTCTGGGTGCGCCTGGGATAGGGCTGGAGGCCGTGCTGACCAAGGATGGTTCGAAAGCAGCGAGGGACGGATGAACCCCTCACTGAAAGACAGACTCAGGTGGGAACCCTCCGATGGAGGGCTCAACCGTGCGGGAAAGATCGACCGCGCGCTGACGGCACGCTTCGGCGCGTACCTGATGGGCTCCGGCGGGCTGCTCGGGTTGATCCTGCTGGTGCTGCCACACACACCGCGTGACAACGAGTTGGGCATCGCACTCACAGCGATCGGCGCGATAATGGGTGCGGTCATCCTCGTGATCGGTTTTGATCGCATCGCGGATTGGATGTTCCAGGCGATCGTCGCATTCGGCGCCGTGGTCGTGTCGTTGGCAGTCTATTTTCAGGGCGATGCCGCCGGGCCGGCCGGCGTGCTCTACGTCGCGATCGCCGTGTCGGTGTTCTACTTCTTCACGCGCCGACAGGCCGTCCTTCAACTCATCTGGATGGGCATCTGCTACGCACTTGTGTTGACTCAGGTGGCGGTGTTCAGCGACGCGGTGAGCGCCTGGGTCGAGACGATGGGCCTCGTCGCCATGGTCGGCTTCCTGATGAGCCGGATACGTGCGCGCATCGACTGGCTCGTTGACAAGCTCCAGGATGCCGCTCGTACCGACACGCTGACGGGACTACTCAACCGACGTGGATTCGAGGAGCAGTTCGAGCTGGAGCTCGAACGTGCGTGGCGTGGCCAGCAGCTCATGAGCGTGCTGGTCGGTGACCTCGACCACTTCAAGGAGGTCAACGATCGCTTCGGTCATCACGCAGGAGATGCAGCCCTGCAATCCGTCAGCGAGATATTCCTCAGAGAGAAACGGCGCGTGGACGTGTGTGCGCGCATGGGCGGCGAGGAGTTCGCGTTCATCCTGCCCGACACCGACGAGCACGGCGCGTTCATGCTCGCGGAACGGCTGCGAACCGGCATACGTGAGGCGTTCGGCGCCCAGCCGGTCGCTCTCACGGTCAGCTTCGGCGTCGCGAACTTTCCGGGTCACGGCGAGACCGCCGAGCCGCTGCTGCGCGCGGCCGATCACGCGCTCTACGCCGCGAAGTCGCTGGGACGCGACCGCTGCGTGATCTACAGCTCCGAGATCGCCAGCACGATTGCGGGTGGCAACGCCTCTCGCAGTTTGATCGGCGAGGGCCATCTGGCGACCGTTGTCGCGCTCGCCGAAACGCTCGACGTGCGCGACGCCGGCACCGCCAGGCATTCCCAGATGGTGGGGCGCTACTGCGAGTTGACGGCCGGCGAACTTGGATTGCCACCGGAGACGACAGAGCGGGTGAGGTTGGCGGGGATTCTGCACGACGTCGGGAAGGTGGGCGTGCCCGATTCGATCCTCCAAAAGCCGGGCCCACTCTCGGCCGACGAGTGGAAGCTGATGCGCAAGCATCCTGAGATTGCCGCCCGCATCCTCGAGGGCGCGGACATGGACGACATTCGCGAATGGGTGCTGGCGCATCAGGAGCGTCCCGACGGGGAGGGGTACCCGATGGGACTGCGCGGTGAGGAGATTCCGCTGGAGGCGCGCATTCTGGCCGTGGCCGACGCCTATGAGGCGATGACCTCCGACCGTGTCTATCGGCCGGCGCTGAGCGCGGAAGCGGCGCAGATGGAGCTGCTCGAATGTGCCGGCACGCAGTTCGACCCCGCTGTGGTCGAAGCGTTCATGAAGCTGCTCGAGAAGGAAGGCAAGCGGGTCTGGCCGCGGGCAGCGTAATGGCAATCCCGACCCCAACCGAGACACCATGATCCGCGCTGAGCTGAAGCGCAGGTTCGAATGGCGCTACGCGAAGCTCGGCGATTCCTACGGGAACCTCGACATGGCCTCGCGTGCCCGCTTTGCGATGTACGCGTGGGGTGGCGTCTCGCTGCTCGGGCTCTGTCTCAGTCTTGTCACCCGGCTTCCCAACATCGATAGGCCCGGCATGCTCGCGGTGAGCGCAGCGGGGATGGCGGTGGCCCTCACCCTGATGATCGGCTTCGACCGCCTGCCGAGTTGGACATTTCCGGCGAGCACGGCGCTAGCGGTCGCGCTGATAGCACCGGTATTGTACTTCACGCACCGCCCCGCCAGCCCGCTCGTGATCCTGTACGTGCCTGTGATCGTCGCCGCCTTCTACTTCCACGGCGCCAAGTGGGGTGCGGTCCAGAATCTCTTGATAGCCGTCACGTACGGGGCCGTGCTGGCGATCGAGAGGCCGGAAGGCGCGATCCCGTATTGGGCACTGACCGTCGGGATCCTCGTGCTGACCGGCAACCTGATCGAGCGCGTCCGTGATCGGATCGAGCAGCTGGTGGCCGAGCTCGATCGCGCCGCGCGCACCGATCCACTCACGGGCCTGCTCAACCGTCGCGCGTTCAAGCAGGAGTTCGAGATGGAGCTGGAGCGCTCGCGACGCTCGGCGAGGCCGATGAGCCTGATGATGGCTGACGTCGATCACTTCAAACGGATGAACGACGAGCTCGGTCACGGCGCCGGCGATGAGGCGCTCAAGCAGATGGCCGCGCTGTTCCACGACGAGGCGCGACGCGTGGACTTCGCCGTCCGGATGGGCGGCGAGGAGTTCGCGCTACTGCTGCCCGGCACCGACGAGGCCGGCGCGTACATGCTGGCCGAGCGGGTGCGAGCCGCGACGCACCGAGCGTTTGCAGACCAGGAGGTGCACCTCACGATCAGCTTCGGCATCGCCAGCTATCCGGCCCACGGCTACGAGATCGACGCGTTGATGCGGGCGGCGGATCACGCCCTCTACACGGCAAAGGCGCTGGGTCGAGATCGTACGGTTGTCTGTAACCGCGCGATAGCCAAAGCGATCGCGATCGAGGACGACCGTCCGGTTGCGTCCGAACATGGACGCGCTGCAGCGTAGTCACCGGTCCACGGCCGTTGGCACAGCACATGTAGAATCGCGCGCCTGATGCAGGCCACGCCCGATTCCCCGGCCGGGGGAGAGCAGTCGAAGCGCAAGATCCGCGTTGTAGTCGCGAAGCCGGGGCTCGACGGCCACGATCGTGGCGCCAAGATCATCGCTCGCGCGCTGCGCGATGCGGGCATGGAGGTGATCTACACCGGATTGCACCAGACGCCTGAACAGATCGCCGAAACGGTGATCCAGGAGGACGCCGACGCGGTGGGTCTCTCGATCCTGTCGGGTGCTCACATGACGCTGGTGCCGCGCGTGACCGAGCTGCTCGACGCGAAGGGGGCGGGTGACGTGGTCGTGATCGTGGGCGGGACGATCCCAGCCGACGACATCGCCGAGCTGAAGAAGTCAGGCGTCTCGGATGTTTTCACGCCAGGCGCCTCGACTCAGGACATCATCGAGTTCGTTCGCAAGGCGGTCGGCTGAGGACATGCCAAGGTCGCGCCAAGGCCGCGCCCGCTCTGCGATGTCAATATCCACGATTGATTGGTCAATCGGTTACTATTGCGGGCGCTGTCGAGCAGCGCAAAACCAATAGCTTTGCGCTCCGCGCTCCATTCCGCGTGTACCGCAGACAAAACAGGAGGCTTTAGCTCTTGAAGATCTGTGTCCTCGTAAAGCAGGTTCCCGACGCAGCCGTTGAGAAGCGCATGGACTCCAACACGCTGCGCCTCGACCGCAGCGGCGAGACAAACCTCAACCCGTTCGACACGCACGCAATCGAGGCTGCGATGCAGGTCAAGGAGGGGGGAGCGGCCGTGGAGGAGATCGTCGCGGTCACGATGGGTCCCGAGTCGGCCGTACGCGCACTGCACAAGGCGGTATCGCTGGGCGCCGATCGGTCACTTCATCTCGCCGACGAGGCGCTGGCCGGTTCGGACGTTTGTGCGTCGGGGTACGCGATCGGACAAATCTTGAAGAAAGAAAGCCCAGACCTCGTGCTGCTCGGCCAGCAGTCGGATGACGGCGAGTGCTACACGATGGGCGCGGTGATCGCCGATCACCTCCAGATGCCGTCACTCACTCAGGTGATCAAGATGGACGTCGAGGGAAACAAGCTGCGCTGCGAGCGCCAGGCCGAGTACGGCTACGACACGGTGGAGGTGGAGCTGCCCGCGGTGATCAGCGTCGGCGACGCAATCAACGAGCCGCGCTACCCGAGTCTGAAGGCGATCATGGGCGCCAAGAAGAAGCCGCTCGAGACGCTGTCGGTAGCCGACGCGGGCATCGAGGCGTCGAGGGTCGGGCAGGAGGGCTCACGCACGGCAGTGCTGGCGCTGAACCCGCCGCCGGCCAAGGAGAAGGGTGAGGTGTTCGAGGACGAGGACACGAATGAGACGGTCGAGAAGATCGTCGCCTGGCTGGACGAAAGGAAGCTGGTCTAAATGGGTGGCATTCTGGTCTACGTCCTTCACGACGACGAAAACAACTTCAACAAGAACTCGCTGGGCGCCGTCTCCGAGGCGTCCAAGCTCGCGGGCGAGCTGGGAGGCGAGGCGGCCGCGCTGGTGGTCGGCGACGTCGCGGACGCTGCCTGCCAGTCGCTTGGCGCCTACGGAGCCGCCAAGGCCTATCGCGCGAAGAGCGTGCCGGAGGGACTTGCGCAGCCGATCGTCGATGCGATGGCGAAGGTCATCACCGACGACGGGTACTCGTATGCGCTGTTCGGTGGCGGTCTACTCGGCTTCGAGATCGGCGCTGGCTTGACCGCACGCCTTGGTGCCGGCGTGACGATGGAGGTCACGGAGGTCAAGGTCTCCGACGGCAAGCTCGTGGCGGTGCGTCCGATCCTTCAGGACTCGCAGGTCGCCGACGTCTCGTACGTTGGCGAGCCGGGCATCATCATCGGCCGACTGAACGCGTTTGACGTGGTCGAGCGAAACGGCGGCTCCGCCGAGGTCGTCGATGTCGATGTCGAGCTGTCGCCCTGGTCGACCAAGGCCAAGATGGTCACCCGCGGGGAGCAGCGCGGAGAGGACGTCAACATCGAAGACGCCGACTTCCTCGTTGCGGGCGGTCGCGGGCTCGGCAAGGCGGAGGGCTTCGAGATGTGCGAGCAGCTCGCCGAGGCGCTCGGCGGCGCGGTCGCCGCCACGCGCGCCGTCGTTGACGCGGGCTGGTATCCGTACGCTGCGCAGATCGGCCAGACGGGCAAGACCGTCGCGCCGAAGCTCTACCTGGCGGCGGGCATCTCCGGCGCCATCCAGCACAAGGTGGGGATGCAAAGCTCTGAGAACATCGTCGCGATCAACAAGGACCCGAACGCGCCGATCTTCGAGTTCTGCGACCTCGGCGTGGTGGGCGACCTGCACAAGATCGTGCCCAAGCTCACCGACGCGATCAAGTCCAAGAAGGGCTGAACCAATGGCCGTAGCGCCGGCCCAGTATCCGCCACCCGTCTCCGACTCGGAGTTCGTGGGGCCGCCGACCGACGCCGAGGACGAGCGCATCGAGGTCGGTGTCGCGATCGTGGGCGGCGGGCCGGCCGGGCTCGCGTGCGCGATCAAGCTCATGCAGCTGCTCGAGCACGAGCCCGAGTTGGCGGACAAGCTCGGTGAGGTGCCGGTCGCGGTGATCGAGAAGGGCAAGACGCCGGGCGCGCATTTGCTGTCCGGCGCGAACGTGCGCCCCTCCGCGATGAAGGCGCTGTTTCCGGACCTCGAGCCAGAAGACTGGCCGGTGTTCGGTGAGGTGAAAAAGGACGCCGTTTACCTGCTCACGGAAAAACAAGCACTTCCGTTGATCCCCGAGCCGCCCAATTTCCGCAACCACGGAAACTACGTCACCTCGGTGGCGCAGCTCGGGCGCTTTCTGTCCGGAAAGGCGGAGGAGGCGGGCGTCTACGTGCTGCCCGAGACGGCCGCGACCAAGCTGCTGGTGGATGACCGAATCGTCGTCGGAGTGCGCACCGGCGACAAGGGCCGCGGCAAGGAGGGCGAGCCGCTGCCGAACTTCGAGCCGGGCTCCGACGTGATCGCGAGGGCGACCGTGCTGGCAGAGGGCACGCTCGGCCACCTCTCGCTGGCGGTGCAGGACTACTTCGATATCGGTGGGGAGGACCCACAGCGCTGGGAGCTGGGCGTGAAGGAGGTTTGGGAGGTGCCCAAGCCACTCGATCGGGTCATCCACACGATGGGCTGGCCACTGCGCAAGTCGTCCAAGTACAACGAGTTCGGCGGCAGCTTCATCTACCCGATGGGCGAGGACAAGGTGTGCATCGGCCTGGTGGTCGGGCTCGACTACACCGATGCCACCTTCTCCTGCCACGACGCGCTGCAGCTGCTCAAGACCCATCCCTTCATCCGCAAGATCCTCGACGGTGGCAAGCGTGTCGCCTGGGGCGCCAAGACGATCCCCTCGGGCGGCTACTTTGCGATGCCCAAGCATCTCTCGGTTCCCGGCATGTGCATCGCCGGCGATGGCGCCGGGATGGTCAACATTCCGGTGCTGAAGGGCGTGCACTACGCGATGCACGCCGGCATCTATGCGGCGGAGACGATCGTCGACGCGCTGAAGGACGATTCGATCAACTTCGAGGCCTACGACGCGAAGGTTCGCAAAGGGCCGATCGGGGAGGACCTGTACGAGTCGCGCAACATGCGCCAGCCGTTCTCGAACGGGTTCTTCATCGGCGGCGCGATTGCGAGCGCGATGACGATCACGAAAGGTGCGTTTCCGGGCGGTCACTGGAAGCAGGAGCACGATGCCGAGAACGAGATGTTCATCGGCAATGCCAGTGACATGTACCTCGCGCCCGACGGCAAATACACCTTCGACAAGCTCTCGTCGGTGTTCGCGTCCGGCAATGCGACCCGCGACGACGCACCCAGCCATATCCGCATCCAGACCGAGGTGCCCTACGAAATCGCCCAGACGTGGGTGTCGATGTGTCCGGCGCAGGTTTACGAGATCCCGGAGGACCAGCTCGAGCAGGCGAAGGCCGGCGAGCGCAAGGTCGTGGACGTGCACGTCGCCGCCTCCAACTGCGTCCAATGCGGCGCGATCACGGCCAAGGGTGGCCGCCTAACTCCGCCCGAGGGCGGCGACGGCCCGCTCTACACGATCGTCTAGCGCTCGTGGCGGTCACCGGCCTCGACTGTTG
>JBBDJG010000027.1:17426-60804 GCA_040880005.1 Solirubrobacterales bacterium
CATTGACCGCGCATATCGCGGTCAATGTCGAACGGCTGCGCTGGTGAGCGTTGACACCGCGATCCGGTCGCTTCACCTGATCTGCGCTGCTATCTGGGCCGGCGGGTTGGTGTTCCTGGGCGCCTCGGTCGGCGTGATCCGCGCGACGATCCCTGAGGGACCGCAGCGCATCGCGTTGTTCCGCGCGCTTGGGCGACGCTTTCTATTGGTGGGCGGAATCGCGATGTTGGTGCTCATAGCAACCGGTACCGACATGGCCACCGACCGACTCGCGTCTTGGAGCGATCTATCGGAAACCGACTACGGCAAGCGGCTGTCGGACAAGCTGGCGCTGGTGGTCGTGGTGATCGCCTTGACCCTCTTCCACAGCCTCGTGCAGGGGCCGGCGCTGACCCGGCTTCGGACACGGGCGCTGGAAACACCGGACGATCCCGAGCTGGCCGCGACTATCCGCCGCAAGAGCATCCGCGCGGGAATAGTCAACGGCCTGGTACTGCTGTGCACGCTGGGGATCCTGGTGCTGGCGGCACGGCTCGTGTCGCCCTGAGCGACCGTTCATCCTCAGCGGGCTATCGCCGATAGCTAACATGTGGGACATGAAGCAGGGCATTCACCCCGAATATGTAGAGGCTCACGTGCGCTGCACCTGCGGCAACGAGTTCACGACGCGCTCGACCAGGCCCGAGCTGCACGTCGAGATCTGCTCGGAGTGCCATCCCTTCTACACGGGCAAGCAGAAGCTGGTCGACACCGGCGGGCGGGTCGAGCGCTTCCAGCGCCGGGTCGCCAAGAGGCGCAAGTCCCAATAGGCGTCGCCGCTACGATTGGATGTCTCCGGACGGACCCGGAGCCGACCCCATGAGCGCCGACCCGAAAGCTGACAGCACGAACACGCCGCCCGCGCCGCAGTTCCCGATGGAGGCGGACAAGCCGATCCGGCTCTCCGACGATCTGCTGATGTCGCCGCGTGACCTGCCGATCGGCGGCCAGGCGGTGCTCGAGGGCGTGATGATGAGGGGCGTCTCGACCTGGGCGGTCGGAGTCCGGCTGCCAGCAGATAGAAAGGGCGGTTTCGGCTTGGACGCCGAAACCGGGAGCTCTGAGGGTTCGACACCGAGCGACAACGGAGCGGTGGATGGCCCGGTTCAGCTTCCCGAAGGTTGGCGGCTCGCGCCGAGCGAGAACGGCGGGCCGGCGGTCGATCGCGAAGGCAAGCCGCTTGGCGGCATCGAGGTTCACTCGGAGCCGTTCGTGTCCTCGATCAAGCGTCACCGCCTGCTGCGGCTGCCGATAGTTCGCGGCGTCGTGGCGCTGGTCGAGTCGATGAAGATCGGCATCAGGGCGCTGATGATCTCAGCCAACGCGCAGCTCGACCCCGATGAGCAGGAGGAGATCACCAGTCGCACGTGGGCCGTGGCGATCACGGTATCGCTCGTGTTTGCCGTCGGGTTGTTCTTCGTGCTGCCGGTCGTGCTGACGAACTTCGGCCGCGACCAGCTCGGCAGTTCGTTCGTGTTCGTGGTCGTCGAGAAGCTCGTCCGCATATCGATCCTGATCGGCTACATCTGGCTGATCTCCAGGATCAACGACCTGCGGCGTGTCTACGAGTATCACGGCGCCGAGCACAAGACGATCGCCTGTTACGAGGGCGGCGAGGAGCTGACGCCCGAGAACGCGAAGCGCTACTCGCGATTTCACATCCGCTGCGGCACCAGCTTCCTGCTGATCGTGGTAATCGTCGCCTTCCTGGTGTTTGCGCCGCTGGGGATCCTGCCGCTGCCGTGGCTGATCGCTTCGCGCATAATCGGCTTCCCGATCGTCACCGGGATCGCGTACGAGGTGATCCGCTGGGCCGGCCGCAACCGCCGTAGGCGTTGGGTGCGGGCGTTGATGTGGCCGGGTCTCCAGCTCCAGCGGCTGACGACGCGCGAGCCCTCGCTCGACCAGCTCGCGGTAGCGATCGCCTCGCTAGAGGCGGTCCTCTCGGTCGAGAACCCCGACTCCTACACCGAGCAGGACCTGGTCGGCATGGAAGTCGGCGCGTGATGGTCGGCGCGCCCGGGTAACTTTTCAGCATGAGCACGGACACGTCCGTCATCGAACGCCTGGTCGAGCAGGTGGAGCGCCGCTATTCGGAGCTTGAAGAGCAGCTCGTCGATCCGGCCGTGATCAACGACCGCGCCCGCTACGCGGAGGTCGCGCGCAGCCATGGCGACTTGCAATCTGCGCACGCGCTCGCGCAGGAATACCAAAAGGCCGAGCGCGACGCTTCCGACGCCGAGGAGCTACTCGAAGCCGGCGGACTCGATGCTGACGAACGCAAGGAGTACCAGGAGATCGCCTCGGCCTCGCGCTTGCGCATCGAGCAGCTCGCCGAGGACCTGCGACTCGCGATGGTCGAGCGCGACCCGAACGACTCCAAGAACGTGATCGTCGAGATCAGGGCCGGGACCGGGGGCGACGAGGCCGCGCTGTTCGGCGGCGACCTGTATCGGATGCTCGCCAAGTACGCGGAGGCGCTCGGCTTCAAGACCGAGATGCTGGGCCACAGCGCGGGCGCGACCGGGGGTTTCAAGGAGGTCACCTTCGCGGTCAAGGGCGAGGGCGCCTACAGCGTGTTCAAGTTTGAGGCCGGCGTGCATCGCGTGCAGCGCGTGCCTCAGACCGAGTCGCAGGGTCGCATCCACACCTCCACGGCGACGGTCGCGATCCTGCCCGAGGCCGAGGAGGTCGAGGTCCAGGTCGATCCGAACGACCTCCAGGTCGACGTCTATCGTTCATCCGGCCCGGGCGGCCAGTCGGTCAACACGACCGACTCGGCCGTTCGCATCACCCACCAGCCGACGGGATTGGTCGTTGCGATGCAGGACGAGAAATCGCAGCTCCAAAACCGCGAGAAGGCGATGCGCGTTCTGCGTGCCCGCCTGTACGAGCGCGCGCTGTCCGAGCAGCAGGCCGAGCAGGCGGCGGATCGGCGCTCGCAGGTCGGAACCGGTGAGCGCTCCGAAAAGGTTCGCACCTACAACTTCCCGCAGGGCCGCGTCACCGATCACCGCGTGAAGCTCACCTCCCACAACCTCGGGGGGGTGCTGGAGGGCGAGCTGGGCGAGTTCACCGATGCGCTGACCGCGGACGAGCGTCGACGTAAGCTGGAGGCCCAGGCCGCGTAGCGGCGCGGGAATCGATCAGAAGATGCTGGGAGCGGTTGCATCGGTCGGCGACGCATTGGGGCTGGCGACCGCCACGTTCGAGGCGGCCAACGTCGATTTGCCGCAGCTCGACGCGGAGTTGCTGCTGGCCGAGGTGCTGGCGGTCGGTCGCGCCGAGTTGCACGCCGACCCCGGCCGCGAGCTGGAGCAGTCCCAATCCGAGGCCTTCGAGCGACTGGTCCAGCGCCGCCGCAGCAGGGAGCCGCTCGCCTACATCCTCGAGCGCGCACACTTTCGCAATCTAGAGCTGCACGTCGACCAGCGGGTGCTGATCCCGCGCCCCGAGACCGAGCTACTCGTCGAGACCGCGCTGGACGGGCAGCGCGTGCTCGACATCGGAACGGGCAGCGGCGCGATTGCCCTGGCGATCGCACGTGAGCGCGTCGGGGTACGGGTGACCGGAATCGACAACTCGCCCGGGGCGATCGAGGTTTCGCGCGCCAATGCCGCAGCGCTGGGTGTCGAGGTCGAGCTGATGATCGCCGATCTGATCGTCGGCGGCCCTTATGACTTGATCGTTTCCAACCCGCCGTACGTGCGCGACGGCGAGTGGGCCGGGCTCCAGCCGGAGATCACACTCTACGAACCGCAGGAGGCGTTGCTGGCCGGCTCAGACGGACTCGACGTGATCCGTGACCTGGTACCCGCGGCGGCTGCCGTGCTCACGCGCGGCGGTACGCTCGCGGTCGAGATCGGGCAGGGCCAGTCGCGCGAGGTCGAGTCTCTGTTCGAGCGTGCCGGTCTGCGTGGCTTGAAGACGCCGCGCGACCTGGCCGGCATGCCGCGCGTCGTGACCGGCCGCAGGCGGCCGTAGTTGTTGGGCGGCCTCGACGTCGAGGCCTTCGAGCGCTGCATCGCCGAGGGTGGCATAGCGATCTTTCCCACCGACACCGTCTATGGCGTCGGCTGCAGCTCCGAGGATGCCGAGGCGATCAAGCGGGTCCATCTGATCAAAGGAAGGGAACAGAGTAAGCCGTCGGCAACGATGTACTTCTCCCTGCAGGCGGCGCTCGACCACGTGACCGGAACCGGCCGGCGCACACGAGCGGCACTCGAGCGTTTGCTGCCAGGCCCGGTCACGGTCGTGATCGACGCGGCGGGACAGAGCCGCGGATTGCGCGTGCCACGGCTGGAAGGCAGGCTCGAGCCCCTCGCAGCGGCCAAGTGCGCGGTTTTCCAAACCAGCGCCAACGTCGTCGGCGGACCCGACGCGCGCAGATTGCCCGATGTCGCGCCCGAGCTGCGGGAAGCGGTCGACCTCCAGCTCGATGGCGGCGAGCTGCCCGGCATCGCCTCGACGGTCGTGGACCTTTCGCGCTACGACCAGGACGGATCGTGGAGGGTGCTGCGCGAGGGCGCGATGTCTGCTGAGCGGATCGCTCGGGTCCTTGAATAAACGGGGGCTCAGCGCCCCCTCGACCCCCCGCATGCTGGAGCGCTGGCCTACGGCCGTCGCAAACGTATGATTCAGCAATGCGCGTCGCCGTTGGCTTCGATCACGCGGGTTTTCCGCTGCGGGAGACCGTCGTAGCCGAGCTCGCGAGGGCCGGTCACGACGTGATCGATTGCGGGACCGACTCTGAGCAGTCGGTTGACTATCCCGTGCACGCCGCGCGAGCCGCGAAGCTCGTCTCCGACGGCACTGCCGAGCGTGCGGTGCTGGCGTGCGGCAGTGGCATCGGCGTCAGCATCGTGGCCAACAAGCTCGCGAGGGTCCGTGCGGTCAACGCCCGTGACCCCGACGACGCCGAGATGAGCCGCCGTCACAACGACGCCAACGTGCTGGCGCTTGCGGGTCGCAAGCTGACCCCTGAGCACGCGGCTCAGATAGTGGAGACGTTCTTCGCGACCGGCTTCGAGGGCGGCCGGCACGAGCGGCGGGTCACCCAAATCAGCGAGGTCGAGCAGGGTGAGTTGCCCGGGGGCACGCCGACCGAGGCGGAGGAGGCCACCAGATGACGCGGCTGCCGCCCGACTTCTTCGACGAGCCAATATCGGCTGTCGATCCCGAGATCGCCGATGTTCTGCAGAAGGAGCTCGAGCGTCAGCAGAACACTTTGGAGATGATCGCGTCGGAGAACTTCGTCCCGCGCGCGGTTCTCGAAGCGACGGGCTCGGTGCTGACGAACAAGTACGCCGAGGGGTATCCAGGCAGGCGCTACTACGGTGGCTGCGAGTGGGTCGACGTTTCCGAGCAGCTTGCGATCGATCGCGCCAAGCAGCTTTTCGGCGCCGAGCACGTCAACGTGCAGCCGCATGCGGGTGCCCAGGCCAACAACGCGGCCTACATGGCGCTGCTCGAGCCGGGGGACACGATCATGGGATTGGAGCTTGCCCACGGCGGCCACTTGACGCACGGGATGAAGCTGAACGTGTCGGGCAAGCTCTACAACGTCGTCGCATACCACGTGGGTCGCGACGACCACGTCGTCGACATGGACGAGGTGGAGCGGCTTGCAAAGGAGCACCGGCCGAAGTTGATCGTTGCTGGTTGGTCGGCCTACTCGCGCCAACTCGACTTCGCGCGCTTCAGTGAGATCGCCGCCGAGGTGGGAGCGAAGCTGATGGTCGACATGGCGCACTTCGCCGGGCTCGTCGCCGCTGGCGAGCATCCCAACCCGGTTCCACACGCCGACGTCGTGACGACCACCACCCACAAGACGCTGGGTGGGCCACGGGCGGGGATGATCCTCTGCAAGGAGGAGTTGGCCGCGGACATCGACCGGGCGGTCTTCCCAGGTCAGCAGGGCGGCCCGCTCGAGCACGTCATAGCGGCAAAGGCAGTCTGCTTGAAGATCGCGCAGTCGGAGGTGTTCCGTCAACGCCAGCGCCAGACGGTCACCAACGCGCAGGCGTTCGCGGACGCCTTGCTCGATTGCGGGTTGGACGTGCTCACGGGTGGCACGGACGTGCATCTCGTGCTGGTGGACCTCGGCATGGACGGGCTCGACGGAAGGCAGGCCGAGGATCGGTTGGCCGAGGTCGGCATCACCGTCAACCGCAACGCGATTCCCTTCGATCAACGTCCACCCATGCAGGCGTCCGGCCTGCGCATCGGCACACCGGCGTTGACCACGCGTGGTTTTCTGGAGGAGGATCTGCGCGAGGTGGGCGGGGTGGTCGGTGCCGCGCTCGATGTCGCCTACGATGACGCGCGGCGCGCCGAGTTGAGTGATCGCACACGCGCGCTGATAGAGCGGTACCCGATCTACGAGCCGCTCGGCAGCGCGACGGTTTAACACCGGCGGGCGCCAGCTTCCAGCGGCCGATGCGGATTTGGATCGACATGACGGCGCCGGCGCACGTGCTCGTGTTCCGGCCGATCATCCCGCGCCTGCGCGACGCCGGGCACGAGGTCGAAGTGACGGCGCGCGACTATGCGCAGACGCTCGAGCTACTAGAGTTGCACGGCATCGAGCACACTTCTTTCGGGCGGCACGGTGGCGCATCGAGGGCGCGCAAGTTCGCGTCGCTGCTCTCGCGCACGCGCGCCATGAGGCGGTTTGGCCGCGGCAGGGGCTTCGAACTCGCCGTCGGACACGGATCGAACGACCTTGCGCTGACTGCCCGCCGGCTGAAGGTTCCCGCCGTCAACATGTTCGACTACGAATTCGCCACGCTTCAACACAACGTGGGGTGCCGGCCCGCGAGGCGCGTGATCACCCCCGACGCGATACCTCCGCAGCGTCTGCGTCGTTACGGAGTGGGTCCGGACAAGCTGGTTCAGTACCCGGGTCTGAAGGAGGACTACTACCTGTCCGACTTCGAGCCCGACGAAGGCGTGCTCGATTCCCTGGGCATCGATCGCAGCAGGGTGCTCGTCGTGTTGCGACCGCCCCCCGACGTCTCGCTGTATCACCGCAAGTCGAATCCGCTGTTCCCGCAGATGCTCGAACACATTGGCCGCGATCCGAGTGCGCAGGCGATCGTGTTGCCACGCACCGCCGAGCAGCGCGACTACGTGCGCTCGCTGGAGCTGCCTTCAGCGGTGGTGCCCGAGCACGCCGTCGATGCCCAGAGTCTCGTGGCGCTTGCCGATCTGGTCGTCTCGGCGGGAGGCACGATGAATCGTGAGGCGGTTGCTCTCGGCACGCCCGTGTACACGACCTACGGCGGCCGGCTCGGCGGCGTCGACGAGGCCCTGATCCAGTCCGGACGCCTGCGACCGCTGACCGATCCACACGCGCTAGCGCTGGTCAAGCGCGAGCGGGAGGGAGTCAAGACTCGCCGCGACCCCGAGGTTCTGGTAGAGATGATCGTCGGAGATGTGGCATGAACACTTCAGACAATCCGGTGCGTATCGAGACGTGTTCGGATCCTGTGGCAGGCGCGGCGCAGTCTCGCGCCGAGACGCTAGCCGAGCGCTACGCACGCATGGCGCACGAATACGCACGGCCGCGACGGGTGGACAGCGAGTTGCGGGCGCTCGACGTGGCCCTCTCGTCGGTCGCCCTGGTGCTGCTCTCGCCGTTCTTGGCCCTGGCCGCCGTTGCCATCCTGGTGACCTCCGGGCGCGGTGTCCTCTACCGCGGCCGCCGCGTTGGCCGTGGTGGCGGCATCTACACGATGTACAAGTTCCGGACGCTCAAGTCCGGTGCGGAAGGCCGCATCGGCCAGTACTACGGCAGCGAGCTGACCGAACAAACGACGCTCGAGCAGACGCGGCTGGGGCGGGTACTACGTTTCCTGCATCTCGACGAGATTCCACAGCTTTGGAACGTGCTGCGCGGGGACATGTCGATCGTCGGCCCGCGCCCGATACGCCCGACGTTCTTCGAGGAGCTGTGCGTGGAAATTCCCCAGTACTGGCAGCGCCTGGTCGTGAGGCCGGGTATCACCGGTTTCGCCCAGCTTCGCATGACGCGAGAGACGAGCTGGGTCGAGAAGCTGGCGCATGACCTCGAGTTCATCGCCGACAGATCGACGCGGCTGTACCTGCGCGTGTGCCTCGCGACCGCCTGGCGAATCGTCACGCTGCCTTTCCGCAAGCTGGCGCGAGTGCTGAACGGGTCCTAGATAGCTGCAGCCGCTCGCGTCACTCGCCGGCGGGCCAGTATTCAACCTCGAGCTGATCGGTCATCGGGAAGTCCTTGGGATTGCCGGTCGCAAGACGCGACCTCGAAAGACTCGCGGCACTCGCGATCAGGCAGTCTGCCTGGGCGAGCGTCCTGCCGCGCTTCGCGTAGTCGCCGCGCCAGCGCCCGGCCAACTCACCCTCGCTGCGTCCCAGTGGTATCACGGTCAGACCGGTGAGCAACGCCGCCGCCCTATCGCGTTCGCCCTCTCGCAGGCCCCGCACGGTCTCCTCGACATTGATCGCGCACGTGCAAGGAGTATCGCCGCGCTCGCGAAGCATCAGAAGACCTCGTGCTGCGCCTTCGCGGCCTCGAAGCACGTCAACGAGAACGGTGGTGTCGAGCAGGACCTGGGCCACTATCCGACGCGTCGCTCTGCCCCGCGCCGCTGCGCGCGCACCCATGCCGCAGGGTCGTCGTCCCATTCGTGTCCGTGGTCCGGCACGGAGCCGATCGCTTGCTCGATCTTCTCCCAACGTCGCTCGTCGTCGAGCGCCTGCTGCACGGCGCGGGCGATAAAACCGCTGCGGCCGCGAGGACCGACGCGACGATCGAGGTCGTGGACCACCTGGTCGGCGAGCGTAATGTGTAGACGCATGATCACAACTTAGCACACTAAAGCTATCTCCCCACCCTTTTCCCCTGCCGGGGGGAAGTGTTGAGCGCCCCTAGAATCGCCCCCCATGTGCGGAATTTGTGGCATAGCCGTGCGAAACGGTGAGGCCGACCCGGCGGCCGTTGCGGCCATGAACGAGGTGATGGTCCACCGCGGGCCCGACAGCTCCGGCGCGCTCGTGGACGGGCCGGTCGGGCTCGCGATGCGGCGTCTGTCGATCATCGACCTCGCGGGCGGCGACCAGCCGATCGCCAACGAGGATGAAACCGTTCACGTCATACAGAACGGCGAGATCTACAACTACCGCGAGCTGCGCGCGGGCCTGCGCGAGCGCGGTCACCGTTTCGAGACCTCGAGCGACACCGAGGTGCTCGTCCACCTCTATGAAGAGCGCGGCCCGGGCTTCGTCGAGGAGTTGCGCGGCATGTTCGCGCTGGCCCTGTGGGACAAGATCGAGCAGCGGCTGTTGCTGGCGCGCGACCGCTTCGGCATCAAGCCGCTCTACTACCGCAGCCATGGCGACGTGCTGTCGTTTGCCTCGGAGTTGAAGGCGCTCGTCTGCCAGCCGGGCTTCTCGCGCGAGGTCGATCTCGACGCGCTCGAGGCGTTTCTCGCCTTCAACTCGATCCCGGCGCCGCTCACGATCTACGAGCAGGCGCACAAGCTGCCGGCCGGGCATCTCCTGATCTGGCACAAGGGAGAGATCTCGCTGCGCCGCTACTCGCGGCCGAAGCCGGCATCTGCGGATCGCGTGCGCGCCGAAGACGAGCAGACGCTGGCCGAGGAGCTGCGTGAGCGCCTGCGCGACTCGGTGAGGGCGCACCTCGTCGCCGACGTACCGGTCGGGGTGCTGCTGTCGGGCGGGGTCGACTCCTCCGCCCTCGCCGCGCTTGCGGCGCATGAAAGCTCGCATCAAATATCCACATTCTCGATCGGGTTCGAGGAGCATTCCTTCAACGAGCTCGAGCAGGCGCGCCTCGTTGCCGAGCGCTACGGCACCGACCATCACGAGTTGATACTGCGACCCGACGCTGTGGAGCTGCTGCCAAAGCTCGTCGACGCGTTCGACGAGCCGTTCGCGGACTCCTCGGCGCTGCCCACCTATCTCGTGTCCCAGCTTGCCTCGCGGAGTGTCAAGGTCGCTCTGTCCGGCGAGGGAGGAGACGAGCTGTTCGGCGGGTACTACACCTATGTGGCCGACATGCTTGCGCCCAGGGTGGGTCGCGTTGCGAGCGCCCTACGGCCCTTGATCGAGCGGCTCCCCAGCTCCGATCGCAAGGTGAGCCTCGAGTACAGGGCAAAGCGCTTTGCGCGCGGCGCTCACCTGCCCGCGCTCGAGCGCCACCACGCGTGGAAGGAGATCTTCTCCGACGAGGCGCGAGCCGAGCTGCTGCGCCCCGATCGCCGTGGCGCGCTCGACCCGGTTGATCTGTATCGCGCCCGCTACGCCGAGACCGACGGCGCGCCACAACTCGCTCGCCTTCAGGATGTCGACCTGGGCATCTACTTGGCGGACGACCTGCTCGTGAAGACGGATCGAGCGAGCATGGCGCACTCGCTCGAGGTGCGCGTTCCGTTCTGTGACAGTGTGGTCGCCGAGCTGGCGCTCGCACTGCCCACGCATCACAAGGTGCGCGGCTTGTCCAAGAAGAGACTGCTGCGCAAGGCCGTCTCGACGCTGATTCCCAAGCAGGTCTTGCACGGGCGCAAGCAGGGCTTCTCGATTCCCGCCGCTTCGTGGCTTCGCGGTGAGCTGGAGCCATTCGCGCGTGAGGTGCTCTCACCGGCGAGCGTCGCGCGTCAGGGTTATCTGCGACCGGAGGTCGTGTCCGCCCTTCTGGATGATCACGTCTGCGGCCGGCATGACAACAGCCGGCAGCTTTGGGGACTGCTGGCGTTCGCCATGTGGCACGAACGACAAGCTCACCCGACGGCATCGCCGGCCGCCACACCGGCCTGAGTCGATATGCCCAGCGTGACCGACGCCCTGCTCGCCTTCTCGCTCGCACTGGTCGTGACGTGGATCGCCACACCGATCGCGAAACGCGTTGCCTGGCGCATCGGCGCGATCGACGAGCCGCGCGAGCGCGGCCTGCACCAGTTCCCGACCGCGAGGCTTGGAGGGGTTGCGATCCTCGCCGGGGTGTTGGCTGCGAGCATCGTCTTTCTGCCGAACGATCGCCAGACGCACGGCATCCTCGTCGGTGCCACTGCGATCGCGGCGGTCGGCACGGCCGACGACCTCTTCGATTTGCCCGCGGACGTGAAGCTGCTGGGCCAGGTGCTCGCGGCGGTGATACCCGTCGTTGCCGGGGTCCGGGTGGAGACGATGACGCTCCCCTTCCTCGGGCACCTCGACCTCGCCTGGATGGCGTATCCGCTAACCGTGCTTGGGATCGTCGCGGTGATGAACGCGGTCAACTTCATCGACGGCGTGGACGGCCTTGCGGCGGGAGTGTGCACGATCGCCGCGATCACCTTCGCCGTGATCGCGTTGTCGCTCGATCGCAACGCCGCAGGGGTGCTTGCGATGCTGACTGCCGGCGCCGCACTCGGCTACCTGCGCCACGGCTTCCATCCTGCTTCGATCTTCCTCGGCGACTCGGGCTCCAACCTGCTCGGGCTGCTGCTGGCCGTGATCGTCGTCCAGGGGGCGTTGAAGACCAACGCGGTGGTCGCACTCGTGTTTCCGTTGGTGATTCTCGCGGTGCCGATTCTCGACTCCAGCTTCGTGATCGCCAAGCGGATCAAGTACGGCAGACCGGTCTATGAGGCCGATCGTTGGCACTTCCATCACCGCTTCGCCGATATCGGGTTTTCTCAGCGGCGCACGGTGGCGTACCTGTACGGATGGACCCTCACGCTCGCCGCGCTCGCGCTCGCGCTGCGCTTCGTTCCGTACTCCGACGACCACGGCAACTTCGATCTCGGCTGGAGCCTCGTGCTGGCGGCCTTCTTCGTCGTGACCCTGGCCGCGAGCGTCTATCTTGTGCTCGTGCTGGAGATCTTCAAGGTCAAACGTTTCCGCCAGTTCCAACTGCGCCACGACCGCACGGTGCGCGGCCAGCCACCTCCGGACGAGGTTGAGGTCGAGGCGGCGGTTGCGCACGAGTTGGAAACCGGCGAGTTCGGCGCGGTCGAGTCGCAGGGGAAGAGTCGATCGTGAAGCTCGCGCGCGCATCGATCGCGACGCTTGCGTTGCTGCTCCTGCTGCCGGGCGCAGCTTCTGCCGACTGCCCGCCGCCGGTCGCCACGGCGACCGGGCTGCGCGCCCTCGACGCGGAGAACCAGGTGGTGCTGACCGGAACCTTGGACGTGCCGAAGGGGTACGCGGTCGAGAACGCTGTCGTGATCGACGGCGACGCCAACGTCGCCGGCCAGGTGACGGAGGACCTGATCGTCGTGAACGGACGCGCGACGATCTCCGGAACGGTTGACGGAGATGTCGTGACGCTCTCCGATCGGGCCGTGCTGACGCGCCGCGGATGCGTGGCCGGCGACCTCATCTACGGCGACGAGAAACCGGTCGTGCCGGCGAGCGCGACGGTCGAGGGCGAAGTCCGCAGCTTCGAGACGAGCGACATCGGGGACGAGCTCGCGAGCGCGCTGATCGTGCTCGGCATCCTGCTGCTGGTTGGCGCGGCGCTCTCGACGCTGCTGCTCGGATTGCTGCTGCTGTGGCTCGCTCCGCGCGTCGCCGAGGCGGTGCTGGAGCCGGCGGGCTCGAGCGTCGGGCCGTCGATCGGCTGGGGAGTGGCGCTCGCCTTGGGTGTTCCGATCCTTGGCGTGCTGCTGGCGGTCACGGTGATTGGAATCCCGCTCGGCTTCATACTGCTGCTACTGCTGATTCCGCTGTATGTGGTCGGCTACGTGACGAGCCAGTGGCTCGTCGGGCGCATGATTCTCGGCCCGCCGCACAGGCCCTGGGTGTCGCTGCTGGTCGGCTGGGCGGTGTTGACCGTCGCATCGTTGATCCCGTTCATCGGAAGCCTGACCGGCGTCGCCGCTGTCGTATACGGACTGGGCGTGCTCGCGGTGGCGACGTGGCGATCGCAGCGGGACAAGGACGCGACGCCGCCCGGCGCAACCTCCGCGGGGCCATCGCCGGACAGCGCAGATGTGCCCGTGCCGCCCCCACCACCTGGTTGATCCGGTGAGCGACAGAGTGCGCACGGTCGCCGGCACGGTCGAGTTCATCTGGGACGGGGACGGCCACATGCTGCTCAACCTCGATCCCGACGACGAAGCGCATCCGCACACGTTCGAGATCGTGGGCGAGGTTCGCGATCGCATCGCCGGCTCGATCACCGAAGGCGATCGGATCGAGATCGATTTTATCGCCGTCGAGTACGAGGTCGTCGATCCCGACAGCGGGCCGACGGACAGCCACCGCGCTCAGGTGCGCGACGTTCGAGCGACATAGGCCACCGGCTCTCCCGCTTCCGCCACTCGGCCGAATGCGGAAGTGCCGAATCTGTCTCACCTGTGCCAACGGTGGCGTCACAGCTACGATAGGCCGCGGATGGAACAGGGAACGCCCAATGCTCCGCTTGCCTGCAGCTCCTGCGGCCACCCCAATCGGGAGGGCGCAAGGTTCTGCGGCGAATGCGGCGCGAGCCTCGAGGCCACGAGGCGATGCCCGGCCTGCGGCTCGGAGAATCCCTCCGAGCAGCGGTTCTGTGACGAGTGCGGCTCGAAGCTCGAGGCACAAGCCGGCGCATCGCCGGCATCCGCGCCGGCGTTCACGCCCACCCCGGTCGAGCTTCCCGAACACCTGACGCGCAAGATCCGCGACCAGGCGGCCGGACTGGCCGGCGAGCGCAAGCAGGTGACGGTGCTGTTCGCCGACGTGATGGGCTCGATGGAGTTGGCCGAGCGCCTCGATGCCGAACAGTGGCGGCAGATCATGGAGCGCTTCTTCGCGATCCTCTGCGAGGGAGTCCACCGCTTCGAGGGTACCGTCGACAAATTCACCGGCGACGGAATCATGGCGCTGTTCGGTGCCCCGATCGCACACGAGGACCACGCCCAGCGAGCCTGCTACGCGGCGCTTCACCTGCGGGAGCAGCTAGCCTCGTACGCGGCGGAGATCCGCCGCGAGCACGGACTCAACTTCTCGGTGCGCATGGGGCTCAACTCGGGCGACGTGGTCGTCGGCGCAATCGGCGCGGACCTGACAATGGAGTACACCGCGATCGGCCACACGGTCGGCATGGCACAGCGCATGGAGCAGCTCGCCGCGCCCGGCGCGGCCTATCTGACGGAGAACACCGCGTCGCTCGTGGAGGGCTACCTCGCGCTCACCGACCTCGGCGAATCCAAGGTCAAGGGTGCCAGCCGGCCGCTGCGCGTGTACGAGCTGACCGGAGTCGGCGCGGCCCGCGGGCGGCTCGACATCTCACGCGCGCGCGGCTTCTCGAGCTTCGTAGGCCGCGCCGATGAGCTGCGCGCGCTCGACGACGCGCTCGAGCAGGCCGCCGCCGGTCAACCGCAGGTGATCGGGATCGTGGCCGACGCTGGCGTTGGCAAAAGCCGCCTCTGCGACGTGTTCATGCAGCGCTGTCGGGCGAAGGGGATTGCGATCTATCACACCTCGGGCCAGGCGCACGCGATGTCGATCCCGCTGTTGCCGGTGCTCCAATTGATGCGTGACTACTTCGACGTCACGGAGCTGGATTCGGACCAGACGGCGCGCGAGCGGATCGCCGGCAAGCTGCTGCTGCTCGACAAGAGCTTCAGCGAGGACCTTCCGCTGATCTTCGAGTTCCTCGCCGTGCCCGATCCCGAGCGACCGTCTCCACACATGGATCCCGAGGTGCGCCAGCGCCGGCTGCTCGACATCACCAAGCGTCTGACCCGCGCCCAAAGCGACCGTGAGCAGGGTGTGACCGTATTCGAGGACCTGCACTGGCTCGACCCGGCCAGCGAGGTATTCCTCGCCAATCAGGTCGAGGCATCGCAGGGGACGCGCTTGGTCGTGGCAGTGGATGGGTGTCGCCGCTCGCATGCAGCGGGACTGGCCCCACGCGATAGAAGCGCTCGAGCGATCGCTGGCGATCTCGAGGGAGTCCAGGACTGCTGCCGACACAGAGGGGCACTGCCTCTACGGTCTCGCGGAGGCATATGCGGGCCTGGGAGAGATGGAGCGCGCGGCGGGATTGGGCCGGGAAGCAGTCGCGCTGATGCGCGATCGCGGCCAGGCGGGGGAGGCGCTCGGGAACGTGATCCTCGCCCGGGTGCTGCTGGGAGATGAGGACGCCGACCGCGAGGAGATCGAGTCCGTCCTGGCGAGGGCGCAAGAGCTGGCGCGCGGCAACGGCACGCTCAGCCTCGAACCCATGATCCACGTCGAGTTGGCGGAGCTTGCGCGTCAGAACGGCGACGAGCCCGGGCGCGAGCGCGAACTGCGCGAGGCGCACCGCCTCTTCACCGAGATCGGCGCGACCGGCCACGCCGAGCGGCTGGCCGGTGAGCTTTCGACGCCGGCCGCCTGAACGGGCCCGAAGCCGATCTCAGGCGCGCCCGTAAACCGGGATCGCGGCGCCGCTCGTCGGCGCCGAGCCGTCCGAGCAAAGGAAGCGGATCACGTGGGCGATCTCGATCGGCTGCACCCAGCGCGAGTGGTCGGCGTCCGGCTGCGAGTCACGGTTGGCAGGTGTGTCGATCACGCTCGGCAGCACAGCGTTGCAGCGTATGCCGTCGTCGCGGTACTCGGTTGCGACCGCCTGCGCGAAGGCGAGCACGGCGGCCTTGGCAGTGATGTAGCCGGCGGCGCCGGCGAACGGCGTTAGCGCGGCGCGAGCCGAGACGCACACGATCGTGCCGCCGCCGGAATCGATCAGCTTCGGCAGGCTCGCTTGCGTGACGAGATAGGTGGGTCGCAGGTTGAGCCGCAACTGTCCCTCGAAACGGTCGACCGGCGTTTCGTGCACCCGTGCTCCGGCGTCGAAGCCGCCGACCAGATTCACAACGGCAGCCAGCGGAGCGCCGTTGTCCGAGCTTGCCTGGGACACGGCCTCTGCGGCCTGGGCTTCGTCGAACAGGTCCGCCTCGACGGCCACGAACCCGCTGGCCTCCGGCAACCGATCGCGGTCCGCGGGCACGATCCAGGTCGTCACCACGCGCCAGCCGGCCTCGAGGAAGACGTCAACGACGGCGCCGCCCAGCGCGCCCGTGCCGCCGGTGATCAGGACGGAGTGATCCATTGCAGAACCAGGCTATCGGCAACGCCGAGGCCGACCGCCTGCGCTACCTTGGTGGTGATGCCCCCCGCTCCGCAGACCGCCCAGGCGCTGGTCGAGACGGTCTATGGTCAGATGAAGCGCGACTTCGGCTTGGTCGCCTGCCCGATCACCTTGCACAGACCGGTGCCGGAGCTGCTCGCCGCAAGCTGGTCCACTCTGCGCGAAACAGTCGTCGCCGACGGGGTCGATCGCGCGGCGAAGGAGACGGTCGCCAGCACGATCTCGCAGCTGAACGGGTGTCCCTACTGCGTGGACGCGCACGTTGTGATGCTGGGGGCGGTCGGCAAGCGCGACGTGCAGCGGGCGATCGACCGGCACGACTACGACGCGATCCCGTATGAGAATCTACGAGCGCTTGCACACTGGGCCGCGGCGACCCGAACGCCCGATGCGGCTGAGCTGCTCGCGCCGCCGTTCGGCCCGGCCGAGGCGCCGGAGCTGATCGGCACCGCCGTCTATTTCCACTACGTGAATCGCATGGTGAGCCTGTTCTGCGATGAGTCGCCGTTTGGAAGCACAAATCGCCTGTTGCGTGCCAGCCTCGTGCGAATCGGAGGACGCAGGTTTCGCGATGTCGCTCTCGAGCCGCACGCCGCCGGCACTTCGCTCGGGCTGATTCCCGGCGCCGAGTTGCCCGAGGAGCTTGCGTTCGCGGCCGCGAAGCCGACCGTCGCTCGTGCCTGGGCCTCGTTCGCAGCGTCGGTTGCCCGTGCAGCCGATCCGGTGCTGGACTCGTCATCGAGAGCGGCGATCGAGGCGGAGTTGGCGAAGTGGAACGGCGACGATCCGCCGATCGGCGGCGGATGGCTGGAGGAATTCGCAAACGAGTTGGACGAGCCGGTCCGCGGCGCGGCGCGGCTGGCGCTGGCGGCCGCTCTGGCCCCCTACCGCGCGACCGAGCACGACATCGCACGCGCGGGCTCCGGCGAGGGTGCGGCCGAGGTAGTGGCCGCGGCCGCGTGGGGCGCGCTCGCCGCCGCCAAGCGTGTCGCCCGTTGGATCACGCCGCCCGAATTCGGCTAGCCTGCGGCCGTGACTTCGCAGCGACGCAGGCACCTGTGCACCGCGGCCGTCTGGATCTTCGCCGGCTCGATGCACTTCATCCGGCCCGCGTTCTACGAGGCGATCGTTCCGCGCTCAATCGCCCGTTGGCGGCGGGAGATCGTGATTGCGAGCGGAGTCGCGGAGCTGGCCGGTGGTATGGCGGTGCTTCCCGAAGCCACGCGACGGGGCGCACGCTGGTGGCTGCTGGCGACGCTGGTCGCGATCTATCCGGCGAACATCGAGATGGCGCTCCATCCGGACCGCTTCCCGCAGATCCCGCCGCCGCTGCTTTGGGCGAGGCTGCCTTTTCAGGGTGTGTTCGCCTGGATGACGTGGCGCGGCACCCGATGAGACCGGCCTCGCGGCTGATGTCACAAAGTTGTTACAAAGTCCCAAATTCGGCTATGCTGCGCGACGTCGCCGCCACCCGGTCCGATGTGGTCCGGAAGTGGATGTGGCGGTTCGTCTGAGCAGGGGTGCGTGGCGGGCAAGGCCCGGCGCGAGTTGTTTTGCGCCCCGTTTCCTGCCCCTTACGGCCCTTCGTCGATCGCCAAGGTTCGGCCTCCAGTCAATTGAACTCCAATCGCGAAAGCCGCAATGACCGGCCATCCGGGCCACGACGCCGCCGGAGCCGGTGCGCTGCTGATCGGCGCAATCGTTGCGTGTGCCGCGATCGGACTGGGGCTGGGCGCGCTCATCGGAGCGCCGGCGCTGCTTGGAATCTCCGGCGGAGCGGTTGGCCTCGGCGTGGGGTTCTGGATTGTCTATGAGCGCTACAAGGACCTCTGACGTCGGCCAGGAACTGCACATCCCGATCGCCGTGCGCTACCTCGACCTGGTCGCGCTCGCGCTTGCGTTGCCGTTGTTCCTGCTGGCGGGCTTCCCGATCGCCGGCTACCTCGTCGGCGGCGGGGCGTGGGCGATCCAGCGGGTCGTGCAGGTGGCTCTGACCAAGAGTGCCGCCGCCACGACCGACCCGCGCACGCTGGTCGGCATCACGGCGGCCAGCATGATCGGGCGCGGTTGGTTCTGCGCGCTGGCGATCTTCGGCGTCGGGCTGTACCAAAACGAGGCCGGTCTCGCGGCGGCCCTGCTGGTGATCTCGCTCTTCACGATCTACTTCACGGTGCAGATGATCGTGCGGCCGATGCAGAAGCCGCTGCCCAAGGGAACGACCAGAGAGGCCGCGAGGTGAGCAAGCGCGGCAAGCTGATCCTGTTCGGCGCGATGTCCGGCTTCCTGCTGCTGGTGGTGGGCATGGCCGCGATCTTCGGCAGCGCGGGACGCAACGAAGAGTTCCAGCCCCAGAACGAATTCAAGCTGGATCCGTGGATCTCGATCCAGCTCGGCCCGATCGACATGAGCATCAACAAGGCGGTTCTGTATCTGGCCCTTGCCTCGGGCCTGACGATCTTCACGATGATGTGGATCGCGAACAGGATGAAGGAACGGCCAAATCGCGTCCAGACCGCGGTCGAGCTGCTCTACGGGCTGATGCGCAACAACATCGCCGGGCCGCAGAACCTCTCCACCCAGATGGCACTCAAGTGGTTCCCGTTCATCGGTGCGCTGTTCCTGTTCATCTGGTTTTCGAACCTGATCGGCTACATCCCGCTGCCGACCAACACGGAAGAGACAATCAACGTCGCCGGCTTCGAGCTGCCCGCCTTCTCGCTCTACGCGGCCACCGCGAACATCTCGGTGCCGCTGGTCCTGACCCTGATCGTCTGGTTCAGCTACAACATCGAAGGGATTCGCGCCAAAGGCGTTATCGGCTACTTCAAGAGCTGGATTCCCGCCGGAACCAAGGGGCCGATGGTGCTGATGATCTTCCCGATCGAAGTGATCTCGCACTTCGTGCGGCTCATCTCTCTGTCTGTTCGACTCTTCGCCAACATCCTTGCCGGCCACCTGCTAATTCTGTTCATGGGTGGCGGGCTCGCCGTGATCCTCGGCCTTGCGGCGATCGGAATCCTCACGCTGCCGATGGCGATCGCGTTCTTCATCTTCGAGGTCGGGCTGGTCGCAACGCTGCAGGCGTTCATCTTCGCCACGCTCACCGCCATCTACCTCGGCGGGGCCACCGCCGAAACTCACTAACCCAGGAGGAACCAGTGGATCTACACGTCGTCAATGAGGCAGTCAGCGTCCTCGCTCAGACCGACGCCGAGACCGCCGAGGCCTACGGCCGGAAAGCCGGCAAGGCGATCGCGCTCGGCGTGGGTGCCGGACTCGGGACGATCGGCCCGGGCATCGGCGTCGGCTACATATTCGGAAAGGTGATCGAGTCGGTGACGAGGCAGCCGGAAATGCGCGACGAGATCACGAGCATCCAATGGCTCGGCTTCGCGCTGACCGAGGCGATCGTGTTCTACGCCTTCATCTTCGGGCTGATCGCGTTCTTCCTCTCGTAGCCGATGCTGGAGGTGATCCAACCAGAGGCGCTGACGCTCGCTGCGTCAGAGGAGGGCGGGAACTTCCTCGTCACCCCGAACGTTGGGCTGATGATCTGGACGATCATCGCCTTTGGAGTGACGATGCTGATCCTGCGCAAGCTGGCATTTCCGCGCATACAGAAGTTCCTCGATGAGCGTCAGCACGCGATCGAGCGCACTCTCGACGAGGCTGCGCAGCAGCGCCGGGAGGCGGAGAAGATCCTCGCCGACTACCGCGAGCGACTGCGTGAGGCGCGCGTGCAGGCGGAGGAGATCGTGCTACGTGCGCGCAAGGCCGCCGAAGAGGCCGAGCGCGAGTCGCTCGACGCGGCTCGCGAGCAACGCGAGGAGCTGCTCGCGCAGACACGCAGGGACGTCGAGGCGGAAACGAGGCGTGCGATTCAGGAGATCCGCAACGAGGTCGCCGATCTGACCGTGCTCGCGACGGAGAAGGTTACGCGCAAGACCCTGTCCAAACAGGATCAGGAGCGATTGGTCGCAGAGGCGCTTTCGGAGCTGGACTTCTCCGCGCTGTCCGGGACCGCGAGCCAGAACTGATGGAGCAGCTGGCACAGATCTACTCGCGCTCGCTGTTTGAGGCGGCCCGTGAGCATGGCCGGCTCGACGAAGTCAAGCAGCAGCTCGGACAGTTCACGGACACGCTCGAGTCGGAGCACGATTTTGCCGTGTTCTTCTTTTCGCCCTACTTCTCAACAGACGAGAAGAAGCAAGGCCTGAGGCGAGCGATCACCGACGCAGATCCTCTGCTCGTGAACTTTCTCGAACTGCTCGTTGAGAACCACCGCATGCCGATCGTCTTTCGTGCCCGCAAGCAGTACGAATCATTGTGGGATCGTGAGCACCGGCGCCTGCCGGTCGAGGTGACAAGTGCCGTCGAGCTGGATCAAGCGATCGTCGATCAGCTCGGCGAGCGGATCGGCGAGCAAACGGGGCAGAACGTCGAGTTGAAGAGCACGGTCGATGCCGAGATCCTGGGTGGCATCGTTCTGCGCGTCGGCAACTCGGTCCTCGACGCTTCGATTCGAAGCAAGCTGGAGAAGCTCAGAACTACCGTGGCCGCCTAGCGGCCGGAGATTCAGCGGCAAAGGAGATTCATGCAGATCAAGCCCGATGAGATCACGACGATTCTGAAGAGCCGCATCGAGGGTCTCGATGTCGATAGCGCCGACCTCGCAGAGGTCGGCACGGTGCTGTCGGTCGCCGACGGCATCGCGCGCATCCACGGACTCGAGAACTGCATGGCATTCGAGATGCTCGAGCTGCCACACGGAGTACGGGGGCTAGGGCTCAACCTCGAATCCGACAGCGTCGGCTGCGTGTTGTTCGGCGAGTGGGAGCGCATCGTCGAGGGCGACACCGTCAAGCGCACGGGCTCGCTGCTCGAGATACCGGTGGGCGAGCAGATGCTGGGAAGGATCGTCGATCCGCTGGGACGCCCGCTCGACGGCAAGGGTGAGATCGAGACGTCAGAGTCCCGACCGGCCGAGTTCAAGGCGCCCGGTGTCGTGCAGCGTCAGCCCGTCAAGGACCCCGTGCAGACGGGCCTCAAGGCGATCGACGCGATGATCCCGGTTGGTCGCGGACAACGCGAGCTGATCATCGGCGATCGCCAGACGGGGAAGACAGCAATCGCGCTCGACACGATCATCAACAACAAGGACAAGGACCTGTACTGCGTCTACGTCGCGATCGGCCAGCGCATGTCGACCGTGGTTCAGATCGCCGAGACGCTTGCCGAGCACGGCGCGCTGGAGAACACGATCATCGTCGCGGCTGCGGCCAACGAGGCGGCGCCGATCAAGTTCATGGCGCCGTACGCCGGCTGCGCGATGGGCGAGTACTTCCTCTATAGCGGACGGGATGCGCTGTGCATCTACGACGATCTCACCAAGCACGCGTACGCCTACCGGCAGATGTCGCTGCTGCTCCGGCGGCCGCCCGGCCGCGAGGCCTATCCCGGCGACGTGTTCTACCTGCATTCGCGGCTGCTCGAGCGCGCAGTGAAGTTGAACGACGAGCTGGGCGGAGGATCGCTGACGGCGTTGCCCGTGATCGAGACACAGGCGGGTGACGTGTCGGCCTATATCCCGACCAACGTGATCTCGATCACCGACGGTCAGATCTTTCTCGAGCCGAAGCTGTTTCACTCGGGCGTGCGCCCCGCGATCAACGTCGGCATCTCGGTGTCACGAGTCGGAGGTGACGCCCAGGTCAAACCGATGAAGAAGGTTGCGGGCCGCATCAAGCTCGAGCTCTCCCAATACCGTGAGCTGGAAGCGTTCGCGCAGTTTGGCTCCGAGCTGGATGTGGAGACGCAGAAGACGCTTGCCCGGGGGGAACGCCTGGTCAAGACGCTCAATCAGGCCGAGCGCGATCCGCTGCCTGTGGAGGACCAGGTCATCCAGATATACGCAGCGACGCACGGCTACCTGGATCGGACGCTGGTCGAGAAGGTCAATGAGTTTCTCGAGGGCCTCACGCAGCGAGCCAGGGCCGAGCAGGAGGAGCTTCGCACCCGCATTCGCGGCGGCGAGTGGGAGGACCAGACGGAGAAGGATGTGGATGCGGCCGTGAAGGAGTTCGCCGACGACTTCGGCTACGACCTCGACGAGGAAGGCCAGCCGCTTGAGGACGGGGACTCCGAGCGCGTGATCGCGCGCGGCGAGGAGGCCGCATCGAGTGGCGCTGCCACGCCGGAGGATGTCGCCGCCGAGTCGATCGAGCAGGAGCCGGCAGCCGTCTAGGCGGAGTCAGGATCAGGCAAGGCACCGATGGCGCAGAAGGACATAAAGAGCCGCATCGCGAGCGTGAAGAACATCCAGAAGATCACGCGCGCGATGGAGATGGTCGCGGCCGCCAGGCTGCGCCGCGCGGAGCAGCGCATCGAGGCGCTGCGACCCTACGCTGGCGCGATCCGGCGCATGACTCGCCAGGCCTCCAATGCGGCCGAGAATATTCCCGGCCTGCCGATCCTCGCCGAGCACGAGCAGATCCGCCGGGTAGGGTTGATGTTCGTCACCGGGGACCGGGGGCTGGCAGGCGCGTTCAACTCTCAGATCCTGCGGGCGGGGTTGCGCGCGGCGGACGAGCATGGCAGCCAGGACCGGGAGGTTCGTTACTACTCTTCGGGCAAGCGCGGAGTGTCGTCGTTGACCTTCCGTGGACACGAGCTGAGCGGGCGTTACACGGGCTTCACCGATCGGCCCGTCTATGCAAACGCGCGTGAGATCGCCGAGGACCTGATGACGGCCTACGTCGATGGCGAGCTCGACGAGGTCGAGATCTTCTACAACGGCTACATCTCGCCACTGAGCCAGGTGGTGCGGCGCGAAACGCTGCTCCCGCTGCAACACGAGAAGACCGATCTTCTGCAAGCAGAAGATCGGGTTGCCGGCGGGACGGGCGATGACATCGACGAGCACCACCGCGCTCTGGTCGAATATGAACCCAGCCCGGAGGCGATTCTGAGTCGCCTGATCCCCGACTACGTCGAGATTTCCGTCTATCGCGCGCTGCTCGAATCGACCGCTTCAGAACACGGCGCACGCATGACCGCGATGCGCAACGCATCAGATAACGCCGGCGAGCTGATCGACGACCTCACTCTGGAGATGAACCGGGCACGGCAGGCGGAGATCACGCAGGAGATCATGGAGGTCGTGGCGGGCGCGGAGGCCCTCGGATGACCGCAGTCTTGAACCAATCGCTAAGGAGCTGATCCACCAGATGGAGGCCGCAACCAAGACGAAGACCAACATCGGCAGGATCGAGGAGATCCAGGGCGTGGTGATCGAGGCGGTGTTCCCCGACGGCCTGCCCGAGATCAACCACGCGATCACCGTGAAAAGAGAGGACGGCAGCTTGCTCGTCTGCGAGGTGCAGCAGCACCTGGGCGACAACCGCGTGCGCGCGGTTGCGATGGACGCCACGGACGGGTTGCCGCGCGGCCTGGAAGTCGTGGACACCGGCGGCCCGATCACGGTGCCGGTCGGCGAGGCCACGCTCGGACGGATCTTCAACGTACTTGGCGAACCGATCGACATGGGCCCGCCGGTCGAGGCCGACGAGCGCTGGCCGATCCACCGCGATGCGCCCAGCGTGGAGAGCCTCACGCCGACGACGGAGATGTTCGAGACAGGCATCAAGGTCGTAGACCTGCTGGCTCCCTATTCCAAGGGTGGCAAGGTCGGCCTGTTCGGCGGCGCCGGGGTCGGCAAGACCGTGATCATCATGGAGTTGATCCACAACCTGGCCAAGCAACACGGCGGTCTTTCGGCTTTTTGCGGTGTCGGCGAGCGCACGCGCGAGGGAAACCAGCTCTGGCTCGAGATGACCGAATCCGGCGTGCTCGACAAGACGATGCTCGTGTTCGGCCAGATGAACGAGCCGCCCGGCGCGCGCATGCGTGTCGCGCTGGCCGGCCTGACGATGGCCGAGTACTTCCGCGAGCAGGGCGGCCAGGACGTGCTGCTGTTCATCGACAACATCTTCAGGTTTGTGCAGGCGGGCTCAGAGGTCTCGGCGCTGCTCGGGCGCATGCCCTCCCAGGTCGGCTACCAGCCGACCCTCGAGACGGAGATGGGCCAGCTACAGGAGCGCATCACGTCCACCAGGCAGGGCTCGGTCACCTCGGTGCAGGCGATCTACGTGCCGGCCGACGACCTCACCGACCCCGCTCCGGCGTCGGTGTTCGCGCACCTCAACGCGACCACGACGCTGTCGCGCGCGATCTCCGAGAAGGGCATCTACCCGGCGGTCGATCCGCTCGATTCGTCCTCGACGATTCTGAAGCCGGACGTGCTCGGCGAAGAGCACTTCGCGGTCGCCAACGAGGTCAAGGAGATCCTTCAGCGCTATAAGGAACTACAGGACATCATCGCGATCCTCGGCATCGACGAGTTGTCGGACGAGGACAAGCTGATCGTGCAGCGTGCACGCAAGATCGAGCGATTTCTGTCCCAACCGTTCCACGTGGCGGAGGTGTTCACGGGCACGCCCGGCCAGTTCGTGCCGATTGGCGAAACGGTGCGCGGCTTCAAGGAGATCATCGAAGGCAAGCACGACGAGTTGCCCGAGCGTGTCTTCTTCATGAAGGGCTCGATCGACCAGGTCGCCGAAGAGGCGACAAAGGAGCGGTAGCGACGACGATGGCGCGCACGCCGTTCCCAGTCGAGGTGCTGACGCCCGAGGGCCGTGTGTTCGAGGGCGAGGTCGAGATGCTCTCGACTCGCACCGAAGTCGGCGAGATCGGTGTGCTCGCCAACCACGCGCCGGTGCTGGCGATGCTGGCGCCGGCGGAGTTGCGACTGCATGCGAGCGAGACGGAGGTGACGCGATTCGCCCAGGGAGAGGGCTACCTCCAGGTTCATGACAACCACGCACTGGTGCTGGTCGAAGACTGCGTCGAGCCGGCCGCGGTGGATCGCGATCAATATCGCGAGCAGCTCACGAAGGCGGAGCAGACGATCAAGGAGATCGGCCATCACTCCTCCGAGGAACAGCAGGAGGCGCGCTTTGCGCGCGCGCTGCGCGACCGCCGGCGTGCGGAGACGTTTCTGCGCGTGGCCGGCGAAAATTAGGTTTGCGGCGTCCGTAGGACGACGCTCCAGCATGAGAGGGGGTCGAGGGGGGCGTATAGTCCCCCCGTTATCAGGGCCGCAGTTCGACGAACCCCGCCGCTGCGAAGTCGCCATCGAAGGCCAGCGCCTCCGTGATGCCGAGCTCGCGCATCAGCGCGAAGCTGGTGGCGTCGACGAATGAGTATGTGCGCTCGTCGTGCTGGCGAAGCCACTGCCAGGCCTGGTGCTCCAAGCCGTCGTCCATGTGGTGCAGCGAAACACGATTGGAAGCATCTATCGCGTCGATGAATTCGACCGCGCGCCGATGACTCAATTTCGTGTTCATCAGAGTCCAGGTCTCGCCGACGATCGCCGTGCTCGTGACGACCGGTTCGTAGCGCGCTTTCCACAGCGCTCGAGCTGCCTCATGGTGGTCATCGTGCGGCACGCGAAGCGCGTACCAGAACGATGAATCGCAGAAGATCAACGCTCTTCGGGCGGAAGGAGGTTGCCGCCGGAGTCGCGGTCTAGCTTGTAAACGATTCGGTCGATGTCCCCTGGGGCGAGGGCCCCGCCCTCAGTGCAGTCCCCTACAAGATCGTCGAGCGGATCCGGCTCATGCTTGGCAGAAAAGAATTTCTCTCTCGCTGCCTCGCGTATCAGCGATGCCTTGGAAACCTTGCGGCGGGTGGCCTCGGCTGCCAGCACCTGATCGAGCTCGGGCTCGATGTACATCTGCACGCGCTTCATTGCCATATACAGTACCTCGACGAGATATACATTACTGTAACAGACGTGCAGGCTTCGTCAAGGCTCCCGCGTCAATTCCGAGCGCTTGGCTACAGGTCGTCCACGTGTCGAGGGACCTCGGAAACGGGTCGAGGTCCCGGCCCGACGTACTTTGCGGTTGGCCTGATCAGCCTTCCCTCGCGCTTCTGCTCGAGGATGTGGGCGGACCAGCCGGCGACTCGTGCGCACGTGAACAACGGCGTGAACAGTTCCGGCGGAATGTCGGCCATGTCGAGCACGACCGCCGACCAGAACTCCACATTGGTCGCCAGCACGCGATCGGGCTTGCGCGCCTGCAGCTCGTCCAGCGCGGCCCGTTCGAGTGCCTCGGCCGCCTCGACGCGCGGCGCGCCCAGCTCGCGCGCCGTGCGGCGCAGCACGCGGGCGCGGGGGTCCTCGGCACGATAGACGCGGTGGCCGAAGCCCATCAGGCGCTCGCCCCGGTCCAGGGCGGATTTCACCCATCCCTCGGGGTCGCCGGTGCGCTCGACCTCGTCGAGCATCTGAAGCACCCGCGAGGGCGCACCGCCGTGCAGCGGGCCCGAAAGTGCGCCGACGGCGCCCGACAGCGCGGCCGCGACGTCGGCACCGCTCGACGCGATGATGCGGGCGGTGAAGGTGGAGGCGTTCATGCCGTGCTCGGCGGCGGATGTCCAATACGCGTCGATTGCCTTGACATGGTCGGGGTCGGCCTCGCCGCGCCAGCGGATCAGGAAGCGCTCGGGAATCGACTGGGCCCTGTCGATCTCGGACTGGGGCACTGGTGGCTGGCCGGGCCCGCGAGCCGATTGAGCGACAAACGACAACGCCATCACCGATGCTCGTGCGAGGTCGGTACGAGCCTGGTGCTGATCGATGTCGATCAACTGTTGCAGCCCCCACTCGGGCGCGAGCATCGCGAGCCCCGACTGCACGTCGACGCGGGGATCGCCGGTGCGAATCGTCAGCGGATAGGGCTCGGCGGGCGGCAATCCGGGCAAGAACGCACCGTCCACGAGCAGACCCCAGACCTGCTCGAATGGCACGACTCCGACCAGATCCTCGATGTCGACGCCGCGATAGCGAAGCGCGTTGCCCTCCTTGTCGGGCTCGGCGATCTCGGTCGCAAAGGCTACGACTCCCTCGAGTCCTGACTGCACTTCGAGCTGGGCTTCGGTCATCTCGCTCCCATGATCTGACTTTCCTTCGGTCGGTGAACAGGGCTCGCGGCCCCCGCAAAGAATGACAGGAAGAGGGGCTGCGCTACCGTAGAGTAAGCGGTTGCGAGGCACCGCTACCGTAGAGTAAGCGGTTGCGAGGCACCGCCCTCCGACGATGAACGAACTGGCGCTCACCGAGAGACTCGTTGGCTATGACACCTCCGTGCCGGGGGGCATTACGAAGGCGGCTGGCTTCGTGAAGGGATGGCTCGAGTCGCGAGACATCGCGGTCACCGAGCACGAGATCCGCGGCCTGCCCGTGCTGGTTGCCTCGATCGGCTCGCAGTCGGGGCCGACGGTGGCCTTGCATGGACACCTCGACGTCGTCCCCGGCCACGCGGAGCAGTTCACTCCCGCCATGGACGGCGACCGTCTGTACGGCCGCGGCGCATACGACATGAAAGGTGGGCTGGCCGCGATGATGGGGGCGGTCCATGAGCTACGCGATCAGGAGGACGTGCGCGTGCTGTTCATGGTCGTTCCGGACGAGGAATCCGAAGAGGAACACGAACGGGGCACCCAGTATTTGATCGAGCAGGGCTACGCGCCGGACTTCGCGATCACGGGCGAGCCGACCAACCTGCACATAGGCGTACAGGCCAAGGGAGTGCTCGGGATGCGCCTCGAGGTGAGCGGCACCGCCGCACATGGCGCGACCCCGTGGCTCGGGGACAACGCCGTCGTGAAGGCGACCGACACCTTCAGGACGATCGAGTCGCTTCCCTTCGCCCGCGAGAGCTCCGACCTCTACGATCGGCCGTCGATCAACCTGGGTCGCATCCTGGGGGGCGATGCGCTCAACAAGGTGCCGGACTCCTGCGTGATCGATATCGATATTCGCTTCCTGCCCGAGCAGGACCCGGACGAGATTCGCTCGCAGGTGGCGGAGCTGCCGGACGTCAAGCTGATCGACCATTTCACCCGAGCGCCGGCGATCGTGGACCGCGACGACCCGTACGTACGCGTGCTGACGGAGGCGGTATCCCCGTTACACGAGACGGCAGCCGTCAGTGTGGGTCGTGACGGTGCGTCGGAGGTGATCTCGTTCATCCGGGTGGGCATCCCGGCGGTCGAATTCGGACCGGTCGGCGCCGGTCATCACGGGCCGGCGGAGTGGGTCTCGATCGAGTCGCTGGCGAGCTACAAACAGGCACTGGTGGACTTCGTGCACCTGATTCCGCAGCGCCTGTCCGGCGGGCGGCGCCTGCGGATCGCCTGAATGTCAGTATTTGCTGCGCCGATGGGCCCTAGTACCGCATCAACCAACGTTTGCCCCGTTCTGGCGGCTGCGATTCCGAGCATGGCATCGTCCTCGGTCGCCGCAATGGCGCTGCCATTCCGACTCCAGCGCCGAAGGCGCGTGCGAGCGCGAAGCGCGAGATCCTCGCCATTCTCGGCTCTCGCTCGCCAGAAGCGGGCCAACGTTGGCCGACGCGGCACTAGGAGCATCGAAAAGCCGTGTTGAAGCGTTCGCTGCTGGCCGCGGCGGGGATCGTCGTGGTGACCGCCGCGGCGTTCGTCTCATACGACCGCATTTACCTGCAGCGGACCTCGGCCAAGTTCGGGTACGTCAACACCGGGCGTGAGCTGACTCCGGTGACGAGCGGCGATGCGCAGACGATCCTGATCGCCGGCTCGGACCGCCGTCACGGAGATCGCAAGCTCGGTATCAAGTCACGCTCGGACACGATGATCCTCGTGCGTGTGGACCCGGGCAAGGGAATGTCGTTGATGTCGATCCCGCGCGACCTCAAGGCGGACATCCCTGGCTACGGCACGGAGAGGATCAATGCCGCTTACACGTTCGGCGGGCCGCGACTGTTGATAAGGACCGTGAAACAGCTCACGGGCCTGAGGATCAACCATTTCTTCGACGTCAACTTCCACGGTTTCTCGAAGGCGGTCAATGCTCTCGGATGTGTCTATGTCGATGTCGATCACCGTTACTTCAATGACAACTCCGGCTTTGCGCCCGGCGGCGGCTACGCGACCATCAACGTGAAGCCGGGGTACCAGAAGCTGTGCGGTCAGAAAGCGCTCGACTACGCGCGCTACCGCCACGGGGACACCGACATCGTGCGTGCGGCTCGACAGCAGGACTTCCTCCGGCAGCTGCGCGACCAGCTCAGCACCGGCAAGCTGATCGGCAACTCGAGCAAGCTGATCGACATCGCCGCCCGCAACACCAACTCCGATCTACGCGACAAGGGCGACGAACTGCGGCGACTGCTGCGGGTGGGGCTGGGCGTGGCCGACAAGCCGATCACGCAGGTCAAGTTCCATGCCGATCTGGGCCCGTCGTTCGTGACCGCGAACCCGGCTCAGCTCCGGGCCAACGTCAGGCAGTTCCTGTTCGTGCGGCCGGCGAAGGGCGGTGCCCTCGCGGAGCAGGGGAAGAGGGCGCCCAACGCGCGCCACGGCAAGGGTTCGAAGTCCTCGGGGACGAACCTCGCCGACTTCCGCCAGTCGGGCAAGGAGCAGGCTCGCATCGCCTATTCGGGCACCGGCTTCAAGGTCTTCTACCCGACCAAGCTGGCGCCGGGCTCGAGCTACACCGACGCGCCACGCACATACACGATCAAGGGACGCGACGGCCGCCATCGCGCCTACAAGATGGTCATCTTCACCGGCTACCTCGGCGAGTACTACGGCGTCATGGGCACTAGCTGGGAGGAGCCGCCGATACTCGCCCATCCATCCGAGGAGCGCACGATCAGAGGGCGCGAATACCTGCTCTTCTTCAACGGCGACCGTCTGCGCATTGTGGGCTGGAAGGACGACGGCAAGTCCTACTGGATCTCGAACACGCTGCTTCAGACGCTGTCTGCGAAGGAGATGCTCGGCATTGCGCGCTCGATGCGGGAGTACCCGCGCTGAACCCGGTTCAAGCGGAGCGCTAATCTCCGTCGCCATGTCCACCAAGCCACCAATTGGTGTCGTTGGCGTCGGATGGGTCGGACTCGTGACCGCCGCATGTTTCGCGGAGCTCGGCCACGGCGTCTGGTGCCGCGACATAGACCAGGAGAAGATCGCGGCGCTTCGCGAGGGCCGCGTGTCGCTCTACGAGTCTGGGCTGGGCGAGTTGGTTGAACGCAACGCTGAGCGCTTGCATTTCGAGCGGGATCTGGCGCCGGTGCTCGAGCATGCGCGGCTGCTGTTCGTTTGCGTTGACACGCCGCCGACCTACTCGGGCGACGCCGACCTCTCTCGTGTCGAGGCCGTGATCGACGAGCTGCCCGACTCGGCCGAACACGCGATCGTGATGAAGAGCACTGTGCCGGTCGGAACGGGCGTGAACATCCGGCGACGGTTGGGTGAGCTGGGCAAGGCCAGCCTCGGTTACGCATCGAACCCCGAGTTCTTGAAGGAGGGCTCAGCGGTCGAGGACTTCATGCACCCCGACCGCGTTGTCGTCGGCTCGGATCCGACTTCGCTTTGGGCGGCCGACCAGGTCGCTGCGCTGTACGAGCAGCTCGAATGCGAAGTCGTGCGCACTGATGTCGCCTCTGCGGAGATGACCAAGATGGCGTCGAACGCATTTCTCGCGACCAAGATCTCGTTCATCAACGAGATCGCCAACGTGAGCGAGGAGGTCGGCGCCGACGTCGCCGAGGTCGCGCGCGGGATGGGGCTCGACCCGCGTATCGGCGCGAGCTTTCTCAATGCGGGGATCGGCTACGGGGGAAGTTGCTTCGGGAAGGATGTGTCTTCGCTGAAGCAGCTCGCGGGAAACTCCGGCTATCACTTCCAGCTCTTGACCGCGGTGATCGAGGTCAACGAGCTGCAAAAGCGCCGCGTCGTCAGCAAGCTCAAGAAACACCTCGGGTCGCTGGCCGGCAAGAGCATCGCGCTGCTCGGGCTCGCGTTCAAGCCCAACACCGATGACATGCGCGAGGCGTCGAGCGTCGTGCTGGCGGCGCGACTTCAGGGTGAGGGTGCCAAGGTGCGCGCCTACGACCCTGTCGCCGAGGGCAACGCGGCCAAGCTGATCTCGGGAGTCGAGATGTGCGGCTCGGCGCTCGACGTTCTGGACGGGGTTGACGCCGCTGTGATCGTGACGGAGTGGCCTGAGTTCGCCGAGCTGGATCTGGCGCAGGCGCGCTCCCGAATGACCAACCCGCTGATCGTGGACGGGCGCAACATGCTCGACCCGCAAGCGGTCGCTGCGGCCGGATTCACGTACGAGGGAATCGGTCGCTCGACCGGAGGGTAGTCAGCCATGCAGGCTGTCATCCTCGCTGGCGGCGAGGGCACCCGGCTTCGCCCGCTCACCTACACGGTTCCCAAGCCGGTCATTCCGCTCGCCAACCGCCCGTTCATCGCCTACATGATCGAGTGGCTTGCGCGCCACGGCGTGAGCGATGTGATCATGGCCTGCGGCTTTCTCTCCGACGGCGTGCGTGATGTGCTCGGCGACAGTCACGAAGACGTCGCGATTCGGTACGTGACCGAGCCTGAGGCGCGCGGTACCGGCGGCGGTGTGAAGTTCGCGCAGGAGCTGCTGGAGGAGCGCTTCCTGGTGCTCAACGGCGACGTGCTGACGGACTTCGACCTCTCGTCCGTGCAACGTGTCCACGCCGAGCGAGGCGCCAAGGCCACGCTCAGCCTGATCCCGGTTGACGATCCCAGCGCTTACGGCCTCGTGCGAACCGGTCCGGACGATGAGATCCTCGCCTTTCTCGAGAAGCCCGAGCCGCAGGAGATCGACACCAAGATGAGGGGGGGGGGGGGGGGGGGGGGCTGCGCCCCCCTCGACCCCCTCTCATGCAGGAGCGCCGGCCTACGGCCGTCGCCAGCCTAGTCAACGCCGGCGCATACGTGATGGAGCGTTCGGTGATCGACGACATGCCGGCCGATCGCGCCGTGTTGTTCGAACGCGAAACGTTTCCGTCCCTGATCGGAGACGGTCTCTATGGCGTGCGTGTGAACGGCTACTGGCTCGATATCGGCACCCCCGAGCGCTACCTGCGCGCCACGCGCGACATCCTCGAGAACGGGGTGGAGACATCGGTCGAGCCGACACCCGACGCGGGCCTGATCGCGCCTTCGCTGGTCGGTGAGGGCTGCGAGATCGCCGACGACGCGGCGATCGGTCCCGGCTCGAGCCTTGGATCGAGGTGCACGATCGGTGCGCGCTCGGTGGTCGAGCGCTCGGTGTTACATGACCACGTGGCAGTCGGCCCCGACGTGACAGTGCGGGACTGCATCGTCGGCGCGGGAGCATCGATCGGCGACGGCTCCACGCTCGAGCAGGAGACGATCGTGGGGCCGAGCGTGAGCGTGCCCGCCGGGACCCGGGTACGGTCGGGACGGTTGCCCGACTCGCAATAGACTTCGCTCGTGCCCGGTTTCTCAGCCGACGATGTCGCCCGCGTGGATGCCTCCGGCCAACTCGCCGATGTGCTCGCGCTACCCGCTCAGCTCGAAGACGCGCTCTGGCGGGTCGAGTCGTCGGGGGTGGAGCGTGCACTCGAGCGGCTCGACGGTCTGACACCGCTGCTCGTGTGCGGTATGGGGGGAAGCGCGATCGGCAGCGACCTCGCGGTCGATCTGCTCAACGACACGCTCACCCGGCCGCTGCACACGATTCGCGGTTACGAGCTTCCCTCGTGGGCGACGCCCGACTCCGTTGTCGTATGCGCGAGCTATTCGGGCGACACCGAGGAGGCTCTGGCATGCTTCGAGGCGGCGGAGGCGCTCGGAGCGGCGCGCGTGGCGGTCACCGCCGGCGGTCGGCTCGCCGAGCTGGCGCGCACACAGGATGTTCCGGTGATTCCGTTGCCGGGCGTGCTTCCCGCGCCGAGACTCGCGGTCGGTTACATGCTCGTCGCGGTACTGGAGGTAGCCGCGCACGCGGGTGTTGCCCCGGGCATGCGCGCCGAGATCGACGCCGCATCGGCGCATTTGGAGGCGCTGGCCGGCGAGTGGGGCCCCGATGCGGACCCGGATAGCCTCGCGAAGCGTGTCGCGCGGCGTGTCCACGGGTCCTGCGTGTGTGTGTACGGCGCCGCGCCCACCGCTTCGGTCGCGCGTCGCTGGAAGACGCAGATCAACGAAAACGCGAAGGTGCCCTCGTTCTACGCCGAGCTGCCCGAGGCCGACCACAACGAGATCGTCGGGTGGGACGGGGCCTCCGATGTGGGCAAGTTCACCGGGGTGTTCCTCGAGGATGCCGACCAGCATCCGCGCGTACGCAGGCGGATCGAGTTGACGGCAAAGGCGATCGAATCGCACGCCGCCGATGCGCTATTGGTCGAGAGCCGCGGTACGAACCGGGTCGAGCGGATTCTTTCGCTGGTGATGCTCGGTGACCTCGTGTCGATCTACATGGCGGCGCTGCAGGGCATCGACCCGACGCCGGTCGAGGCGATCGATGCTCTCAAGGCGGCGATGGGCCACTAGTCTGCTTATACTTGCCCCCGCCCCGTACAAGGGGGCTGTTTACGTGCCCCCACCGCGAAAGGACCGACAGCAAAGGATGCACACCGTAGCCAAGAACCATGATGTCGCCGACCTCTCTCTGGCCGATGCCGGCCAGGCCAGAATCGAGTGGGCCGACAGGCACATGCCCGTGCTCGCGTCGATCCGCGAGCGCTTCGCACGCGAGCGGCCGCTGGACGGGATCACGCTCGGCGCGTGCCTGCACGTGACCACCGAGACGGCGAATCTGGTGCGCACGTTGATTGCGGGCGGCGCAGAGGTCGCGCTGTGCGCGTCCAACCCGCTCTCGACGCAGGATGACGTGGCGGCCGCGCTGGTGGACCGGCACGGGGCCGAGGTTTACGCGATCAACGGCGAGGACGACGACTCCTACTACAGCCACATCAACGCCGTGTGCGACAGGCGCCCGCAGATCACGATGGATGACGGCGCTGACGTGATCAGCGTCCTGCACGGCGAGCGCACCGATCAGATCCCGGACGTGATCGGCGGCACCGAGGAGACGACGACCGGTGTGATCCGCCTCAAAGCGCTCGAGAAGGAGGGCAAGCTCGGCTTTCCGATCGTCGCTGTGAACGAGGCCAGCACCAAGCACCTGTTCGACAATCGTTACGGCACCGGGCAGTCCACGCTCGACGGCATCATTCGCGCGACCAACATCCTGATCGCCGGCAAGCGCGTGGTCGTGTTCGGCTACGGCTGGTGCGGCAAGGGGGTGGCGATGCGTGCCAAGGGCATGGGAGCGCACGTGATCGTCTGCGAGGTCGATCCGCTCAAGGCGCTCGAGGCGGTGATGGACGGCCACGAGGTCATGCCCGGTGTGGACGCTGCGCGGGTCGGCGACATATTCATCAGCGTGACGGGCGACAAGCACGCAATCAACGCCCAGATGTTCGGCGTGATGAAGAGCGGAGCGATCATCGCCAACTCGGGGCATTTCAACGTCGAGATCGACATTCCGGCGCTCGAAGAGATTGCCGTCGCACGCCAGGAGGCGAGGCCGTTCGTCGAGGAGTTCGAGACCGGCGACGGTCGCAGGATCTTCCTGCTGGGTGAAGGGCGGCTGATCAACCTGGCGGCAGCCGAGGGACACCCCGCGGCGGTGATGGACATGAGCTTCGCCAATCAGGCGCTGGCAGCCGAGTACATAGCCAAGAACGCGTCCAAGCTCGAGCGCAAGGTGTACGTGGTGCCCGAGGACATCGACAAGGAGATCGCACGCCTCAAGCTCGAGACGATGGGCGTCCAGATCGACGTGCTGACGGCTGAGCAGGAGAAGTACCTGTCGAGCTGGGACCAGGGCACGTAGCAGGTCGACCATGAGGGCCATGGTTCTCGCTGCTGGGCTCGGCACGAGACTGCGCCCGATCACCTACGAGCTTGCGAAGCCGATGGTGCCGGTGCTTGGCCGGCCCGTGATGGATCACATACTGCGGCTGCTCGTGCGGCACGGGTTCGATGACGTGGTCGCGAACCTGCATTATTTCCCGGAGCAGATTCAGGGACGATTCGGCGACGGTAGGGCATTCGGGCTGTCGCTGAGCTACTCGCCCGAGCCGGAGCTACTCGGCACCGCGGGCGGCGTGCGAGGCGCGCGCGAGCACTTCGGCGACGAGACCTTTCTGGTGATCTCCGGTGACGCCCTGACCGACATCGACCTGAGCGCGCTGTGGGCGCGCCACAAGCAGGCCGGTGGGATTGCGACCCTGGCGCTCAAGCGTGTCGCCGATCCGAGCCAGCTAGGTGTCGTGATCGTCGGCGACGACGGCCGCATCCAGGGCTTCCAGGAGAAGCCCGACCCGAGCGAGGCGCTGTCCGACCTCGGCAACTGCGGCATCTACGCGTTCGAGCCGGCGATCTTCGATCACTTTCCCGACGACGATCCGGTCGATTGGGCCAACGATGTTTTCCCGGTACTGCTCGAGGGAGGCATACCTTTCCACGGACACGAGATCTCCGACTACTGGAATGACATCGGCAACCTCAACGAGTTCAGGCAGGGCAACTTCGACGCGGTCAACGGTGAGGTACGGGTGGAGGGCGACGGGTCGCTGCTCGAGGAATCCGAGCTGATCGAGCCGCCCGTGTACGTCGGTGAGGACTGCACGATCGCGGCGAATGTGCGGCTCAAGGGCCCGGTCGTGATCGGCGAGGGTTGCACGATCGGCGATGGTGCGGCGCTGCGCGAGTCGATCCTGTGGCCGGGCACCGAAGTCGCCGCAGGCTCAGTCCTGATCGGTGCGATAGCTGGAACGAGCCCGCTTGCTTCGAAACCGGGCTGAGGCTCAAGGCGCCGCCCCGTAACGTTCCTCGCGCTGCTGGGCCTGCTCCGAGCGCTCCAGCATGCGGATGAACATGATCGCGAAGAACACGATCAGCACAACGGACTGCTCGATCATCATCAGAACGCCGCCGATGTTCTGATCGGTCAGCGGTGAGAGCCCCCAAGCACGGGGTACGTGCTCGTAAGGCGAGTACCAGACGGTCGTGGCGAACGCGAGCGCCACTCCTAGCACGCCCAGCAGCATCTTGGCCGCTCCGATGTAGGCCACCGACCCGGGCCCGCTCAATCGGTGACGTGCGGGAACCGGCTCGATCAGGTACCACCAGAAGGCGAGACCGGCGGTCATGAACGTCAGGTGCTCCAGCGAGTGCGCCCAGGCGTGGCGAAGAGCCAGGTCGTACAGCGCCGGAACGTGCCACGCCCACAGCACGGCGACCAGAGCCACAAGTGCGGTCGCGGGGTGGGCGACCCATCCGAGCCGCCGCTCGACCGGTTGCAGCCGCCGCACCGCGGGGCGCATGATCGCTCGGTTGAGGCCGAGCAGCAACAGGATCGACGCGACGTCCACGAGCATCAGGTGCTGCACCATGTGGACGCTGAACAGGCGGTGCTCGGCGAGGTAGTCGATCGGCGACAGCAGCGCCGCCGCGATCACGAGCAGGCCGGCGGCGAAGGAGACCGCGCGCCAAACCGAGACGTTCACCCCGTCCGATCGCGCGACCGCGAATCGCCACGCGTAGATCGCGCCGGCGACCAGCAGCAGTGCGAGCACCTGAGGCTGGAAGGACCAGGGGTACGCTGCAATCGCTGATGCGATTTCCGTGAACATCGCGCGGGGAATTGTTCCAGTTGAGCGTTGAGACGTTCGCTCGCCCAAGCGAGGCTGCATCCGATGCCCTCACGACTGTTAGCAGCCGCGCGCGCCGCGATAGTGCCGCCGCTGTGTGTGTGCTGTCTTGAGCCCGGGCCGTCCGGGTGCGCGCTTTGCCCCGACTGCCGCAGAGGCTTGACTCCGGTCGCCGACCCGCGTTGCCGCCGCTGCGGTGCGCCGCTGCGGGTGGGCGAGCCATGCGTGGAGTGCCGCGGGCGCTCATTCGCCTTCGACCGCGCCTGGGCGGCGTTCGGCTACGAGGGCTCGGCGCGCTCGGTCGTGCACGCGCTCAAGATGCGCTGCGCAACGGCTGCGGCGCGCGAGATGGCACGGGCGATCGCGGCGCAAGCGCCCACGTCCTTCTTCACTGGAACGTTGGTTCCCGTGCCCGCGCACGGATGGCGGCGCTGGCGTGACGGCTTCAACCAAGCACACGAGCTCGCCACGGCCCTGGCCGAGCAACGCGATCTCGAGTTGTCCGACATTCTCGTGCGGGCCCGCTCGCGAAGACAGGTCGGGCTCGAGCGCAGCGCGCGCATCGCCAATGCAGTGGGTTCGGTGCAGGTGCGGGCCGGATCGCGACTCCCGCCGGCAGCGGTGGTCATCGACGACGTATATACGACGGGAGCGACCGTCGATGCCTGCGCGAAGGCGCTCCGCGACGCGGGCAGCGAGCACGTGATCGCGCTGACCTTCGCCAGGGCGGTGCGACCCCGTCCTGTGCCGTAGCATGAAGTCAGAACTTCGCCGACTCGACCAAAGGAGCGAGAGTGCGCATCGAGATCAAGGGTCGCAACACGACGGTCACTGACGCGATCAGGCAGCATGTGGCCGAGCGCTTCGAGCGCGTTTCGAGACAGGTCTCGGAGCCCGCCGATCTGGAGGTCGAATTGATGGAGGAGCGCAACCCCGCGATCGCGGACGGCAAGATCGCCGAGGCGACGCTGCACCTCAAGGGCACGACGCTGCGCGCCAAGGAGGCATCGCCCGACCTGACGCACTCGGTCGACCTCTGCGCGGAGAAGATCACTCGCCAGGTCAAGCGCCGTCTCGACAAGCAGCGGCGCAGCCGGCGTGAGAGCAGCACGCGCCAGCCGGCGGCCTGACCTCGCGTGGCGCCCAAGGGCGTCGCTCCCTCCGGTCGATCGCTGAACAGGACTGCCAGAACGCCGAGTTCTCGTTGATACCCTGCTAGCCGTGGCCAGGAAGCTGATAGATCGCGCCCTTCGCATGGGCGAGGCGCGCAAGTACAAGGAGTACGAGAAGCGGGTCGCCCGCATCAGCGCCTTCGAGCCGGAGATGGAGCTGCTCGAGGATCACGAGATCGGCGAGGAGGCCAACGGCCTGCGAGAGCGCGCTCGCAACGGCGAGTCGCTCGACGATCTGCTTCACGAGGCGTTCGCGCTGTGCCGCGAGGCGAGCAAGCGCACGCTGGGCATGCGGCACTTCGACGTTCAGTTGATCGGCGGCATGGTGTTGCACGGCGGCTCGATCGCCGAGATGAAGACCGGCGAGGGTAAGACGCTCGCCGCCACCCTGCCGATTTTTCTCAACGCGCTGGCTGGAGCGGGCACGCACCTCGTCACGGTCAACGACTACCTGGCGCGCCGGGATGCCGAGTGGATGGGCCCCCTGTACGAGATGCTCGGCGTGAAGGTCGGATTCATTCAGAACATGCAGTCATTCGAGGACAAGCAGGCCGCGTATGCAGCCGACGTCACCTACGGGACCAACTCCGAGTTCGGGTTCGACTACCTGCGCGACAACATGGCGACCTCGCTCGAGGAAGTCGTTCAGCGCGGCCACGGCTTCGCGATTGTCGATGAGGTCGACAACATCCTGATCGACGAGGCGCGTACGCCTCTGATCATCTCCGGGGCGCCGGAGGAGGCGGGCGATTGGTACGTGAAGTTTGCCCGCCTGGCACCGACACTCGAAGGAGCGGAGAAGAGCTCTCAGGTGACCAAGGCCGAAAAAGCAGCCCAGGGCGAACCCGATTACGACTACGAGTACGACGAGAAGCACAAGACCGTCGCACCGACCGAGCGCGGCGTCGCCAAGGCCGAGCAGTTCCTGGGCATCGAGAATCTCTACCTAGCCGAGCACGGCAACCTCGTCAATCACCTCAATCAGGCGCTGAAGGCGGAGTCGCTCTACAAGCGCGACCGCGACTACGCGGTGATCGACGGCGAGGCGAAGATCATCGACGAGTTCACCGGCCGCATCCTCGAAGGCAGACGCTGGTCGGAGGGGCTGCACCAGGCGGTGGAGGCCAAGGAGGGCGTCTCGATCCGGGAAGAGAACCAGACGCTCGCAACGGTCACGCTCCAGAATTACTTCCGTATGTACGAGAAGCTTTCAGGCATGACAGGGACCGCGCTGACCGAAGCAAACGAGTTCAAGAAGATCTACAAGCTCGACGTGGTAGACGTTCCGACCAACCAGCCGATGGTTCGCAGCGACTACGAGGACCAGATCTACAAGACCAAGGACGGCAAGTGGGCGTCGGTGCTCGCGGACATAACCGAGCGTCACGAGCGGGACCAGCCAATCCTGGTCGGCACGGTCTCGGTCGAGGTTTCCGAAATGCTCTCGGACAAGCTGCGCAAGCAGGGCATCAAGCACGTCGTGCTGAACGCGAAGCCGGAACACGCGCAGCGTGAAGGTGAGACCGTGGCCGAAGCGGGCCGGCCGGGCGCCGTCACGATCGCGACCAACATGGCGGGGCGCGGCGTTGACATCATGCTCGGCGGCAACGCCGAGCACCTGACCGAAGCGGAGCTTCGCAAGCTGGGCGTCGGCCCGTCCGACGAGTCGTACCAGTCCACCTACGACGAGGTCCACCCCAGAGTCGTCGAGCGGATCGCTCGGGATCGTGAGAGGGTGTGCGAGGAGGGTGGTCTCTTCATCTGCGGCACCGAACGCCACGAATCGCGGCGCATCGACAACCAGCTTCGCGGTCGCTCGGGGCGCCAGGGCGACCCCGGCGAATCCCGTTTCTACCTTTCGGCCGAGGACGACCTCGTTCGCCTGTTCTCGGGCGATCGCATGTACCGCGTGCTGGACCGGCTGGGCGGCAGCTTGGTGGACGAAGAAGGTCGTGAGTTGCCGATCGAGGCCAAGATGGTCAGCAAGCGCATCGAGGGCGCCCAGAAGTGGGTCGAAGAGCAGAACTTCCTGATCCGCAAGCGCGTGCTCGAGTACGACGACGTGCTCAACAAGCAGCGCGAGGTCGTTTACAAGTACCGCAACGAGATCCTGGCCGGTCGCGACATGTCCGAGCCGATCAAGGAACAGCTCCCCGGCGTCTTTGAGCGGCTGGTCAACGAGTACACGCAGGGCGACTACGTCGAAGACTGGGACATCGAAGAGCTGTTCGTGCAGGTGAACCTGATTCTGGCGGTGAGCTTCGGCGCTGCCGACCTCCATCCGGAGGCGCTGGTGCGCGAGGAGCTAGTGGAACGCTTCCACGAGGATGCGATGCGCGCCTACTCCGAACGTGAGCAGGAGCTGGGCGAGGAGCTGATGCGCAACCTCGAGCGGGTTGTGCTGCTTCAGATCATCGACAACCGCTGGCGCGAGCACCTGCTCGACATGGACTACCTGCGTGAGGGAATCCATCTGCGCGGCTTCGCACAGAAGGACCCATTGGTGGAGTACAAGAACGAGGGCTTTACGTTGTTCGGCGAGTTGATGAACTCGATCTGGGAGGACTTTGGCCGTTACATCTTCCACGTCGAGGTCGAGGTCGCGCCGGCCGAGGCCGAGATGGGCTTCACTCCCTCGTCGCGCTCCAGCTCGACCACCAGCTTCAACTACTCGGGCGGCGGTCCGGACCAACCCTCGGCGCTGCGAGAGGTGGCGGCGCAGGGTGGGCCGAGCGCCGGGCAGGTCGCGCAGATGGAGGCCGACGAGGAGCCCGCGGGCCCGGTCGAAATCGAGACGCGCCACGTTGACGAGCGCGACAAGGTCGGCCGCAACGACCCCTGCTGGTGCGGATCGGGCAAGAAGTTCAAGAAGTGCCATGGGGCCTAGTGGTTCGTCCGGCCCGGGTAAGCTTGAGCCGATGGCCGAGCAGATCCAGTTCGAGCAGATCCCGGCTCGCGTGTCGAAGTTGCGCGAGCAGCTGAAGCTGCTCGCGGACTATCTTTGACCCGGCCGAACTGGAGCGCAAGACAGGCGAGCTGGAACAAAAGATGCAGCGCCCCGGCTTCTGGGATGACCAGCAGCAGGCTGCAGCGATCTCCGCTCAGCACAGCCGCGCCACGCGCCGGCTGGAGTCGTTCCGCAAGCTCGAGTCGGACCTCGACGACGTCGAGGAGCTGGCGGAGCTGTCGGCCGAGGACCCCGCGTTGCGCGGTGAGCTGGCCGGGCAGCTGATCGAGGTCGAACGCAGGCTCGACGAGCTCGAGGAGCAGCGGCTGTTCAGCGGACGCTATGACGCCGGGGACGCCGTCGTGACCGTCCACAGTGGCGCCGGTGGCACCGACTCGCAGGACTGGGCCGAGATGTTGTTGCGCATGTATCTGCGCTGGGCACAGGGGCGCGGCTTCGAGGTCGAGATGAAGGAGGCCTCTCCGGGGGATGAGGCCGGCCTCAAGTCGGCGACGCTGTTCGTGCGTGGTGAGAATGCGTACGGTCTGTTCTCGGCTGAGAAGGGCGTGCACCGCCTCGTGCGACTCTCACCGTTCGACGCCGCGCACCGGCGACACACGAGCTTTGCGTCGCTGGAGGCGAGCCCCCTGATCGAGGACGACCTCGATGTCGAGATCGACGACACCGATCTGCGCGTAGAGACCTACAGGGCGTCGGGAGCCGGCGGTCAGCACGTCAACAAGACCGATTCAGCGGTACGGATCACCCATCTACCGACGAAGTCCGTCGTTCAGTGCCAAAACGAGCGTTCGCAAACGCAGAACAAGGCGACGGCGATGAAACTGCTGCGCTCGAAGCTGATCGAGCTCGAGGAGCGCAGACGCGCGGAGGAGCTCGCGCGTGAGAGGGGAGAGACGCAGGACGTCGCCTGGGGGTCACAGATCCGCTCGTACGTCCTTCAGCCATACACGATGGTCAAGGACCATCGCACCGGGTACGAGGTGGGCGACGCGCAGCGCGTGCTGGACGGCGACCTCGACGGATTCGTGCACGAATATCTGACTCGGTCCGCGGGTGCGCGCTAATCGGCGTGGCGGTCGGTCGCTTCGCCTTCGGGCTCCACGTCGAGGCCTGTCGCGAGCTTGGTGGCGCCTCCGGAGTCGTACTGCACGTCCACGCTGTCGTTGCGGCGGTAGGTCCCGGCGATGCCGAGCAACATCATCGTCCAGCGCCAGGGCCCCAGCTTTCCTTCCTTCGCGAGCGGTCGCGAGAACACGAGCGCGTCGCTACGCACGGTGTAGTCGGACCCCTCCTGTTGAGGAACGCCGTTGACGAACACTTGATAGGGCGGCGCGGCGCCGCGCGGCAGTCGGGCTATCCAGCGTTGTTCCGGCATCGACAAAGAGCGTATTACTAGGATTCCAATAGAGGTATCGACGTGCTTGCAAGTGAAGTCGAAGAGCTGATCTCCCGCGCTCTGGCCGAGGACATCGGTCCGAGCGACCTGACGGGCGACGCAACCGTCGAAGCAGGGACGAGCGCTCGCGCGCTGATAACGCAGAAGGCGCCCGGTGCGCTGTTCGGGTTCGCAGTTGCGGAGGCCACCTTCAGGCGACTCGATCCGCTGCTCGAGTGGGAGCCAAAGCGAGAGGAGGGCGAGTGGATCGCGGACGTTCCCGAGGTCGTCGTCGAGCTGAAGGGCGACGCACGCGGCCTACTCGCGGGCGAGCGGACGGCACTCAACTTCCTCGGGCATCTGTCCGGCGTGACGACCGCAACGGCGCTCGCGGTTGAGGCCGTGCGCGGCACGGGGGTCGAGATCCTCGACACGCGCAAGACGACGCCAGGTCTGCGCGTGCTGGAAAAACAGGCGGTGCTGGCCGGGGGCGGGCGCAATCATCGTATGGGCCTTTTCGATGCCATGCTCGTGAAGGAGAACCACATCGCGATTGCCGGTGGCATTGGAGCGGCGACGCGCTTGGCGATCGAGCGTCGCCCCCACGACTGCCCGGTGGAGGTCGAATGTCGCACGTTGGCCGACGTGGAAGGGGCGTTGGCGGCCGGGGCTGACCACCTGCTGCTCGACAACATGTCGGTGCCCGAGCTGCGCGCGACGGTGGATGCCGTTGCGGGACGCGCAAGCCTCGAGGCGTCGGGCGGCGTCACGGTCGAGTCGATTCGGGAGGTCGCCGGCACTGGCGTACAATTCATCTCCCTGGGTTCCCTGACGCACTCCGCGCCGGCGCTCGACCTCTCGATGAGCGTGGAACCCTCCCCCGGACGGTGACGCGATGACCACCCTTCCCACGATTCAGCCTCAGATTCAGCCGGGACACGCCGGCGCGACCCTCGCGCTGGAGGACGTTCCGGCGATGCAGGAGGAGGTCCGCGCGCTGGTGGCCAAGCGCAACGCGGTGATCTTGGCGCACAACTACCAGCTGCCGGAGGTGCAGGATGTGGCCGAGGCTGAGGCCGCCGCCGACCGGCGGGATGCCGT
>JBBDJG010000027.1:60814-89313 GCA_040880005.1 Solirubrobacterales bacterium
GTGGTGCAGGATGGCGCCGACTACGTCGGCGACTCGCTCGGGCTTTCGCAGAAGGCCGCACAGGCCGGCGGCGACGTGATCGTTTTCTGCGGCGTGCACTTCATGGCAGAGACGGCATCGGTGTTGTGTCCGGAGAAAACAGTTCTGATCCCCGACCTGGGCGCGGGATGCTCGCTGGCGGACTCGATCACGGCGGAGCAACTGCGCGCCTGGAAGCAGGAACATCCAGGAGCGACCGTGATCATGTACGTGAACACCTCTGCCGAGGTCAAGGCGGAGACCGACTACTGCTGCACGTCGGGCAACGCCGTGCGGGTCGTTGAGCATGTGTTCCGTGAGCGTGGCGACGACGCCGAAGTCCTGTTCGGTCCCGACATGTGGCTGGGCGCGTATGTCGCAAAGGAGACCGGGCGCAAGCTGCACATCTGGGACGGGGAGTGCCACGTGCACGCGGGGATCCGGCCCGCCGACATCAACGAGTTGCGGAAGAGCGTGCCCGACGGCGAACTCTTGATACACCCCGAGTGCGGTTGTACGACTCAGGTCATGGAGTACGTCGCCTCCGGCGACGTGGACCCGCAGGGCACCCACTTTCTGTCGACCGAGGGCATGATGCGGCACGCAAAGGAAGGCAAGGCCGAGAAGATGCTCGTCGCGACCGAGGTCGGCATCCTCCACCGAATGAAGAAGCTGGCGCCGGACAAGGAGTTCATCCCCGTCAACCGCGCGGCGGTTTGCAAGTACATGAAGATGATCACGCTTCCGAAGCTGCGCGACTCGCTGCGCGACATGAAGTACGAGGTGCGGGTACCAGACGAGATCGCCGAGCGGGCCCGGGTTCCCATAGAACAGATGGTGTCGATCTAGTCGGCGCCGCCGCCCTCGGCGTGCAGCACCGGACAGGGCTCGCGTCGGTCCCACAGGTGGCGCAGCATCTCTTCGTCGAGGCCGGGTCGATCCTCGAGCTGCCCTTCGAGCACCTCGATCCACTCCCACTCGCAGGGGCACTTGGCGGCGACGAGATGTTGCTTGGCGGTACGGCGCAGCGAATACAGGTATTTGTGCGCGGCATCGTCGAGCGCCGGGATCTCGCCCGTCTGCGCCTCGGCCGCCAACTCGCTGGCGCTCGGCTCGGTCTCGTGCGCCCAAGCGCGCACGATGTCGCGCATCGAGACGATGCCGATGACACGGTCCCCTTCGAAGACGAGCAGGTGGCGGAAGCTGCCCGCGGACATCGTGCGCGCGGCGCGCTCGAGCGTCCAGTCGGGTGTTGCCGCAACTACGTCGGCGGTGAGGTAGTCCTTCACCGCGCAGTCGGCGGGATGACCCTTCGCTGCTACCGCTCGTCCGAGGTCGCGCTCAGTAATGATGCCGCGCCGACCGTGCTCGTCAACGACAGGTAGTGCTGTCACGCCCTCGTCGCGCATCTTGCGGGCGGCCTCTCCAAGAGTCTCGTTCGGGCCGATCGTGACGACCTTGGGACGCATTGCCTGCGCAACGGTGAGGCGCTCGAGGTCGACGGGCATCGCGGTCATTACGGAAACAGACTGCCTGCCGAAGGCGGCGAAGTCAAGCGATGCGGGTTTTGCCGCTCGTCCTTCTGTCCGGCTCGCCGACCGCGGCGGCAGGAGAAGCCCGGCCGCCGCAGAATCGCGCTTTGATGGGCATGCGGGACGCATTCCGCGCTCTGCTGCCACAATCATCTGCCTCAAGATACAAACCTCGCAGCGAACCCCGATGGCAGCAACTGACGAAATCGCAGACCAGGCCGCACAGAACGTTCCACAGGCGGGCGCCGCGCTCGTGCCTGAGCCCGACCCGTCCGCCGTGGTCCAGCTCCAGGACGTCACGGTCGTCTACCCCGGCGGCAACGTCGGGCTCGACGGCGTGTCGATGAGCATCGGACGTGGAGAGTGGGTCTTCCTTGTCGGCCCCACCGGCTGCGGCAAGTCGACTTTCATGCGACTGCTGCTGCGGGAGTTGGAGCCGTCGCGGGGACGTGTGCTGGTCGCCGGGCGCGACATCGGTGAACTGCCACGAAAGCGCGTTCCCAAGCTCCGCCGCAACATGGGTGTCGTGTTTCAGGACTACAAGCTGCTGCCGAATCGCACCGTTTACGACAACGTCGCATACGCGTTGCAGGTGATCGGCGGATCGAAAGACAACATCCGTCGCAAAGTGCCCGAGATCCTGCGCCTGGTGGGTCTTTCCACGAAGCTGCACAGCTACCCGGACGAGCTGTCGGGTGGCGAACAGCAACGTGTTTCGCTGGCACGTGCGTTCGTCAACCATCCCCCACTGCTGCTCGCGGACGAGCCGACCGGCAATCTCGACCCAAATACGTCGATCGGGATCATGCAGCTGCTGTACCGCATGAATCAGACCGGCACCACACTGATCGTCGCGTCGCACGATCACGACATGGTCGATCGGATGCGACGACGCGTGATCGAGTTGGAGGAGGGGAGGGTGGTGCGGGATGAACGCGCCGCCGGCTATCGCGTATGAGGCTCGGCTTCTTCCTGCGCGAGTCATGGCGGGCGCTGCGGCGTAACGCCGCCCCCAGCCTTGCGGCCGCGGCCACGGTGCTGATCACGACGCTGGTGCTCGGCGTGTTCATCCCCGTGGTGCGTGCGGCCACGTCGAAGACCAACGAGGTGCGCAACAAGATCGAGATCGAGGTCTTCATCGAGCCCGACGCCAGCAAGGCGGAGATCGAGGAGCTGGGGAACCAGATCCGCGAGATCGACCACGTCAAGAGCATTCAGTTCGTGAGCAAGGACCAGGCCAAGCAGTTGCTGCAGAAGCGCGTCGGCGAGGACATCCTCGAAAACGTGCCGCCCAACTTTGCGTTGCCGCCTTCCTACCGGATCAAGCTCGACAATCCGGCCAACATCGATCAGGTCAAGGCTGCACTGCAGCCGGTCGGAGCCGATGGCAAACCCCATCTGGTCAACCCGATCATCCAGCGCAACAACGGCATCAAGGATCGAGAGGACGAGACGGCAAAGATTCTCTCGGCAACTCGCACGATCAAGATCGTGCTAGCGACGCTCGCGGGACTTCTGATACTGGCTTCGATACTGCTCGTCGCCAACACGATCCGGCTCTCGATATTTGCCCGCCGACGTGAGGTCGAGGTGATGCGGCTGGTCGGAGCGACCAACTGGTTCGTTCGCTGGCCGTTCGTTATCGAGGGGCTGCTGGTGGGATTCCTCGGTGGGGTTGGGGCCGTGTTCTTACTGTGGTTCGCGAAGGTGACGATCGTCGACCCGCTTTCGGACAGCTTAGCGCTGGTCGCGGCGCCTGAGACGATCAACTTCAGAGTGCTGGCCGTCGTCCTGCTGGTCGCCGCGATGGTCGTGTCGGCGATCGGCTCGGGCATCACGCTGCGGCGCTTCCTGCGCATCTAGGTTGATGCGACGGGCGATCCCCGCCTTGGTCGTGGCCGTTGGCGCTCTCTGTCTCGGCCTGTACCTGGGCGGACACCCCACGTCCCTGCCGGGCAAGCTGCGCGACGTATTCGTCGACGAGCAGGTCTCGCTGCAGGCGCAGGCGGCGGACACGATCGAGGACCACTACTACCGAAAGGTTTCCCGGACAAAGCTGGAAAACGCGTCGATTTCGGGCATGGTGCGCTCGCTGCATAGCCGTTTCTCCGCCTACTTCGCGCCGGTGGAAAACAAGCTCTTCAAGGAGTCGCTGGGCGGCCAGTTCTCCGGCGTGGGCATGACCGTCGTTAAGAACAAGCGCGGGCTACGGATCGCCAGCATCTTCCCGGCGTCGCCTGCCAAGCGCGCCGGCATCGAGCCCGGTGACCTGATCACCAGGGTTGACGGCAAGTCGATAGCGGGTCAGTCGAGTGAGGTCGCGTCGGCGCGCATCAAGGGCAAGCCCGGCACGCAGGTCAGGCTGACGATCGTGAGCAGAGGGAAAACGCGCGTCGAGCGCGTGACGCGTCAAACGATCAAGGTGCCGGTGGTTGCGGGGGCGATGCGCCGCGCCGCCGGCCGCAAGCTGGGAGTGGTGAGAATCACCTCGTTCACTCCCGGCGTCCACTCCGACGTTCGTAAGCAGGTGACGAGGCTTCAGAAGCGCGGGGCACGAGGCTTTGTACTCGACTTGCGCGGCAACGGCGGCGGTCTGCTGGACGAAGCCGTTCTGGTGTCGAGCGTGTTCATACCCGATGGCACGATCGTCACGACGGAGGGGCGCACCGTGTCGAAGAAGACCTACAACGCGACGGGCGACGCGCTCACGAGAGCACCGATCGTCCCGCTGGTCGATCGCGGTACGGCGAGCGCGTCCGAGATCGTCACGGCTGCCCTTCAGGAGAGGCTGTCTTCCAGGGTCGTCGGGCGCCGCACGGTCGGCAAGGGTGTGTTCGGTCAGTTGTTCCCGCTGTCCAACGGCGGCGCGCTCGATCTCGTGATCGGCAACTACTACACGCCGGACGGTTCCAGCCTCAACGGCAAAGGCATCAAGCCCGACGTGGAGCTGTCGCGCGCGGCGAACGCCGACCCGACGCTGGCGCTCGATCGCGCACTGCAGGTGCTCGCCGCGCAGGTGCAGCGCCGGGAGCGCTCCCGGCCAAGCCGGTGATCGAGGCCGTTCCCGAGCGGCAGGTCGGCGTGCTCGAGCGCCGCGGCCGCTTCCGGGTGGTCGAGCCGCTGTTCGAACGCGGCCGCAGGCTGACCGTCGATGCGCGCGCCGCCGCGCGGGCCGACATCGGCGACATCGTGCTCGTCGAGCCGGGCAAGCGCGGGCATCTCCAGGTGACGCGCGCGCTCGGGCGACCGGAGGTCGCACGCGACGTGGTCGAGGCGCTGCTCGTGGATCGCGGATTCGAGCGACTCTTCGACGAGGCCGTGGAGGCGCAAGCGTCAAGCGCGGCGGCGGCCGATCCCGGCACCGAAGCCAGGCGTGACCTGACGGCGCTGGCGACGTTCACGATCGACCCCGCCAGTGCCCGCGACTTCGACGACGCGATCTCGATCGAGCGCGACGGCGACGGCCTGCGGCTGTGGGTCCACATAGCCGATGTCGCAGCCCATGTGGCGCCGGGCACCGCGCTCGACGCCGAGGCTCAGCGCAGAGGCAACAGCGTCTACGTTCCCGGAGCGGTCGAGCCAATGCTGCCAACTGCACTGTCGAGCGACGCGTGCAGCTTGGTCCCCGGCCTGCCGCGCGCGACCGTGACCGTCGAGACAGTGCTCGGTGCCGACGTGCAACCGCGCGCGACCTCCTTCTATCGAAGCCTGATCATCTCCGACGTGCGCCTGACCTACGAGCAGGTGGACGGAGTTCTCGCGGGGCGCAACGAGCCGCCGGGCGCCGTGGCGCAGCAGCTCGCGCTGGCGCGCGACCTTGCCGCGGCGCTGCGCAAGCGGCGCTTCGAGCGGGGCGCGCTTGCGCTCGAAACCGGCGAGCCGGAGTTCGAGTTCGACGAGCATGGGCACGTGCGCTCGTGCCGGGATGTCGTGCAGACCGAGTCGCACGGCCTGGTCGAGGAGTTCATGATCCTCGCCAACGAGCTGGTCGCGAGCCAGCTCGAGCGACGCAAGGACCCGACGATCTATCGAGTTCACGAGCGCCCCGATCCGGTGGCGATCGAGCTGCTGGTGAAACGGCTGGCGAGCCTCGACGTGCCGACTCCTCCGATCCCCGAGCACATCACTCCCGGCCAGGCCACCGAGCTTGCGGCCCAGATCAGCTCGATGGTGGCCGACTACCTCGCCGGCGGCGGGCGCGGCAGCGCGACGATCACCTCGCTCGTGCTGCGCTCGCTCAAGCGGGCCGTTTACTCGACGGCGAACGTCGGCCACTCGGGGCTCGCGAGTCCCTGCTACTGCCACTTCACGTCGCCGATCAGACGGTACCCGGACCTCGTCGTGCACCGCTCGCTGCTGGCCGCGTTCGAGGGAGCGCCGCGCCAGGCGCCGGTCGCCGAGCTGGAGCGGATCGCGCTGCACTGCTCGCGCACGGAACGCGAGGCGAGCGACGTCGAGTACAAGGCAGACGACATCTGTCAGGCGTTCTTACTCGAGCGAGCGCTCTACGACGGCGGCTGGGAGCAGGAGTTCGAGGGCGAGGTGAGCGGGGTGACGAACGGCGCGGCGTTCGTGCGTTTCGGTGGGTTGCCCGGCAGCGGGGTTTGCGAGGGCTTCCTGCCCGCGCGGCTGCTGCGCGGTGACTGGTTCGACCTCAACGAGGAACAGACGGCCCTGATCGGGGTGGAATCGGGCAAGCGCTTGCGAATCGGCGATCCGGTGGCGGTGCGCGTACGCTCCGTGGACCCGCCGCGAGGACGCGTGGACCTCGAGCCGGCGGGCGAGATCTGGTCGTGAGCGGCAAGAAGAAGAAAAGGACACAGTCGGATGCACCCACTGAGGTTGGGCGTGACCTGGCCACCAATCGCCAGGCGCGCTTTCGCTACGAGCTGCTCGACAAGTGGGAGGCCGGCCTCGTGCTGCAGGGAAGCGAGGTCAAGTCGCTGCGCGACGGCAAGGTGAACCTCAAGGACTCCTACGCGATGCTGCGCGACGGGGAGCTGTGGCTGCACGGCACCTACATCGCCCCCTACGGTCCCGCGGCCGGGGAGGGCCACGACCCCGAGCGTTCGCGCAAGCTGCTGCTGCACAGGCAGGAGATCGATCGCCTGATCGGCAAGACGCAGGTGAAGGGCCTGACGCTGGTGCCGACGCGGATCTATTTCAAGGGCCCGAACGCGAAGGTCGAGATCGCGCTCGCCAAGGGCAAGGATCAGCGCGACAAGCGTGAGGCGATCAAGGAACGCGAGCAGCGGCGCGAGATGGATCGGGCGATGAAGGAGCGCCGCTAGACGTGGCGGACCAGATGCGTCTCCGCCATCCCGATCGCCAACGCAACGACCAGCCCGATGTAGACGGCGGCGACGGCGATACGCACCTTCGGCGGCACCTTGTAGTACCGCTGCGCCTCGGGGGTCTTGCGGTGCTTCCAGCGGCGCCAGCCCTCCATGCCACCGAACAGCGCGATGATGAGCAGGATCGGGTTGGGGAAGAAGACGATCATCGCCAGCAGCGCGACGAAGCCGACGATCCACATCCAAGGCGACAGCGCTGCCATCGCGCGCCCGCCGTCGAGTGGCACGATCGGCAGCAGGTTGAACAGGTTGAGCAGGAAACCGGTGAAGGCGAGCGCCATGAACAGGTTGTTGCCGGTCACGAGCGCCAGCGGGATCAGCAAGGCGGCGGCGATGCTGCCAAGGATCGGGCCTGCCAGGCCCACCCGTGCCTCGGCGGCCGCGTTGTCACCGAGCGACTTCGCCGAGATCACCGCGCCGAGGAACGGGATGAACATCGGTGCCGACGCCTCGATGCCTTCGCGGCGCAGCTGGATCACATGACCCATCTCGTGCAGGAGGAGCAACACGACGAAGCCGGCCGCGAACTGCCAGCCCCAGATCAGCGAGTAGGCGGCGACCGAGACGAGCATCGTCGCGGACGTGGTCAGCAGCTTGAGCTTGGGCAGCAGGAGCAGCAGCGCCTTTGCCTTGGCGCCAAACTTGAGCGCGACCAATCCGGCCCCGACCACCACTCCGCCAAGCTTGCGCGTGCGCCCCGAACCCGGATGAATCGGTCCCTCCGGTATCGGCCCCTGCGAGGTGTGCGCCAACGGCGCGCCCGGATACGACTCCGGCGACGGGGGTGGGGGTGGCGCTGGGTAGCTGGAGGATTCCATCGCGGTGAGGGCCTGTGTCTAGAATAGAGGCACATACCCCAGGGGGCGACAGGCTTCGACGTGATCGGTTCGTGGGGGAAGTGGCAAGCCGAGGATCCCGGTCGGCCTCGTTAAAAAATCCGGGAAAACACTAGATGCGGACTCTCACGAGTACGCCCTCGCTGCTTAATTAGCTAGCGAGAGTCGGCCCTCCTTCGGCCCGTGGGGAGGGGCACCGGCTTCAGAAACGGGCTTGCTTGCGACGGTCCGCCTTCGCCGTCGCAGGGACTTTCAGAGGGCTGGCCTGCGGGACGTGCCGGTCGGCGCGGACGCCCGCAGGCGAGATTCAAGCGCCGACTAAGCTTGTAGATGCTTCCTCTTACGCGATCGCGGACGCGGGTTCGATTCCCGCCGTCTCCACTACGGTCGGTAGGCGCGCACAAGTGCGAACGCGCTGCAATGCCGGCCGTTTCGCAGCGAGCTTCGGTCCGCAAAGCCCGAACGGTTTCCAGGAACTTTGCGGGGCAGCGCGGGCAACTCGGTAGCAACTCGGTAGCAGGCGGCGCCCGACTCGGTAGCAGGTGCGGATGATCGCGCCGCCGGACAGCTACGCGGCAGTCCACCGAGGCGAGCGGTTGCTCTTGCTTCGAGACCAACACCCGCCGCCCAAGAAGCTCGCTGAGGACCTCGAGCCGCAGGCAAGGGACCTGGAGATCATCCGCGCCCTTTGGCGCTACAGGTTCCTCCTGACGAGCCAGATCGCGCGTGAGTGGTGGCCGGGGAAATCCTTGTATGCCGCGCAGCGGCGGCTGCTTCGGATGACGGCCGCGGGCTGGGTAACGCGCTTCCGCCCGAGATTGTCGAAGGGAATGCACGAGTGGATCTACCAGCTCGCCCGCAAGGGCTTCGACCTGGGTAGGAGGAGCTGGGGCCTCGATGGCCCCTACATCCCGCCCGAAGCGAAGTGGCGTCCGCGGCACGTGGCCGACTACAACGTCGTCCAGCACGACCTCCAGGTGAACGCCTGGGTGATGGCCTACCGGCGACTCGCCGGCAATGGCGTCGTTGACTGGCTCGGCCCCGATGAGAGCCGGGTCGACGTACGCCAACCTCCTCGGTTCCGTCCCCAGAAAACGTACATCTAGCAGTACTTGCTCCCACTGGGTCGTAGCCGGTCGCAGGTTTCCCGCTCCACCCATGGCCGGCCACGAGCGCGTCTTGGACTCCGGCGATCAGTCGCGGCGTGGTCGGAACGCAGCCGATGAGCACTGCCGCAGCTCGCGCGAAGCGGGAGCGGCACGAAGGCTCGTAACGCACCCGAAGTGCGGTCGCGCGCTTCAGCGTCGATGCGCGGATCGCATCGGATGTGCGCGGATTCGGGCAGAATCGAGGGCCTCTGCCCAATCAAGATGTTGACGACTTGCAGGATGGGTGGGCGCGCCCCCACCAGAGCGGGTGCTGGCACAAGATCCCTCGCGCCTACTGGATGGTCGCCGAGTGGCGAGCCCCGTCCTGGGTCCAGTCGACGTAGGGGCCGTTAACTACGAGACTGGTTATTACCCCGCAGTTGGTGCTGGCCAAGATGCGCGTCCCGGAAGCGTCAGCAACGCGCAGAACCTGACTGTCCTCCAGCCAGACGATATTGCCCTTGCTCGTTAGCACCAGCGTCACGGCCGGCTTGCGGTACGGATACGGCAACGGCTGGTCCCCCCAACCTCTGAATGCGAGCGCTATCGCGCACAACCTGGCCGGTCTTGGCGTTGATCGACCTGTACCGGTCGTAGTCCCCATCATCGCCGGAGGTACCGATTCGATAGGCCACGTATGGCTCGTAGGCCTCTTCCAGCGTGAACTGCTGCAAGGCTCTGTCAGTAGTCGCTGCCCCACCCGAGTCTGCCCCAAGATAGTGTGCGCGACGCCCCGGCTTCCAGCAGGCGAAGTAGTCGGGCGCGCCCCCTCCTGCGTCCCTCGCGATCCAGATGCTGTTGCTCTCGGCCACCGTCTCAAGATTGAGCACACGACGGACGCGATGGCCGGCGGCGTTCCACCACCAGCCTCTCGTGGTTTTCACGAATTGCTTGGCGCGATGGCAGGTAAAGGACCGGCTGGCTGCATTTGCAGCCGTTGACCCCGCCACTGCAAATACCACCACTAGGGCGGTGAGCAAAACTATGCGGTTAACTCGGTGCATCGGCGATTCTCCATTTTTGGACGACTCATCAGTACCCAACACGGCAAGTGGACAGAAGTTGCGGCGGCGGCCGTCGAGCTGCCCACTTCCCTGACTTCCTTTAATGCATTCCCGGGCCGCAGTCCACATTGGGGCTTCTATCGACCGTGACCACCGACGGCCGTAGCCACTGAACCCGCTGTGCACCGGCTAGACTCACGCCCTCCGGGCGCATAGCTCAGTTGGGAGAGCGCCAGCTCGACAAGAAGGAGGCCGCTGGTTCGAGCCCGATACCGACTGTGCTGCCGAGGGACGACGGGCCTGGGTCGCCGCTGTCGCTTCCGCGTGAGGCTGTCGCGTAAACCCGGCCGGTCAGAGCTGCCGGCGGTGAAACCGGCGCCATTTGAAAAGGGCAGGGTCTTTCGGCCCCGATCAGGCTGCTGCGGCCGCCAAGTTGTGTCGGTGGAGCTTCAATAGGTTGTGAGTGGCGGCGATCAGGCGCCATTCCGAGCGTGCAGCGCCCCGGCCTCTTCGTTTGAAGCGATCGATCCGTCGATTCGCCTTGATTTGACCAAAGACCGGCTCGACCATCCACTTTCTTCGTGAGTAGAGATCGCCACCGGTCTCGGTGGCGATGACTCTTCGCATGAAGTCGTAGGGCCCGCCGAGGCGTGTCTTTCGCGGGCGATTGCGAGTGGTGTCGGGTGCGATGATCGGGGTCATGCCGCGCTCTCTGAGCGCATCGATGTGGCCGTTTGACCAATAGCCGGCATCGGCGAGGACGACCTCCGGCTGTTCGGTGACGCCCGCTCCTTGGAGCTCTCGCTCGACGGCGCCAATCATTGGATCGAGTTGCTCGAAGTCGACGCCCTCGGTGGTGATCTCAGCGGCGACGATGATCTGGCGCTCGGTGGTGACTGCCTGAGCGTCGTAAGCGGGGATGAAGTTGCGGCCGAACTTCATCCGCCGGGCATCGGAGTCGGTGGTGTTGATCTTGCCCTCGGGCTTTGCGGGCGGTGTGTGTGGGTCCGGCGGGCGGCCGAAGCGACGGCCGTCCCGCATTACTCCACGGGCGCGATAGGCCTCGTAGTCGCTGTTTGCCCGGCGCTCGGTCTGCCAGTCGGCGACCAGCCGGCGCTGGCAGAGCTCGAGCCGTTCTTTGCGGTCCCTCGCAATCGGCTCTTGTTTTGTGGCTCGCTCGGCGTCGAGGCGCTGCTTTGCCTCTCTCAGCCAGGCTCGCCTTCCCTCGCGGCTTCTCAGACGCTCAGGCAGTTCGTCGCCGCGAGCGGCGACGTGGGTCTCGTCCTCGGCGGCATCGATCTCGGCCGCCTCAGCGAGTACCTCCTGCGCGATCTGCTCGTAGGTGCGGATCGCCGAGTCAGAAGCGGCGGCAGCGAACTTCGAGCCATCGACGGCGATCACGCCGACTTCCACCAGCCCGGCCTCGGCGCACAGGCCGAGCACCTGGCTGAACAGGTCAGAGAGCGCTTCTTCGTGGCGGACCCTAAAGCGGGCGATCGTGGCGTGGTCGGGGGCCTGGTTTGCTGTGATCACCCGGAAGGCGACATCCTCGCGGCAGCGCCGCTCGATCCCCCGCGAGCTTCGCTTGCCGACCGCATAGGCGTAGGTGAGCAGGGTCAGCATCAGCTTCGGCTCGTGAGCGGCGCGGCCGTGGCCGTCTGAGCGGTAGGAGGCGTAGAAGGGCTCTAGTTCGAGCTCCTCGACGGCTTCGATCACGAACCACGCGAGATGGTCTTCATCGAGCCAGTCGCGCAGGTCCGGCGGCAGGAGCATGGGCTGGTCTCTGTCATATGTGAGGAAGTTTTGGGCCATGACCACATTTTCTTCGGCCACCCGGACGCAAGCCGGGGGTTTACGCGACAGCCTCGCGTGCAAGCGGCAGTGCACGCGGCGTCGCGAAAGCAAAGCCTTGCGTTACACACCCGGCTGACTCGAGCCCCATGATCTCCGGTGTCGCTCAGGCAGCGTGATTTCGCAGTTGCGCCGCCACTCCCGCCTGGGCTAGACTCGTCTCAGTGGCTCGCAGCGTGAAAATACTGGCGGTACTCTTCGCCTTCGCCCTTGTAGCATCGCCAGCGCAGGCGGCAGTTGAGGTGGGTCAGGTTGCGGCTGGGCCAGGCGCTGAATGCGGAGTCTCGTTCACCATTCGGCAGTTCAGCCTTGACTCGGGTAAGACCTACATACTTCCGAGTGGAGTCATCACATCCTTTACCCACGCTGAGAACGTCAGCGGTGCGCCAATCAAGCTGAAGGTGCTTCGCTCGACTGGAACGGCGAACGAGTTCACCGTGGTCGGGGAAAGCGCACAGGTCAATACGAACGAGGCCCCCAACGCCACCACCACCTATCCGACGAGGGTCCCGGTACTGGCGGGAGACGAGATCGCACTGTTCGGCTCCCCGGGGGTGCGCTGCATCTTCTCTACCGCATCCGCCCTGGACGCGGTGCGAATATCGCCGGGAGATCCGGCACTTGGTAGCACGGCGACCTTCGGCTCCGCCGTGACCACGTCGAATAGGCTGAACCTCAAAGCAAGCGTCGAACCGGACGCGGATCTGGACGGATTCGGCGACGAGACACAGGACCAGTGCCCGGCGGTGGCCGCTCGGCAGACGCCGTCTTGCACAACGGACGTGACGGGGAAGGCCTCTGCAGATGTGACGGCGCCTGTTGCGAGTGTCAGCGGCAAAGCGAGTCAGAAGGTCGCGAATGGAATCGAGGTTGCAGTTCAATCCAATGAGCCCGGAAGCGCAAGCGCGTCCGGCACGATCTCAGTTCCCGGCGCGAGCAAGACGGTCAAGCTGAAGTCGGCGGCCGCAAATCTGATCGCTGGACAGAAGACAAAGCTCAGGCTCAAGCTCTCGAAGAAGAACCTCAAGTCTGTCCGACGCGCGCTGCGCAGTGGCAGAAGGCTCAAGGCGAAGGTAGCTATCGTGATCAAGGATGTCGCCGGCAATGCCAGCAAGGCGACGCGTACGATCAAACTCAAGAGTTAGCTGTCGAGCATCGGGCTGGTAGCGCGCCCGACAGAGTCCGAAGCGCAGTCACACGTTGCGCCCCCCAAGCGCCGCTTGCACCTGCGCGGAGCACAGCTGGCGGCGTGAACGCTCCCTTCGCTACTGCTTCGGACGAATAGCAGTCGCGCGGGCGGAGCACCGCTTCTCCTGGAGGCAACAACTCGCCGGCTTCGCTTAGGTGCTGGCCGACGCCGCTCTCGCCGCTAGGCTGGCGGGCGGATGAAGACCAACGTCTACATCGACGGCTTCAACCTGTATTACGGTTGCCTGAAGGACCGACCGTACAGATGGCTCGATCTGTCGGCGCTTTGCAGAAACGTGCTGCCCAAGGACCAGATCCATCGCATCAGGTACTTCACGGCGCTCGTCGATGCCCGCCCCGATGATCCACGACAGCCAGTGCGCCAGCAGACCTACCTGCGCGCCCTGCGCACGATCCCATCGCTCTCCATCCACCTCGGCATCTTCAGGACTCGGAGGACGAGACTCCCGCTGGTCAAGCCGAGGCTCGTGGGAGACAGGTACGCGGAGGTCTGGAAGACCGAGGAGAAGGGCTCGGATGTCAACCTCGCGACCTACCTGATGCTCGACGTCTTCAAGCGCGATTGCGACGTAGCGGTCGTCATCTCCAACGATGCGGACCTGAAGGCTCCGATAGAAATCGCCAGGAACGAACTGGGGATCGCGGTGGGCGTCTTGAATCCTCACCCTCCGGCGAGGCGCAGCCGGGATCTCAACCCCACCTTCTTCAAGCAGATTCGAAAGGGCGCTCTCGCACGCAGCCAGCTTCCGCCGTCGCTGCGGGACCCGCAAGGGGAGATCAGGAAGCCGCCAGGCTGGTAGGGCGGGCACTCGCCGACGCTCAAGAAACGCAGAGACCCGCCGAAGCGGGCCTCGCACCCAGCCGCCGAAGCGACTGGGGGGATACCTGAAGTATAGCCGGGCTCCGGTCGGGAGCGCACGCCTTTGGTAGGGGCCAAATCGGTCGCCGCGGCACCTATACGTGCGTATGCGAGGGGAAACCAACACGGCAAAATCGTCATTCCGTTTCCAAAGCGCACCGACTGGGAGCCATGGCTCACGAAGAAGCAGCTCTCCGCGGTCCTCGGTTTCGGCACGCGGTGGATCGAGTACCGAGTCGGTGACGGTATGCCGGTCCACAAGATTGGCGGGCGGTGTATGTTCCGGCTCTCCGAAGTCGAGGAATGGCTGAGAGAAGAGGCAGCGCGGTGATCTTCAAACGCGGTAGTGGATACGCAGTTCGGGTCTACATCGGCGGTCGCCAGAAGTGGGTTGGCACCTTCGACACCCGCCGGGAAGCGCGGGAAGCGGAGCTCGAAGCGCTGCGGGCTCCGGTATCCCCGCGCGAGGAGACGTGCGACTCGTTCGCAAAGCGCTGGGTCGATGACTATCCGCGCCCGGCGGCGGCGACCAGGCGCACGCACGGATACGCGCTTCGGGCGTTCATTCGAGACTTCGCGGGTGTGCGGCTCTCTGATATGGACCGACCAACGGCCCGGGCATGGGCGCTCAAGCAACCGAAGGCGAACGTGTACGTGGTCCGGGCTATGTTCGGCGATGCCGTGCGGGACGGCCTCGGTCCGTCGAATCCGTTCTCGAACCTGCGACTTGAGCAGTCTCGCGGTCGCAAAGATCTCATCGCGCTGACTGAAACCGAGCTACACGACCTGGCCGACTGCGCGCTCCAGGTTCACGGTCCGTACGGGCCGACCTTCCGCGCGATGATCCTGTTCGCCGCCTACGTCGGCATCCGGCCGGGCGAGTTCTTCGCCTTGGAGCACGACGACGTCGATCTCGAGCGCCTGGAGGTGTCGGTGCGCCACAACCTGGATGCGACCGGCGAGGTCAAGCTGCCGAAGAGCGGTCGGCCGCGCAAGGTGATCCTGCCTCCGCCAGCACGCGATGCCCTGATTTCGATGCCTCGGCGCGTGAGTTCGCCGCTGGTCTTCACGACCAAGCGCGGCAGGCGCTTCAGCAAGCCGGCACTCAACCTCTACTGGAACCCGGTGAGAGCGGCGTTCGCCCGTCCGACCATGCACTTCTACGAGCTTCGGCACTTCTGCGCCACGCATTTGCTCGGGCTCGGTGTCAGCCACGCCGACGTCGCCGTCCAGCTCGGGCATTCGGATGGCGGGAAGCTGATCATGTCGACCTACGGCCACCCAGCAGATGCTGCTGCGCGCGAGCGGTTGAAACGAGCCTTTACGCCGTCGGTCACGCCGCTCCCGGTAGCAACTCGGTCGCAGGAAAAGTGAGATCGCACATGAACAGCGCGCGTGCGGGCCCGCCGAACCAATCGTCTCCATCCAGTCGCCGGCGATTCGCGGAATCGAACCCGCGTCACCGTTCGGCATCCTGCCTCACTGAGGTTCGATTCCCGCCGTCTCCACTGACCGACGCTACGGCGTCAGCCGCACGGGCAGCGTCTTGAGCTGATTGACGAATGGCGATTCGACGATCGCCGGCGTTCCCGCCAGCTCCATCGCCGGGTAGCGCGCGAGCGTCTCTTCGAACAGCGTCTGCAGCTCCAGGCGAGCGAGCGCCGTTCCGAGGCAGAAGTGGCGGCCACCGGCGCCGAACGCCTGGTGCTCGGGATTGCGTCGCACATCGAAGCGATCCGGGTCCTCGTAGCGCGTCTCGTCGCGGTTCGACGACACGTACCACATCACGACCTTGTCGCCCTTGCGGATCTTCTTGCCATTCAGCTCGATGTCGCGGGTCGCCGTGCGGCGGAAATGGGCGAATGCTGGGAACATCCGCAGCGACTCCTCGACGGCGCTCGGAATCAGCGACGGGTCGTCGAGCAGTAGCTGCCGCTCGTCCGGGTTCTCCATCAGCGCGTTCATGCCGCTGCAGTAAGTCGCCTTGGTGCTGTCGTTGCCCGCCGCGACCAGCAGGAAGAAGCCCATCACGATCTCGTGCTCCTCCAGTTTTTCCCCGTCGATCTCACCGTGGACGAGCACGCTGGTCAGGTCGTCGGTGGGGTTCTCGCGGCGGTCGGCGATCATCCGCCGGCAGCGCTCGAAGATCTCGGGAATGTCCTTCTCGACGATGCCCTCGATGCCCTCGGGATTGAGGTCCGGGTCGCCCGCGCCCAGCGCGGAGTTCATCAGGCTGGCCCAGGCCTCGTCGTCCTCGGGAGGAATTCCCATGAAGCTGCCGATCACGCGCGAGACGGCGGGCTGCGCAACGTCGGTGACGAGGTCGCAGGTCTCGCGGCTGTCGAGCTGGTCGAGCACGTCGATGACGATCGCTCGGATCGCGTCGGCGTGGTCCGCGATCCGCTTCGGTGTGAAGCCCGCCTGGAACAGGGCTTTGATGCGATCGTGCTTGGGCGGGTCCATCGCGATGAACATCGCTCGCATCAGCTCGAGAGGAAAGATGCCGGTGGCGGCGGTTACGCCGCCGACCTCCGACGAGTAGGTCTCCCAGTCGCGACTCACCGTGTACACGTCGTCCGCGGTCGTGATCGACCAGTAGCCGGCCTCTTCGGGATACTCGGTCATCCGTTCGGTCCAGTGGACGGGGCACTCGCCGCGAAGCTGCCGGAACAGCTCGTGTGGCGGGCCGTCCTGCCAGACCTCGCGCTCGGTGATGAGCGTGTTCTCGAGTTCGCTGCGGGTGGACGTCATCCAGGCCTCCGTGGGTCGTCGCGGTGAGGTGTCGGGCCGATGTTACTGACCTGTCAGGGCGGTCAGGTCGCTGTGTGCGTCAACCGTCAGCTCGACCGGCGCCGCAGGAACTTCGAGCACTTGACCGCACGCTGCGCGGGGATCGTGGCGGCGCCGGAGAATCGGAAGTCCACTCCGAAGGAGATCTCCCCATTCTTGTCGCAGCGCGGGAGGCTTGTCCAGAAGACCTTCCGGGCCGAGTGTCGCCCGGTCGCGGGCTTGGTCACCTTGAGGCCCGTGACCGTGAGGTGCAGTTCGGCGAGGCTGAGCCTCAAACCGGCCGTCAACGGCGTGACCACCGCGGGTAGCACCAGCCTGTAGCTGTAGGGACCCGAATCGCGGAACAGGGTGCCGTAGAGGACCTGGGATCGGAACGCGCTCGTGCCGGCGACGAACACGGCCACTCTCGCGATCGCGCCTTGCCCAACCTCATCGATGTTGACGGCGCCGAGAAACAGATAGATGTTGGTCGATATTGGCTCTGCCAGACCCGGACGAGCGTCCAGCACCATCGTCCCCGTGGCGAACTGGGAGTCGCGGCAAGTGTTCGGGTTCATATAGACCTCGAGCACGACCGTGTTGCATATGAACTTCCCGTAGACGTAGTGCTCTCTGATCTTCGCCCCGCGCGGAAGGCGAATCTGCGCGGTCGCGAGCTGGGACGGCGCCGCCCCGGCCGAGTCGTAAACGCGAGCGTCCAGGACCGCCGTGTAGCCGCCGTAGGAAGGCTTGAAGTCCTTCAGCGCGACGCCGAACTCACCGACCGTCTGGGCGGGAGCCGTGGGTGCCATCGCAAGCACAGTCAGCGCGATGGCTGCGAGTAGCGGTAACGCTCTCTTCATGCTCACAGTATGGCTGGACCCATGGCCGCCGGAGACGCTTCAGTTACGGCTGGCCACCGAGCAGACCGCGAGGTCGCGCGGGGCGCCCGATGCCTTGAGGCGGTGATGACGACCGAAGCGGAAGGCCGAGGGCTCGAGCGTCGCAAGGGCGGTTTCGGAGACCAGCACCTCGCCGGCCTTGGCGGCGTCTCCCACTCGCGCCGCGATGTTGACGTCGACCCCCAGGTAGTCGCTGCCAATCTTGCGAGGGCGCCCGTAGTGCACGCCGGCCCGGAGCTTGGGCGTGTAGTCCTCCACGTTGACCTCGGCCAGTCGCCGCTGGATCTCGAGCGCGCTGCGCACCGCTTGCTCGGGGTTGTCGAAGACGGCCATCGCGCCGTCCCCGAGCCACTTGACCAGGGTCCCGCCGTTTTCCGAGATCGCGTCCTTCTGCACCGCGCCGACCTTGCGAAGCAGCTCGAGCGCCGCTGCGTCGCCTGCCCCCAGGGCCCAGTCAGAGAACCCGGCCAAGTCCGTGAACAGGATGGCCAGGTCGATCGTTCCGCGCCCGCGTCGCTGGGCCTCGGACAGCGCCTGCCAGGCCTGCAATGCGCCCAGCCCCAGCTCGCGCACGGCGCTCGGTCGAGGCGACTCGCGCTCCGCGACGAGCCGGCCGAGATGCTGCGGCAGCTCATCGCCGGACGTTGACAGCGGATCGCCGTACTGCTCGTCCCCCGGCAGCAGGCGGCGCACGAACCTCGCGGTCGCGACGAGGCTGGGCATCGCATCGGTGCGGCGAGCCGTCTCCAGGATTCTGCTCGACTTGCGTTCGGCCTGGAGTGGCCGCCCCGTGGGATCGGAGTCGGAGTTGGAATCGGAAGGCTGGATCACGGCCCGAATGATCGACCATTCCTTGGTGGCGTGTAGTCCGAGGGGCGGGACTGGCTTGCATAGACTCTCCGCGTCAGCCAAGGAGAGGAGGCGCAGCGGCTTCGAACCTTCCCGATCGCTCGGCACTCGCTGCCGAGATCGAGCGCGTACTGCATCAGAATTGGCGAGAGGGGGAGCGGGAGGGAGTCCGCTACGGATACACGTGTCCGAGCCCCGACCACTACCCGTATCAGTGGTACTGGGACTCCTGTTTCACGGCGATCGCGTGGTCGCGCGTCGATCCTGGTCGCGCCCGAGAGGAGTTGCGCACGCTCGTGCGCGCCCAGCGCGATGACGGCTTCATCGGTCACACGATCTTCTGGGGAGAGCAGGTCAGCCGCGAACGTGCGCGCCGTTACAACGTCGTCGAGCGCGCCGACCACACGACCGCGACGATCCAGCCGCCGCTGCTCGCGTGGTCGTGGGAGATCGTTGCGCAGCGCTCCGGGGAGAAACGCGCGGCCTTCGTTGCCGAGGGGCTCGAGACGCTCGAGCGTCACTACGACTGGCTCGCGCGCGAGCGCGCGCTCGGCGACTCCGACCTGCTGACGCTGATCCAGCCCGACGAGTCGGGGCTCGACGCTTCGCCGAAGTTCGACTCGGTATGGGGACCCCGCTGCTGTGGGCTGCCGGGGTTCCTGCTGCTGGTGCGACGCAACCGCCGTCACTCGTTCGACGCGCGTCGCATAGCCGCCGCGCACCCGCGTGAGCACGTGCGCGAGGTGCTGACCAACGTCCTCTACATGAAGGGGCTGTGCGCGCTGGTGCGCATCGGCGGCGACGCGCGATTTGCGCATCGCGCCGAACGGGCGCAGGCAGAGCTGGTCGAGCGCTGCTACGAGCCTCGGACGGGCCTGTTCTTCGACCTCGCCGGCGACGACGACCACCACCTGCGCACCAACACCTGGAGTGCGCTGGCTCCGCTTGCACTCGACGGGCTGCCCGACGAGATCGTGCGGCGACTGGTCGAGGAGCAGCTGCTGGACCCGCAGCGGTACGCGACTCCCGTGCCGATCGCGTCGGTCTCGGCCGACGAGCAGTCGTTCAATCCGGGCGCCGACGAGCGCCGCCTGCTGTTCGTGCATCTGCGCCGCTACTGGCGCGGCCCGTCCTGGGTCAACACGGCCTGGCTGCTGGTGCCGGCGCTGCGCCGGCTCGGTTACCAGGCCGAGGCGGATCGGCTGCTCGCTCCGCTGCTCGACGCGATGGAGCGGGAGGGACTGCGCGAGTATTACAACGCGCGCACGGGCGAAGGCCTCGGCGCTCGTGACTTCGGTTGGTCGGCGCTCGCCTTGGAGCTGTTGTAGCCGAGCCGGCTCAGTCCGTGCCGGCGCCACCGAGCGCGAAATAGCCAAACGCCATCTGCAGTCCTACCAGCGGCGCTATCGCGACGCTCACAACCGCGTCGGCGATTGCAGCGCCGACGAAGTCGGGCGTCACCAAGTGCGAGCCGGCCTCTTCGGCAACGTGCGAGGCAGCGCCCTCGGCAAGCAGCGGCAGCACGACGGCAAGCGCGACGAGCCAGAAGTGCCCGTGCGTCATCGTCCAGCTGCTGCGCAGCGCAACGATCGGGCCGGTGCGCTCCAGGCTCACGACCGACGAGCACAGCGCGAGCCGTGTCGCCAGCGCGATCCCCGGCACGATCAGAAGCACCAGCCCGACCACCACGGCCAGCGCATACGCGATCGACACCACGGCAAGGGCCGGCACCACCGGCGCCAGCTCCCGCAAGGTCGCCCCGGTTCTAACGACGTCGCCGCGGCGGTGATGATCGGCGACCTCGTCGATGTAGCCGGTGTAGAGCAGCAGCGCGGTGGCTCCGAGCAATCCCGCCGCGACGGAGAGCGTTGCGTCGGCGACGTCCGGCCCCGTGTACTGCTGGAGCAGGCCGACCGGCAGGCCGATCGCGCCGAACACGACCACAGCCGGGCCGAGCAGCGCTGGCGCCTGTGCGCGATAGGCAGCGAAGGATCGCCGATAGATAGCCACGAGAGAGGGAGCGCCCTCGGCCGAGCGGGACTCGTCTTGCGAAAAGGAGGCCGGCAAGCGACGCAGTAAACCAGGTTGGACAGCCGGCTCCATCCACATCGACGAGAGAAGACGAATGGCCAGCCTCCTGCATCCTCCAGTTCGCTCGATCGGGATCGCCGGGCTTCAGGACACGTTCCTGATCTGCGCGGTCGCGACGATCCTCGTCATACGCACGCAGCTCTGGTTGACCAACTATCCCCAACTCGGCGGCCACGGGCTGCACATTGCGCACCTGCTGTGGGGCGGGGTACTGATGGTGATCGCGATCGGGATGCTGATCTCGTTCCTCGGCCACTCGATCCGGCGCGGTGCCACGGTCGTCGGTGGGATCGGCTTCGGTTTCTTCATCGACGAGCTGGGCAAGTTCATAACGTCTGACAACAACTATTTCTTCAAGCCGACGGCAAGTGTTATCTACATGATCTTCATCGGGCTGTTTCTGCTTACGCGCTATCTCCAAACGAGTCGAGGCTTCACCAAGCATGAATATCTGGTCAACGCCGTGGATACTCTGATCGAGGTCTCTCGCCACGACCTCGACATCGCGGAAAAGCGCCGCGCACTCGAGATGCTCGATCGAGCCGATCAGCGCGATCCGTTGGTGGAACCACTGCGCAAGCTGATTCGCAACACGGACGCGCTGCCCGTGAAGCAACCCCCACGCCTGATGCGGTTCGCCCAACGGGTGCGCGACCGCTACTTCCGACTGGTCGAGAGGCCCCGATTTGCGCCCGCGCTGAGCTGGGTGTTCGGCGTGTGGGCGGTCCTGACCATCGTCGGCGTGTGGTCGCTCGCTTTCAGCGACACACACGTCTCGTTCCTGAACCTGTGCAGCGCGATCTCGTCGGCCGTCGCCGCCGGGTTCGTGCTGCTCGGAATCCTTCAGCTACGGCGACGGCGGAGACTCAAGGCCTACGCCATGTTCGACCGCGCCCTGGAGGTCCAGATCTTCATCACGCAGGTGTTCCAGTTCATCGAGTCCCAGTTCGGTGCCGCGTTCGGACTCGCCGTCGCGGTCGTGCTGCTGATCACGGTTCGCTACATGATGCGCCGCGAAGAAGAGCTGGAGCGTCACGCCGGTCCACCGGGGGCCGGCTCGCGCATTCGGCCCGCCGTCGCCGGCTGACGGCTCTACGGAACCCGGTGCACCTCGAACAGGTTTGTGCCGAGCTGCTGTCCGCCGAGGCCGGCCGTGATCCCGATCAGATCGCCCGACTTGACGAGGCCCATCTGTTTGGCATGCTCGGCGCAGCTTTCGAGCAGCTCGTTGATGGTCTTGGGCTCCTCGTGGAGCGCCGGCACGACGCCGAACAGCAGATTGAGCCGCCGGACGGTTTCCGGCCTGGGGGAGAGCGCAATGACGGGCACGCGCGGCCGGTGGGCGGAGACCAGTCGCGCGGTGCGTCCGCTGCGCGTCGGCACGACGAGCGCCGCCAGGCCAAGCTGGTACACGGCCCCGACGGCTCCGTACGACACGGTGTCGGCGACGTCGGCGCCGGCACGACCGGTGCGCGTCAGCAGCAGCTCGCCGTAGTTGAGCTGCTCCTCGGTATGCTCGGCGATCTTCGCCATGGTGCGCACCGACTCGACCGGGAACTCGCCCACCGCTGTCTCCTGCGAAAGCATCAGCGCGTCGGTTCCGTCGAAGATCGCGTTGGCGACGTCCGTCGCCTCGGCGCGTGTCGGGCGCGGCGAGGAAACCATCGAAGCGAGCATCTGGGTGGCGGTTATCGAAGGCTTGGAGTAACGCCCGGCCAGCGCCAGCAGCCTCTTCTGAGCAAGCGGCATCTCCTCGATCGGTAGCTCGATGCCGAGATCGCCGCGGGCGACCATGATGCCGCCGTCGGCCGACTTGACGATCTCCTCCGCTGCCTCGACAGCCTCCCGCTTCTCGATCTTGGCGACGATAGGCAGGTCAACGCCGCGCTCGGCGAGCCGGCTCTTGACGGGGTCGAGGTCCGCGGCGCTGCGCACGAACGAGACCGCCACGATCTCGATGCCCTCGTCGATCGCGAAGTCGAGCCACTCCATGTCCGCTTCGCCCAGCGCCGTTGGACCGACATCGGCCCCGGGCACGTTGATGCCCTGGCGCGAGGCCACCGTCCCCGGCGTTTCGACACGCACCAGCACCTCGCCGTCCTCCGCGGAACGCACGCTGAGTCTGATCGTTCCGTCGGCAAGGTAGATCTGGTCGCCTTCACCGACGCAGCTCGGCAGCTCGGGCCAGGGGATGGGCAGCACGTTGCGCCGGCCGCGGCTCGTCGAGGCGCGAGTGTCGAGTTTCAGTTCCTGGCCCTGCGAGAGCGTCAACACGCCGCCGTCGATCTCGCCGACGCGCAGCTTGGGCCCTGGCAGGTCGCCGAGCAATCCGACCTCGCGTCCGGCACGCTCGGACGCCTGCCGCGCGGTCTTGATCAGCTCGTGATGAGAATCCGGGGTGCCGTGCGAAAAGTTCAGCCGCAGCACGTCGGCTCCCACCGAGATCAGTCCGGCGAGGATCTGGGGGTTGCTGGTCGCCGGGCCGACCGTGGCGACGATCTTGGTCTTGCGCATCGTCGGAGGTTAGAGCTAATCCAGGTCGAGCCCGCTCGCGAACTCGTCTGCGTCGCTCCAGCGTTCGGGCGGAACACGCAGTGCGATGTCGCCCCTGCCGAAGCGGTCGAGCGGCCAGTCCGAGGTGATCGCAACGTCGAACCCCACCTCCTCGAAGTGATGCTGCCACGCCTGCGCGGACTCGAGGTCCTCGAAATCTCGCACCACCTCCCAGTCGTCGAAGCGCGGATCGCCGACGTGCAGTCCGCCCGGTTCGGTGTCACGCCGAAAGCGGTCGAGCAGGCCCATATCGCTAGTATGGCGCACACGATGAAGGCATTCGTAACAGGCGGAACCGGATTCATCGGGTCGCGAGTGATCAGCAAGTTGCGCGAGCGCGGGGACGAGGTGGTGGCGTTGGTGCGATCGCGCGAGAAGGGTTCCAAGCTCGAGAATCTGGGCTGTGAGCTGGTCGAGGGCGACCTGTCGGCAGGCGACGCGATCAAGCGCGGTGTCCAGGGCTGCGACGCCGTGTTTCACATCGCGGCCGTGTACAAGGTCGGGATCCCCAAGTCGCAACACGAGGCGATGTACGAGGCCAACGTGAAAGGCACCGAACACGTGCTCGACGCCGCGATCGAAGCGCGCGTGCCGAGGATCGTTTACGTATCGACGGTGGGGGTGTTCGGGAACACCGGCGGCAAAGTCGTCGATGAGACCTACAAGCGCAACGGGGCCGAATTCCTCTCCTACTACGACGAGACCAAGTATCGATCGCACCAGATCGCGCTCGATCGCATCGCAAAGGGAGCGCCGATCGTGATCGTCCAGCCGGGCGGCGTCTACGGCCCCGACGACCACTCCGAGCTTGGCAACATGATCGACCAGGCGCGCACGGGCAAGCTCAAGATGAAGATGTTCTCCAGCGCGGGATTCACAGCCGTTTTCGTGGATGACGTCGCTGACGGCATCGTCGCCGCGTGCGACAGGGGCCAGGTCGGGCAGTCATACGTGCTCGGCGGTGAGCGCACCACCTTGGGCGAGTTGATCGACGTCGTCTGCGAAGTTGCCGACCGCAAACCGCCATCGCGCGAGCTGCCACCGGCCCTGATCAAGATGTCGATCCCGATCGGCCCTGTGGTCGGCAAGGTGATGGGCTTTCCGCCGAACCTCGGTGAGCTGGTCAGGACATCGCACAACGTCACTTTCTGGGCGAGTCACGACAAGGCAAGCAACGAACTGGGCTACTCGCCACGCGACCTCAAGACCGGGCTCGCGCAGACGCTCGCCACGTAGGGTCGATTCGATGTGCGGGCCGCGGAGCGAAGCAACGGCATGACGGTCACGCTTCCGGAGTCGCTGTCCGAGCCGGCGCGCAAGTTTGCCGGAAGGCGGCACGATTTGCTGATCGGCGGCGCGCGCGTCGCGGCGCTCGACGGCGGCACGTTCGCGACCGTCGATCCGGCGACGGGGGAGCAGATCACCGAAGTCGCCTACGCCGGGCCGCAGGACGTCGATCGTGCGGTCCTGGCAGCACGCTCGGCCTTCGACGAGGGGCCGTGGTCGCGTATGCCGGCGGCCAAGCGCTCCCACCTGATGAACCTGCTCGCGGACGCGATCGAGGCGAACGGTGACGAGCTTGCCGAGCTGGAGGCGCTCGACAACGGCAAGCCGGTGACGTACGCGCGCGTCGTTGACGTTGGCGGAGCGGTCGCCCATCTGCGCTACTTCGCGGGCTGGCCGACAAAGATAGAAGGCGCAACGATTCCGGTGCTTCAACCGGACATGCTCTGCTACACGCGCAAGGAGCCGGTCGGCGTGTGCGGACAGATCATTCCGTGGAACTTCCCTCTGCTGATGGCATCGTGGAAGATCGCGCCGGCGCTCGCAGCGGGCTGCACGATCGTGCTCAAGCCGGCCGAGCAGACACCGTTGACGGCGCTGCGCTTGGGCGAGCTGGCGCTCGAGGCCGGGATACCCGAGGGTGTGCTGAACGTGATCACCGGCGACGGGGCCACCGGCGCCGCGCTGGTCGACCACGCGGGGGTGGACAAGATCGCGTTCACCGGCTCGACGGCGGTCGGACGAGAGATCGGCTCGAAGTGCGGCCGCGCAATCAAACGCGTGACGCTCGAGCTGGGAGGCAAGTCGCCCAACATCATCCTTCCCGACGCGGATCTGGATACCGCCATCAAGGCGTCGGTGCAGGCGATCTACTTCAACTCCGGACAGTCGTGCAACGCAGGATCGCGCCTATTCGTACAGCGAGACCAGTTCGACGAAGTGGTTACGGCGCTGGCCGGTGCGGCTTCGAAGATGCGCATGGGCCCGGGGCTCGATCCGGGAACGCAGCTCGGGCCGTTGGTGTCGGCCGAGCAGCACGAACGCGTGTCCGGCTACATCGAGGCCGGCAAGGCGGAGGGTGCCGAGCTGGTCACGGGCGGCGGCACCGAACACGGCCCGGGCTACTTCGTCGAGCCGACGCTGTTCACGACCGACTCCGACGACCTGACGATCGCTCGCGAGGAGATCTTCGGGCCCGTGCTGGTGGCAATGCCCTATGAGTCGATCGAGGAAGTCGCGGCTCGCGCCAACGACACCGAGTACGGGCTCGCAGCGGGCGTGTGGACGCGCAGTGTGGGCTCCGCACACAAGCTCGCCGCAATGTTGAAGGCGGGCTCCGTCTATGTGAACACTTGGAGCCCGAGCGATCCGGCGGCGCCGTTCGGCGGCTACAAGTCCTCCGGCATCGGCCGCGAGCACGGACACGACGGGCTCGAGGCCTACCTGGAGACGAAGACCGTCTGGACCAGCCTCGCCTAGTGGGGTCCGCTAGGCGGACGCCGAGAGCTGCACCAAGTCGAACGACTCGCCCTCGCTCGCGACGCAGCCGGCGTACCCGTCGGGAACCGACGGCCGCGCCAGCTTCCAGCGAGCGGGTGCATCCCGCTCCTCGCGATCCGCCGCGAGCACGGGCGCCGCGCTGGTCGCGCCCGACACGACGAACCCGTCGAGCGACTTGGTGAGGCCGGCGCCGAGCGCCTTGACGTAGGCCTCCTTGGCGGTCCAGCAGCGATAGAAGCCCGCGATCCTTTCTCGCTGCGGAAGCTGCTCTAGGTCGGCAAGCTCATCGCGCGCGAAAAAGCGGCGCGCAATTCGGGACGTGGCACGACGGGGGTCGATCCTCTCCACATCGACTCCCAGCTCCCGGTCGAATGCGACCGCGACCAGGGTTAGACCGCGGGAGTGGGAGACGTTGAAACGTAGCCGGTGGCCCTGCGCCAGTTGCGGCTTGCCTCCGTCCGCGTTGACTATCTCGACGTCGGATGCGTGCTTACCCAGGTAGGTACCCAGGATCGCGCGCACTGCTGCTCGGCCGGGCGACGACTGTACCTCCCAGACGTGGACCTGGTCCGGCTCTAGCGGAGGTGTGATCGTCCGACCGGCCATGCGAGCCCCACCCTATAACTCCTCGATCAACGCTCGTACGCGCTGCGCGATCTCATCCCTGATCTGGCGAACCTCGGCCAGCGGCCGATCCTTGGCGTCGGGAAGGTCCCAGTCCAGGTAACGCTTGCCGGGAATGTAGGGGCATTCGTCGCTGCAGCCCATCGTCACGACGACGTCGGCCCATTGCGCCAGATCGCTCGTCAGCGGTCGTGGCGTCGCGGTTGAGAGATCGATTCCCAGCTCGGCCATCGCCTCCACGACCTCGGGATGCACCCGTTCGCCGGGTGTGGTCCCCGCCGATCGCGCCTCGTGCTTGCCGTTGGCCTCGCGCTCGAGCAGCGCCAGGCTCATCTGCGAGCGCCCGGCGTTGTGCAGACAGACGAACAGCACGCGGGACATCAGCCGCTTGCCTCATTGTGCGCCTCTGTCGCCGGTCCACGAACCAGTTGATATGCACATGCGCCAAGGGCTGCTCCGAGAATCGGCCCTGCCACGTAGATCCAGAAGTCGCGCCACTCGCCACTTGCCAGCGCGGGGCCGAACGAGCGCGCCGGATTCATCGAGGCTCCCGTCACAGGGCCACCGAAAAGGGCGTCGAGGCCGACCGTGCCGCCGATGGCGATCGCCGCGGCGGCGCCGACCGCGCGCGTGTCGGTGGCGACCGCGACGATCACGAACATCAGGAAGGCCGTCAGGATCGACTCGTACACGAGTGCGCTGACGACCCCGACGTTGGGCTCGGTCGCCCCGAGATGGGCCGGCTTGTCGCTCCACACGGCGAGCGACGCAAACGCCGCGGCGGAGGCGCCGATCATCTGCCTGGCTATGTATGCGATCGCGTCGCGCGCGGGGAAATGGCGCGTGAGCACGAACGCGATCGTCACGGCCGGGTTTATGTGAGCACCCGACAGATGCCCGGTGGCATACACCATCGCCATGATGACGAGGCCGAACACCAGCGCGATGCCGACGGTGCCGAGCCCTTCGCCATAGCGCGCGTTGGCGATCACCGCGCCGCAGCCCGCGAATACGAGCGCGAAAGCCGCGACCGCTTCGGCCGCCGCCCGCCGCGAAAGTCCTGGGGACGCGGTGCTCAATCCAGCCAGGCGACCAGCTCGTCGATCGCTTCGGGGGTCACGTAGTAGTAGGCCCACAGGCCGTTGCGCTCGACATCGACGAGGCCCACCTCGCGTAGGACGCGCAGATGATGGGATTAGATACATATCAATGTAAGAGTTCGAAGGATTCGTGCACGACTTGCGTGTTGGGCGCACGTGTGACATAAAGGCTTGCGCAGCAAAGCGTTCGTTCATTCGAAAGGAGAAACATGTCCCCTCAGGCCCGCAAGGCGGCCACTCGCAAGAAAGCCGCCCCGAAGTCCCGCTCGCGCAAGTCGGCGGCTCGTCGTTCCTCAAAGAAGCCGACCGCGCTGAAGCGCCTCGAGTCGAGCCTCGATAGCGTCGAGAGGATCATAAGGTCGCTCGGCAAGGACCTAGGCAGGGAGTCACGTCACCTCATCAAGGACGTCGAGAAAGGCGTTGCCGATGCCCGCAAGGGGCTCCGCAAGAGAGGGCAGGGGATACAGAAGGAGCTTCAGAAGCCGATCCACCTGCGTCGCAAGAAGGCCAAACCGGCCGCCCGCAAGAAGACCACGGCCAGGAAGCGGACCACGCAGAAACGGACCACCAGGAAGAAGGCTGCAAGGCGCAAGACCGCCGGCAGGAAGTAGGTCCGCCGCGCCCCCGCATTCGGCGGAGGCCACGAAACTCTTTACGACCGACGGCCCCCCAAAAGTTTTCGCGGCCGTCGCACATGAGCGGCAGCACGAACTTGAACGATCGGTGTGCCGCCGACGCATTTCAGTACGCACGATGTCGTGCTTTGCGGCCGAAATGCCATTGTTCGGGTCTGTACTACACGCGCATACGAGCCATGTTCGCGCACCCATGTATATATATGTGTGCGGAGTGAGAAATGCGCTGCAGACGGCGTTACATGCGTCAAGTCTCTACACTTGACGTCGAAACAACGCAATCACGCCGGATTTTCCAACAACGACAAGCATGCACGCCTGTTTTACGTAAGCGTTCAGCCCTCAGACGAGCGATGGCGCCGGGCTTCCCCGGGCGCTGGC
>JBBDJG010000028.1:0-87008 GCA_040880005.1 Solirubrobacterales bacterium
CTGGCGGTAGAAATACCGGGATCGCGGTCAACGAAATGCTGGCGGTTGTGAACTAGGGGCTTACTACACGCCGCTGCCAATTGTGCGATTCATGGTGCGCGCGGTAGACGAGATGTTGAAGCGCGACTTTGGCCTATCGAACGGTCTAGCGGACACGGAAAAGACAAAGACCAAGGTGATGTTTCAGGGCAAAAGGGCCGAGGCGGTGTTTCACAAGGTTCAGGTTCTGGATCCAGCAGTTGGCACCGCGACCTTCCTAAACGAGATCATCCGGTTGGTCCACCAAACATTTGAAGGCCAGGAGGGGCGCTGGCCAGCGTACTCCAGGGAGGAACTGATTCCACGGCTTCACGGTTTTGAGCTAATGATGGCGCCTTATACAGTCGCGCATCTCAAACTCGAACTGACGCTGCGTGAGAGTGGCGTGACCGACCTTGGTACACGGTTGGGCGTGTACCTAACGAACACTCTAGAAGAGGCGTCAGACCAGCCGCAGACACTATTTCAGTTTGGACTAGCCGACGTAGTCGCACAGGAAGCAATAGAGGCGGGGGCGATCAAGGGTGAACGGCCCATCGTGGTGGTGATAGGGAACCCCCCGTATAGAGGTCTTTCCTCTAACGAAACCAAATTCGCCAACAGTTTGGTTGACGCCTACAAGGTTGAATCCGGCGGGCAGTCAAAGCTCCAAGAGAGAAAGCACTGGCTAAATGACGACTACGTCAAGTTCATCGCATTCGCCGAAGCCATGATCAAGAAGAATGGGGCAGGAATCGTTGCGATGATCACCAACCACGGGTATCTCGACAATCCGACTTTTCGTGGCATGCGGTGGCGGCTGTCGCAGACGTTTGATGCTATTTACGTTCTCGATCTCCATGGAAACACGAAAAAGAAAGAGATGGCCCCAGACGGTAGCCGTGACCAGAATGTTTTCGATATCCAACAGGGGGTAGCGATCATTTTTGGCGTGCTGATGGACGGAAAGAAGTCCAGACGACTCGCCCAGGTCAAACATGCCGAGGTTTTCGGGAGTCGGGAAGTTAAGTTCAGCCGTTTGAATTCAGATGAAGTGGAATGGCAAGAGCTTCAACCCCATAAACCAATGCACTACTTCGTCCCCAGAGACATTGAGGGTGAAAGTGAATATGCGCGGGGCATCGCCATCAATGACCTGTTCAACATCACCGGCGTTGGCGCCGTCACCGGAAGAGACAACATTAACATTGCGTTCTCTCGAGGAGAAATTGAAGAGAGGTTCGACTTCATTATCAATCATGACGAATCGGAGATTAGGCGGAAGTTTTCCTTGAGAGACAAGGACGCCCGTGACTGGACAGTGCCATCAGCTCAAAACGATGCACGTGAGAACTTCGCCAGCGACAAGGTAGTCAGATGTGCGTACCGGCCATTTGACAGGCGCTTCACTTTCTACTCTGGCAATTCGCGAGGAGTGTATGCAAGCCCGCAAAAGAAGGTCATGAAACACTTGTTGCTCGGAGAGAACGTCAGCCTTGTATTCGGGCGGAACATTGAAGAGAAGCGACCCTACACTGACATCTTCGTTACGCAGGAGATTATCCAGCACCACACTCTCTCGTTGAAGGAAGTGAATACCGTCGCGCCGCTCTATGTCTACCACGACGACGGCACGCGCAGCCCTAACTTCAACGCAAGCACTCTACGTGAACTTGCTGCAAACATCACCAAGGAGTTTGAGCCTGAGGACATACTTGATTATGTCTACGGCGTCCTGCACAGCCCCGCCTATCGGAAAAGGTTCGCGGAATTCTTGAAGTCTGACTTCCCGCGCGTACCAGTACCCTCGAGCGACCAAGAATTTCTACGGCTCAGGGGATTTGGGGCGCAGCTCCGCGAGCTGCACCTCATGAGATCCCCAAAATGCGACCAATTGATTACGACTTTTCCAGTGGCTGGGTCAAATGAAGTCGGAAAGGTCCGCTACGAAGATAGAAGAGTTTGGATCAACGCTTCGCAGTATTTCGGTGACGTGCCAGAGGTAGCATGGAGTCTCTACATCGGCGGATATCAACCAGCGCAAAAATGGCTGAAGGATCGCAAGGGCAAGACACTCACGAGTGCTGAAATCGCGCACTATCAAAGCATCATTAAGACCCTCGTCGAGACGGAAGCGATCATGCATCAAATCGACGTTTGAAACCCGCGTGCGTGAGCTAGGAAGTTGCATCAGCCGTCGCTGAACCTGCACCCGGGTGTCAGCCGGGCGGTCATCGCCCATGCACCCCGTGTTAGATAGGCGGTTGCGCCGAGTACACAGCTACGGCAGACGCCCCGCAGGCTCCAGCGCCTCCGCTCGCTCGCGTGAGTCGCGCGCGGCGGTGGCGTACACGCCCTTGGCCATCGTCGAGCTTTCACGTTCTGCCCGAAGCTCGAGGATCTTCGCTCGCGCCTTCTGAACCGACGAATCGTCTGGTGCCGCGTCGGCGGCGAGCTCGATCAGGTCGGTCGCGAGCCGCAGCTCGCCCGCATCGGCGAGCCCGCTCGCATGCTTCGCCAGCGGCTGCGCGCCCCCGCAGATCTGCGCGATCTCACCCGCGAGCTGCGCAGCGGGCGCCGGCTTCAGATGCGCGGGATCGAGGTCCCACCATCCTCCGTAGAACCGCCAGATGTTTCGCACGATGAACTCGGGCTCGTCGTACACGGGCCGTAGGTAGGGCTTGCGCGTCAGCTCTGCGGGCGCGCGAACGGTTTCGACGATCTGCTCGAGCGAGGCGCCCTCATTCATCAGCTCGAGCGTCTGCTCGACCAGCGACTCGAGCAGCTCGGCCGTGTCGCTCAGCGTCTCGCGCACGCGCCGGGCTCCGACGACCGGCAGCCCGTGGCCGGGCAGCATGATTTCCGCGTCGAGCTTTGCCATCTCGCGCAGCGCCTGCGCCCACTCCTCGGGATAACGTTGCGCCTTCTGGGGGTTGCCGGCGTTCGGCAACGTCCAGGTGAATAGGTCTCCACAACACAGCACGCCGCGTGTCGGCACCCACGTCCAGGTGTGGTCATCGGTCTCGCCGCGCGCGTGGTGAAGCTCGAAGCGATCCTCGCCGACCTCTAGCACCAGCTCGTCGTGATAGACGAGGTCGGGATAGCGGTAGTCGGTCGGCCACTCCACGTCGACCTGAAACTGGCGCAGGTTGATATGAGCGTTGTATCCGGCGGTGCGCTGGTAGCGGTCGAACCGCTGCGGCACCAGCTCATGTGCCACCACGCGCGGGGCACGCTCGGTCGACTCCTGCTCGTAGAGCGACACGCCGAACACGTGATCGACGTGTCCGTGCGAATAGATCGCGGTGTGAAGGGGCGCGTCGGTCCACTCGCGGATTCGCTCGTGTACCGCGCCGCAGAACATAAAACTGCCCGTGTCCACGAGCACCAGCCCGTCGGTGGTGTCGAACGCGCTCACGTTCGCGAACGACGATACGAACGCGACCCCGTCCAGCAGTTCGGCCAGCTCTCCAGTCGGATCGGAGAAAGGGTGGTGCTCGACGGTCGTTTGCTCGCCACTCCAGATGCGGTCGGCCAGCTCCAGCAGATCCATGTGTACGTAACTCCTCTTTCGGCGCGTCGTCGCGCGCCGTCGCAATGCTGCGAGCATAGCCGGATCGTGCTGGTCGATGGCTGCAGGTTGCTACAAGCAAGGCTCGAGTCTGCCGCTAGAAGCCGGACAGCCGTCCACCTCCTGGTAAGGACGAGTGCGAAAGCGCCGCAGCGCGAAGGTCTGGGTGGCCTTCGAGCTCAGCGACTCCTCGACGAGCGTCTCCTCGGAGCGAGTCACCCTGAAGCGGTAACGCTGGTCCATTGCTCGGCGTCCCTCGGCCGTCCGTCCAGGTCGGGTAAATCGAGCACCGGCGCTTGCCGATAGGGAGACCATGCAGGCGATCAGGGCGGGAGCATGGCGAAGCGTTTCTTTGGCGTGTTTGATCTGCGTGGGGGCGCTTGTATGCGCGGCTGCGGTTGCCTCAGGCCGGCCCACCATTCTGCTCGGGCCCACGACGCCTGACGCCCACTCGACGCGGGGCATGAAAATGCGCTTCGTCCCCAACGCGAAAGTCACCGCCGGCGATGAGCTGCACGCGATCGCGAGCGGCTTTCGCCGCGGCGAGTACGTGACCGTGTGGCTGTACACAGGCAAGCGCTTCCGCCACTCCTCACAGCTCAACGGCGGCTTTGCCACGGGCGGCAAGCTCGACATCTACCGCCAGACCGCCGCGGGCATAACCAAGACCTCGCGACAGAAGCTGTGCGCCCAGGGAGTGCGCACCAAGCGCGTTGCCTGCGGGGTGTACAAGGTGAAAGCCGGCGAGGACGGCGATGGCGGGTCAGATGGCGGCGGCGGCTCTCCGACCACGGGCCCCGGCTACACACCGCCCGCCACCGGCCCCGGCTACGTGCCGCCGGCAAGCGGCTAGCCTATAGCTAAAGCCAACCCCGGTGCTTGAAGTACCCGATCATGCCGCCGAACATGACGACCATCACGGCGACGATCGCCCAGAAGGCGCCGATCCCCTCCTCGCCGGGCACGGCGGTGTTCATTCCGAACAGGCTTGCGATGAAGGTCAGCGGGAGCACCACGACGCTGATCGCGGTCAGTACGCGCAGGATGTCGTTGACGCGGTGTGAGATCACCGACTCGTTCGTTTCCTCCAGCGCCACGACGACCTCCTTGTAGTTTTCGAGCATGTCCCAGATGCGCTCGGACGCATCGACGATGTCGTCGAAGTAGATCTCCATGTCGGGGTCGAGGTAGCGCTGCTTGGTGCGCTCGAGGTCGCGCAGCACGGCGCGCTGGGGACGGATGATCTTGCGGAAGTTGATGATCTCCTGCTTGACGTTGGAGATGTCGCGCACGATCTCCTCAGAGCGGCCGCTGAAGATCTCCTCCTCGAGCTGCTCGAGCTTGTTGCCGATCTTGCGCAGCATCGGGAAGCAGTAGTCGAAGCTCTGATCGACGATCAGGTAGAGCAGGTAACCGGAGCCCTTCGAGAAGTACTGATCGCGCAGGTCCTCACTCACGCGGCAACGCTCGAACAGGTACTCGACCGGCTTGAGCGGCTGGTTCGGCAGGGTGATGACGAAGTCGGGGCCGACGAACAGATCCAGCTCGCCGGCGTTCAGCCGCCCGACCGACTTGTCGAAGACCGGAAAGTGCAACACGATGAACAGGTAATCGGGGTACTCGTCGATCTTCGGGCGCTGGTTGCGTGAGGTGACATCCTCGAGGTCGAGCGCGTGGAAGTCGTAGTGCTCGGCCAGCCACGCGCGCTCGAGCATCGAGGGCTCGGGGACGTTGATCCAGTTCAGGCCGGCGTGCTCCAGCCGCTCGATCCGGGGCTGGGTACGCTCAGGCGCGGGCGCGGTGACGGCGCCCGCGTGCCGGGTACGGCGCGGCAGTCGTGGCCTCGGCACGATTGGCATCGAGCGGGTCCCCGTCGTTGTTGATTGGCGCTTCCATCGGGAATCTGAGAGCGATTCTTCTCTCTATCGGACGATTCTAGCCGGGACCGAAGCCATTTCGCTGTCCGGAGGTATCCTGCGCACGCCGTCATGCTCCCCGCCAGCGCCGACATCCCGGTCGTGATCCTATGCGGGGGACGAGGCCTTCGCATGGGTCTGCGCATGGGCGACCGCTCGATTCCGAAGCCCCTTGCCGACGTCGGCGGACGGCCGATCCTTTGGCACGTCATGGCGCTGTACGCCGCTCAGGGTCTGCGCTCGTTCGTGCTGTGCCTCGGCCACCATGGCGAGCTTGTCGAGCGCGCGGTTAGAGGCTTCGAGCAATTTGCAAACGGAGAGTGGGAGGTGACGTTCGCAGACACGGGCGCTGATACAGCGACCGGCGGGCGCGTGGCGCGCGTCGCCGACGTGGTTGCCGGCGGGATCTTCTGCCTCACCTATGCGGACGGCGTCGCGGACATCGACCTGCGCGCGTTGATCGGCTTTCACAACGACCACGGCCGCGCGGCGACCGTCACCGTCGTGCAGCCGGAGAACCCTTGGGGAGTGGCCGACCTGGAGCAGGACGGCACCGTGCGCGCGTTCGTGGAGAAGCCGCGCCTCGACTGCTGGGTCAACGGCGGCTTCTTCGTGATGGAGCCGGCGGCGCTCTCCCGGGTCGGCCCTGACGACGTGCTCGAGCGCGAACCGCTCGAGGCGCTTGCCCGCGAGCGGGAGTTGGTCGCCTTCCGCCACGAGGGCTTTTGGGAGTGCATGGACACATATAAGGATGCGCTGCGGCTCAACGACCTCTGGGAGCAGGGCACCGCACCCTGGCGCGCGCGGGTGATGGCGTGAACGAGGACTTCTGGCGCGGGCGCTCGGTTCTGCTGACCGGCGCTCAGGGATTCATCGGCTCGTGGCTTGCGGATGCGCTGCTCGGCGCGGAAACCGAGCTGACCTGCATCGTGCGCGACGAGCCTGTGCGCTCGCGCTTCGAGATCGAAGGGCTCGGCGAGTACTGCACGCTCGCGCGCTGCGACCTCGGCGACGTACGTGCGCTCGAGCGCATCGTCAACGAGCGCGAGATCGAGGCCGTGTTCCATCTTGCTGCGCAGGCGATCGTCGGCACCGCCAACCGCTCGCCGCTGTCAACCTTCGAGACCAACGTGCGCGGCACCTACAACTTGCTCGAGGCGTGCCGGCTGACGAGCACCGTGCAGCGCGTGGTGGTTGCGTCGTCGGACAAGGCCTACGGACGCCACGAGCAACTTCCCTACCGGGAGGACGCCGCGCTCGTGCCGCGCTATCCCTACGACACGAGCAAGGCGGCGGCCGACCTGATCGCGCGCTCGTACGCGGCCACCTACGGCCTGCCCGTCGCGGTGACGCGCTTTGCCAACGTCTATGGCGGCGGCGACTTCAACTTCTCGCGCATCGTTCCCGACACCGTGCGCTCCCTGCTGGAAGGACGCCGGCCGGTGCTGCGCTCCGACGGCTCGCCGCGGCGCGACTTCATGTACGTGGAGGATGCGATCGGCGCCTACCTGGCGATCGCGCATGCGCTCGACCGCGACGACGTGCGCGGCTTGGCATTGAATGCGGGAGCGGGTGAGGCCGTGCCGATCATCGAGGTCGTCGAGCGCCTGATCGAGATTGCGGGCCAGCGAGTGGAGCCCGAAATTCAGGGGTCGGGCGCGCCTGCGGGTGAGATCGACCGCCAGTACCTCGACTCGACCTTGATCGCGGAGCTGATCGGCTGGCAGCCAGCTTGGTCGCTCGACGACGGGCTGCGCGAGACCTACGCCTGGTACGAGGGCAAGTTGCGCTCGTTGCCGGCGTCGATCACCTAGTGCGAGACGTCGCGAAATCGTCGGCGCCGACCAGCTCCATCTCCAGCGCCCTGCGAAGCGTTTCGGCCTCGGCCGCCATGTTGTCGCGCAGCATTCGCTCGTAGGCGCGCACCAGTGCGCGCCGGCCGTGGACCAACTCCCGGTCGTAGCGCTCGACCTGTTCGGCGGCGAAGACGCCCAGCGTCAGTGCGGCGCACTCAGGACAGCGAAGCGTCAGGCGCATGCGCCCGTCGCGCAGCTCGCGCCAGCTACGCGGCTGAACGAAGCGCCCGCCGCAGTACCGGCAGTTGGCCAGTCGCTCGCCGGTGCGCACCCCCGATCGACCTGTGCACAGCGTCTCCATCGCTTCTGGCGCAACGCTATGGGCAGGCGAGGACGGAAAGACCCAAACGGGCGGGCGTCTGTCATGTTTTAGCCATGTCTGGCGACGACGGAGTGACAGGGGCCAGCGCGGGAACCACAACGGGGATCGTGCTCTTCGATGGAGTCGAGGAGCTCGACTTCGCCGGCCCCTGGGAGGTGTTCACCTTTGCCGCGCTGATGGCGGAGGGCGATCGGGTGCTGACGGTCGCCGAGCGCGACGAGCCGGTCAACTGCGCCAAGGGTCTGCGCGTGCTGCCCGACGCGACCTTCGCCAACGCGCCCGAGCTCGACGTGCTACTGGTGCCGGGCGGACAGGGAACGCGCACCGAAGTCGAAAACCCGGCGATGATCGAATGGCTGCGCAAGGTCGCGCCCGGCTGCCGGTGGGTGACGAGCGTCTGCACGGGCTCGCTGCTGCTGCACGAAGCTGGCCCAGCGCGCGGCAAGCGCGTCACGACACACTGGGGGTTCGCCGCCAAGCTCGCCGAGCGCGACGAGATCGAGGTGGTTCCCGACGAGCGCATCGTGGTGGACGGCAACGTCGTGACCTCGGCTGGTGTCTCGGCCGGGATTGACATGGCGCTGTGGCTCGTGGGGGAGATCCATGGCGCCGAGATGGCGGCCAACGTCACCGCGGGAATCCAGTACGACCCGCAGCCGCCGTACCCGTTCGCGCTGCCGGTTACGTGAGGAAGGCCACGCGCGTCGGCGCGATGGTCCTCGTGGTCGGCTTCATCGCGCTGCTCGCCTACGGGCTCGTCAGCAAGGGCACGAGCGATCGCATCGACCAGGCCTTGCGCGACGGGCGGGCGGTGGCCGGGCCGTCGTTCGACCTCGAGCTGCTGCAGGTGGGCGAGCTGCCGCCGCGGCTCGAGCGCAGGCTGCGCCCGGCCCTGGCGGACGGCAGGTTGAGCCTTGCCGAGTTGCGCGGCACTCCGGTGGTGCTGAACATGTGGGCGTCGTGGTGTACGCCCTGCCGAGCCGAGGCGAAGCCGCTCGAGAACGCGTGGAAGATGGTCGGGCGCCGCGGCGTGCTGTTTCTCGGGCTCGACATCCAGGACCTGCGTTCGGACGCGCGCGACTTTCTGGAGGAGTTCGGGGTCAGCTACCCGAGCGTGCGCGAGTCCGACCGCGAGGTTGCCGACAGCTACGGTGCGACCGGCATCCCCGAGACGTTCTTCATCGACGCGCGTGGCGACGTCGTCGGCCATGTGATCGGCGCCGTGGCGCCGAAACAGCTTGCGGCCGGCGTTGGCGCCGCGGTGAGCGGTGAGATCGCCGGGGTCGATTCGGGCGGCGAACGCTCCGAGCCGCGCTGAGGGCGCGGCGACCGCGGGCAGATGGCCGACAAGCTGCGCAAATACAAGGCGAAACGGGACTTCACCGACACGCCTGAGCCGCGGGGCGCGCAGGGCGTCGGCGCGGGCGAAGGGCGCTTTGTCGTGCAGGAGCACGACGCTACGAACCTGCATTGGGACCTGCGTCTCGAGCGTGACGGCGTGGCGGTGTCGTGGGCGCTGCCGCGGGGGATCCCGACCCACCCCGATCGCAACCACTTGGCGGTGCACGTCGAGGACCACCCGCTCGAGTACCTCGCCTTCGAGGGCGAGATTCCGCAGGGCTCCTATGGAGCGGGCACGGTCACGATCTGGGACTCGGGCACCTACACGGCGGAGAAGTTTCGTGCCGACGAGGTGATCGCGACGTTCGGCGGCGAGCGCCTGCGCGGTCGCTACGCGCTCTTCCAGACCGACGGCAAGAGCTGGATGATCCATCGCATGGACCCGCCCGCCGACCCCAATGAAGAGCCGATGCCCGACCAAGTCGAGCCGATGCTGGCCAAGCTCGCGAAGCTGCCGCGCGACGACTCGCTCTACACGTTCGAGGTCAAATGGGACGGAGCACGCGTGATCTGCTTCTGTGACGGCGGGCACGTCAAGTTGCAGACGCGCAACCTGCGCGACGTGACGGGCGAGTACCCGGAGCTGCGCGCACTCGGGCGCGCGCTCGGCTCGACGCGCGCGATCCTCGACGGGGAGGTGGTCGCGCTCGACGACGATGGCAAGCCGAGCTTCGGCCTGCTTCAGCGCAGGATGCACGTTGCCTCGGAGTCCACCGCCAGACGGCGCGCCGAAGAGACGCCGGCCACCTACATGGTCTTCGACCTGCTCTATTTGAACGGCCACTCGACGATGTCGCTGCCCTACGCCGAGCGGCGAAAGCTCTTGGAGCAGCTCGAGCTGGAGGGACCGAGTTGGCGCACGCCCAGCTCGCATGCCGGCGACGGGCAGGCGATGCTCGACGCGAGCAGACAGCAGGACCTGGAGGGCGTCGTCGCCAAACGTCTCGACAGCACCTACGAGCCGGGCGCGCGCACGGGCGCGTGGCTGAAAATAAAAAACCACAGGGAGCAGGAGCTGGTCGTCGGTGGCTGGCTGCCTGGGCAGGGCAGGCGTGGCAAGACGATCGGCTCGCTGGCGCTCGGCTACTACGAGGATCGCAAGCGGCTGGTCTATGCGGGCAACGTCGGGACCGGGTTCAGCGGGGAGATGCTGGCCACGCTGAAGCGAATGCTCGATTCGCTCGCCACCGACGAGAGCCCTTTCGAGGGTCGCCAGCCTCCCGAGCAGACCGTCTTCGTTCGTCCTCAACTGGTGGTCGAGGTCGAGTTTTCCGAATGGACGCGGGCCGGCACGTTGCGCCATCCCTCATTCAAGGGGCTGCGGGAGGACAAGAACCCGCAAGATGTCGTGCTGGAGCGAGTCGAAGAGGTAGTCGAACACGAGCGATAGTCGAATATAGAAGCGATGGCCAGGTCGATCTGGAGAGGTGCGATCAGCTTCGGGCTCGTCAACGTGCCCGTGAAGCTCTACAGCGCGGTGTCGAAGAAGACCGTGCGTTTCAACCAACTCCACGACGTCGACGGCGTGCGGATCCAGATGAAGCGCGTCTGTCCGGCGGACGGGGACGAGGTTCCCTACGAAAACCTCGTCAAAGGCTACGAGGTCAGCCCGGATCGCTACGTCGTGATCACGCCCGAGGAGCTGAAGTCGCTCGACGCCGAGAAGACGCGCACGATCGACATCGAGGACTTCGTTGACCTCGAGCAGATCGACCCGCTCTACTACGACCACCCCTACTATCTTGCGCCCGACGTCGGTGCGGCCAAGGCCTACGGGTTGCTGCTGGCGGCGCTCAAGCAGTCCGGCAAGGTCGCGATCGCGCGCTTCGTGATGCGCGAGAAGGAATACCTGGCGGCAATCCGCGCCGCCGACGGCGTGCTCACGCTGGAAACGATGATCTTCGCCGACGAGCTGGTCTCGCCCAGCCAGCTCGAGGAGCTGCCCGAGGCCAAGGAGGTCAAGGTGACCAAGCGCGAGGTCGAGATGGCCCAGCAGCTGATCGACTCGTTGAGCACCGGATTCGACCCCGCCAAGTACAAGGACAGCTACCGTGAACGCGTGCTCGATCTGATCGAGCGCAAGTCCGCCGGCGAGGTGATCGCCGCGCAGCCGGAGCCCCCCGAGCGCAAGCAGGTGCCCGACTTGATGGAAGCGCTCGAGGCGAGTATCGCCAACGCGAAAAAGCGCAAGAAACCCGCGGCGAAGAGACCGGCCGCGCGCTCCAAGGCCAAACCAAAACCCAAGACGAAGCCAAAGGCCGAGACGCGCACGTGAGCAAGCAGGTCGAGGTCGAAGTCGACGGACGTCGGCTGCGGCTCTCGAACCTCGACAAGGTGCTCTACCCGGCCACCGGGTTTACCAAGGGCGAGGTGATCGACTACTACACGCGCATCGCGCCGACCGTGCTGCCGCACCTGCGTAATCGCCCGTTGACGCTGAAGCGCTATCCGGACGGAGTCGAAGCCGAGCACTTCTACGAAAAGCAGGCGCCTCGCCACGCGCCGGAGTGGGTCGAAACCGCGCGTATTCCCAGCGGACACACGCGCCCGTTCATCGACTTCGTGCTCGCCAACGACCGCGCGACCCTGGTGTGGCTGGCGAACCTGGCCGACCTCGAGCTGCACACCTCGCTGTCAAAGGCCTCCGACGTGGACACGCCGACGATGGTCGCTTTCGACCTCGACCCCGGCGCGCCGGCGGCGCTGCTGGAGTGCGCGCAGGTCGCGCTGTTGCTGCGCGACATGCTCGATGACCTCGGCTTGCGTTGCTTCGCCAAGACGTCGGGGTCGAAGGGCATTCATCTCGCCGTGCCGCTCAACGTGAAGGCCTCTTATGAACGGACCAAGCCGTTTGCCCAGGCGCTCGCGCAACTGCTCGAAAAGCGACATCCCGACCGAGTCGTCTCGAAGATGACGAAGAAGTTGCGCGAGGGAAAGGTGTTGATCGACTGGAGCCAGAACGACGCCCACAAGACGACCGTGTGCGCTTACTCGCTGCGCGCACGGGAGCGCCCCACGGTCTCGGCGCCGCTTGCTTGGGATGAGGTCGAGGCGGCTTCCGTGGCGGGCGATGCGGGTCGCCTCGTGTTCGAATCGCACGACGTGCTGGAGCGCGTTGAGCGTCACGGCGATCTGTTCGCCCCGGTCGCCGAGGTCGAGCAGAAGCTGCCCAAGCTGCCTACCGCTTGAGGGTCTTCTAGGAAGCGGCCGGCTCGTTCGCTGGGACGCTCGGGGTCGGCGTCGGCGTCGGCTCGGTTACGCTCGCGCCACGCAGGAACAGCCGCATGAACGCTATGCCGTAGATCAGCCCCGCGACCGGGGCGAACGTCTCGAGTGCTTCGCCGCCGCCGGCCTTGGCCAGCTCGTGAACACCGCCGTAGAGCAGGTAGGAGGCGAACACGATCACCAGCAGGCCGGTGACCCTGAAGAACGTGCCGAGGTTGATCCGGATAGCGCCGTGATAGAACAACACGCCGAGCGCCACGGCGACGGCCACTCCCGCGAGCCCGCCGGCGATGGTCACGCCGGCACCGCTGTCGCCGGTGGCTGCAAACAGGAACAGCGCCGTTTCGAGCCCTTCGCGTGCGACGGCCACGAACGCCACCGCTGCGATCGCGAACATGCTGCCGGCCTCGATCGCCTCGCCGACTTGGGCACGGAGGTTGCCTCCGATCGTCCTCGCTTGGCGGCGCATCCAAAAGACCATCCAGGTGACGACGCCTGCCGCCATCAGCATCGCCAGGCCCTCGTAGAGCGCCTCGGCCGTGCCCTCGACCTCGCCGAGCGAAAGGAACAGGGCCGCGCCGATCGCAACGCTGGCAACGATTGCGCACGCAACTCCCATCCAAACGGCGCGGGCGTAAGTGGCGGCCTGCCCCGTCTTGACGAGGAAGGCGAGCATGATTCCGATGATCAGGCTGGCCTCGAAGCCCTCGCGCAAGGTCACGATGAATGCGTCCAAGTTCTCTCCCGGTGGCGGCGGTCTGGCAGCGCCGGGAAGATAGCAGCTATTAGGGTTACCTTATAAGGTTCACCTAAAGACTCGGCCTGGTCGGGTTGCCCGGCCGCTATCTTGGTAGTGGTTCGGCCCCTGGGCCAGGGCTCACGGACTGGAAGGTGTTTGGATTGGCAGAGCAGATAGCACGGGTGAAGCCGAGACTGCGCGGCGTTTCGCACGAGTACGCATTCTTCGTATCGCTGGCGACAGGCGCGGCGCTGATCCTGATCGCCGACGGGTCGCGAGCCAGGATGGCCGCCGCCGTTTATGCGGCAGCGATGACGGCACTGTTCGGCTGCAGCGCGCTGTATCACCGCCCGAACTGGTCGGCCCCGGTGCGTCGCTGGATGCGCCGGCTCGATCACTCTTCGATCTTCCTGCTGATCGCGGGCACCTTCACGCCGTTTGCGCTGCTGGCGCTGAAGGGCACGCTCGCGACCGCGATTTTGATTGTCGTATGGGCCGCTGCGTTGAGCGGGATAGTGTTGAAGATGGCGTGGATCGACGCGCCACGCTGGTTGACCGCGACCGTGTTCGTCGCGCTCGGCTGGGTCGGTGTGTTCGCCATGCCGCAGCTTTGGGACGCGCTCGGTCCCGCCGCGGTCCTGCTGCTGGCCACCGGCGGCGTGCTCTACACGGTGGGGGCGGTCATCTACGCGCGCAAGCGCCCCGACCCCAAGCCGGCCGTGTTCGGCTACCACGAGATATTTCACCTGCTCGTGATCGGCGCGGCCGCGCTCCACTACTCGGTGATCGCGCTGTTCGTGCTGCCGGCTTAGGCGTAGTTCTCAGACCGGCCGCCCGGCGAGCCGAATAGCATTGACTCCGGTTTCCGAGATCGCGGGAGGTTCAATGGCAACACAAGTGAAGCTGGCCGGCGGCGAACTGTTCTCGATCGCGAGCCCGCTCAGCGAGGTCGTATCGGCGCTCAGCTCAGACGCGCGCCTGGTGGCGCTGCAAAGCGCGTACGGCGGAACCGTCTACATAAACCCCGCTCAAGTGCTGGCCGTGGACGAGCCGCCGGGCCTGGGGATGGGCAAGCCGGAATTGGAGCAGGAGGAGCCTGCTCCTGCTGCCGCACCGAGCGACGCTTCGCCAAGCCAGCCGCCGCCGGGCCTGTAGCGCCGGACGCGCGCAGCAGGATTCGAACCCAGCGAGGCCGGAGGCCAAGCGATGTCGCAGGGTCGAATCCATGGGTGCTGGCGCCGGACGCGCGCAGCAGGATTCGAACCTGCGACCTCTGCCTCCGGAGGGCAGCGCTCTATCCACTGAGCTATGCGCGCTCGGTGCGGATTGTAGGGCGAAGCGGTTAACTTCAAGCAGCAAGCAGGCGAAGCGGGCTCTGGTCGAGCGAGCGCCGAACCGCCGCAACGATCGCGGCCCGTATACAGCAAGCCTCCGGCGTGTGAGCGCCCGCAACGCCGTGGTCAGCTCACGGGTGCCGGGGCGCCAGAGCGCGAGCTGACGCGCTTCGTCTTGCTGCTCTCGGGCGCTCGCCGATAGGCCACGTACAGCAACATCATGCCGACCGGTACGACGATGTCCAAGTACAAGGGCAGCCCCGCGTTGCCGGGCTCGTGGTTGTTGTTGGCGACGATCTGGTGGATGTGTCCATAGGCGTCGCCGAGCAGGAACACTGACGCCGCGACGATCGTCGCGAGCCAGAACTCGTCGCGGAAGCGCAGACACATCAGGCCTAGTACACCGATCGCCAGGTCCGCCATCGCGACCTCGAACTGGAACGGATTACCAGCGGGAAAGCCGATCTCCTTGGCGGTCTGGTCCGCCATGAAGGTGTGCGCGACCGCCGCCATGACCCCGGTCAGGCCGACCAGGACTCCGAACGTCCACAGCAGGCATATTTGGAGCACACGCTTGCGCGTTCGACCCTCTTTGGTGCGGTGCAGATGGATCGCGGCGCCCGCGATCGCGAGCGCGAAATAGAAGATGTAGATCCCCATCGAGCCTGGCTCCTTCCGTCCCTCGCTTGGTCTGCAAGTCGCATCGGGTGCCACGGATCCACCCTTTAGCCACCATGCCGGCGCTGGACGCCCCGGTTCGCGCCCGCGTCCGCGAAGATACGCGGACGATGGACCTCTCCGTGCTCTTCCTGGGAACGGCAGGCTCGATGCCGACCGTGCAACGAGCCCCTGCCAGCCTGCTGATAAGGCGTGGTGGCGACCGCATCCTGATCGACTGCGGTGAGGGCGCCCAGCGCCAGTTGCTGCGCTCCGTCGGGCTGCCGGAGCTGGAGCACATATTCATCACGCACTACCACGCGGATCATTTCCTGGGACTGCCCGGCATGCTGAAGACGTTTGCGCTTCGGGGGCGCGAACTTCCACTGACCGTGTACGGGCCGCGCGGGCTCGAGGGCCTGATGGCGGACCTGCGGCGAATCTACGGCAGGCTCAGCTACCAGCTCGAGGTGCGCGAGCTGTCGGCGGGCGAGGCGGTCGAGTTCGACGCCTACAGGATCGGAGCGTTCGCGGTGGAGCACAGCACCGAGGCGCTTGGCTACGCGCTGGTCGAGGACGCGCGCCCGGGACGCTTCGACGTCGATCGCGCGCGAGGACTAGGCGTACCCGGTGGCCCGCTGTTCGGGGCGCTGCAACGTGGGGAGTCGATCGAGCTGAATGGCGCAACGATCGAGCCCGCCGAGGTGATGGGCGACGCGCGACCCGGTCGCACGCTCGTGTTCAGCGGCGACACGCGTCCGTGTGAGTCCACGGCGCTGATTGCGCGTGGCGCCGACCTGCTCGTGCACGAAGGAACCTTTGCCGAGCAGGAGGCCGACCGCGCCCGTCAGACCGCGCACTCGACGGCACGCGAGGCCGCGGAGCTGGCACTCGGCGCGGGCGTTGCGATGCTCGCCATCGTTCACCTCTCGCCGCGTTACTTAGCTCCGGAGATCGAAAAGGAGGCACGCGCCGTGTTCGCGAACACGGTCGTGCCACGCGACTTCGACCTGGTCGAGATTCCGTTCAGTGAGAAGGGTGTGCCCGAGCTGATTCGATGGAAGGACTACCGCGAACGGGTGGCCGCTGAGCTCGCCGGGAAGTCCAGTTGACCGTGGTCGGCCGTGCCGGTCGCTGTCGGAGGACGCTGCTACACTCGCCATGTCGGTTCCTTTAACCCGGTCCCGAGAGGCCAGGAAGGTTCCAGGTTTGACCCAAGGCAACAAGCTCGTCCTCGATCGTGACGACGTGCGCCGCACGCTGGTGCGGATCGCTCACGAGATCGTGGAACAGAATGGCAACGAGGGCGGGATCGCCATCGTCGGCATCCACTCTCGCGGCGCCCACATGGCCAAGCGCCTGCATACGCTGGTCGAAGAGCTGGTGGAAGGGCCGGTGCCCTTGGGGGAGATCGACATCAGCTTCTACCGCGACGACGTCGGTGCGCGCCCGATCGCGGACCAGCCGGTTGTGCACTCGTCTCGAATCGACTTTCCGCTCGACGACAAGACGGTCGTGCTCGTCGATGACGTGCTCTTCACCGGTCGCACCGTGCGCGCCGGGATCGAGGCGTTGTTCGACTACGGGCGTCCCGCGCGAGTTCAACTCGCGGTGCTGGTCGATCGCGGGCACCGCGAGCTTCCGATCAGGCCCGACTACATCGGCAAGAATCTGCCGACATCGCGTGGAGAGCGCGTCAACGTGAAACTCGAAGAGCAGGACGGCGTCGACGAGGTGGAAATCGTCGTTGTGGAGGAGGTTGAGGCATGAAGCATCTCCTGTCGGTCTCTGATCTCGAGCGGGAGGACATCGAGCGCATCCTCGCACTTGCGGATAGCTTCGCGGAGATCGCCGAGCGCGACGTGAAGAAGGTGCCGACGCTGCGCGGTCGCACGATCGTGAATCTGTTCTACGAGTCGAGCACTCGCACCAGCTCGTCTTTCGAGCTGGCCGCCAAACGACTGTCGGCGGACTTGATCAACATCAAGACGGCAGGGTCGGCGGTTGACAAAGGCGAGTCGTTACGCGACACGATCGCGACCCTTTCCGCATACGATCCGGCCGCGATCGTGATTCGCTCGCCGTGGGCGGGGGCGGCGCAGATCGTCGCCGGTCACACGCAGTCCGCCGTGATCAATGCCGGCGACGGCAAGCACGAACATCCCAGCCAGGCGCTGCTCGACGTCTTCGTGCTCAAGCGCCACCTCGGCTCGCTCGAGGGCGTCGAAATATGGATTGTCGGGGACGTCGCCCATAGTCGTGTCGCGCGCTCCGGAGTGCAGGCGTTCACGCGCATGGGCGCTCGCGTGACCGTCTGCGGACCGCCGACCCTGATTCCGCGCGACGTGGAGAGCCTCGGCTGCAAGGTTTCCTACAACCTCGACCGTTTGCGCGAGGCCGACGTGGTGTACGCGCTGCGCATGCAGAACGAGCGCATGGATGAAGCCTTGGTGCCGAGCCTGCGCGAGTACGCGAGCTGCTTCCAGATCGACGGCAGGCGAATCGAGCCACGCCAGCTCGTCATGCACCCCGGTCCGGTAAACCGCGGCGTCGAGCTGTCGGCGGACGTGATCGACTCGGCCCAGGCGCTGATCACGGAGCAGGTCGCGGCTGGCCTGGTCGTGCGGATGGCGATTCTCTACGACCTGCTGTCGGGTGGGGGCGAGGGCTCGGGTGCGGGCGCGCCGGTGCCCCCGGTGGAGCAACCGGCATGAGTGTCGCAGACGGCCCGACGCGTTTTCCGCGGCTGAAGCTCTTCTCGCGCGCTACCCACGACGCGAATGTGGTTTTGAGCGGCGCACACTTGATCGATCCGCGCGCAGATATCGAAGGCACGTTCGACCTCGTCGTCCGGGACGGGGAGATCGCCGAGCTGTGCACACCGGGCGCAGTGGCCCCGACCTCTGACACCGAGCTGGTCGATGCGCGCGGCCTTACGGTGCTGCCGGGGTTCGTGGACCCGCACGTCCACCTTCGCACGCCGGGGCGCGAGGACGAGGAGGACCTGGAGTCCGGTACCCGTGCCGCAGCGGCAGGCGGGTTCTGCGCCGTGCTGGCGATGCCCAACACCGATCCGGTGACCGACAACGCCGCCGTGCTGTGTTCGCTCCAGGAACGAGCATCCGAGCAGGCCAACGTGCCGGTCGGGTTCTTCTGCTCGATCACGCGGGAGATGGCGGGCACCGACCTGAGCGAGATGGCGGAGCTTGCGCTCGAGGGCGCCGCGGGCTTCACCGACGACGGCGTGCCCGTGCGCGAGGCGCGCGTGATGCGGCGCGCGTTGCAGTACCAGCGTCTGAGCGGAGCTGTGCTCGCCCTGCACGAAGAGGACCCGTCGCTGTCGGGCAAAGGAGTCATGCACGAGGGCGCCGTATCGACCCAGCTCGGCCTGGCGGGCATCCCATCGGTGTCCGAGAGCACGATGATCGATCGCGATGCGGAGCTAGCCCGCTACGAGGACGGACGCATCCACGTCTTGCATCTCTCGGCCGCGGAGTCGGTCGAGGCGGTCGCGCATGCCAAGCAGCGCGGCACGCGGGTGACCGCGGAGGTCACTCCCCATCACCTCACGCTCACCGACGATCGGGTGCGCTCGCTCGACTCCAACCTCAAGATGAATCCGCCGCTGCGCTCGGAGTCCGACCGCCAAGCCTTGATCGACGGGCTGCGCTCCGGCGTGATCGACTGCGTTGCGACCGATCACGCGCCGCACTCGCGCGAGGAGAAGGAGATGCCCTTCGAGCAGGCGCCGATGGGGGTCACGGGGCTCGAGACAGCCTTCGCGGCTCTCTACACGGACCTCGTGGCACCGGGCGTGATCTCGCTGGAGCTGCTACTGGAACGCATGACGTCGGCCGGCAAGCTGTTCGGGCTGGCGGCGCCGACCCTGGCGCAGGGCGCGCCCGCCAACCTCTGCTTGATCGATCTGGAATCGAGTTGGACCGTGGGCGAGTCGGGTTACGAGAGCAGGTCGTCCAACTCCTGTTTTGCGGGACGTTCGCTGCAGGGCAAAGTCTTGATGACGCTGGCGTCTGGGTCGGTTGCGTTCCGCGAGCGTTCGTTCTCGATCAGGCTTGCCTCCGCGACGGAGGGCGGCAGATGAAACTCGACCGCTCGCGCGCGGCGCTGATCGTGGTGGACGTGCAGGAGGCGTTTCGGCCGGCGGTTCTCGACTTCGAGCGGATAGCGCTCAACACGGCGGTGCTGGTGCAGGGCGCGCGGATACTGGAGCTGCCGGTGCTGGTGACCGAGCAATACCCGAAGGGCCTCGGGCACACCGTGCCCGAGGTGGCAGAGCACCTCGAAGGCATAGAGCCGATCGAGAAGATGGCGTTCAGCGCTGCGGCTGCGGCGAGCTTTCCGGGAACGCTGCAAAACAGCGGCCGCGACCAGGTGCTGCTGTGCGGGATCGAGTCGCACGTGTGCGTCAATCAAACGGCCGAGGATCTGCTCGCGGATGACTTGGAGGTGCACGTCGCGCGCGATGCGGTCACCTCTCGCAGCGAGGAGAACCGGGAGCTGGGCCTGCGCAAGATGGAGCGCTCGGGCGCGATGCTGACCAGCGTCGAGACGGCGTTGTTCGAGCTGCTCAGAGAGGCCGGGACTCCCGAGTTCAAGCAGATTCAGGCGTTGATCAAATGAGCGGTGCGTACCTGCTGCTCGAGGACGGAGTGCGCTTCGACGGCGAGATGGTGGGCGCGCCGAGCAACGCCACCGGAGAGGTCGTCTTCAACACGGCGATGACCGGGTACCAGGAGGCCGTCACCGATCCCTCCTACCACGCGCAGATCATCACCTTCACGTATCCGATGATCGGCAACTACGGTGTCTCCGAGCAGGCCGTCGAGTCGAATCGCGTTCACGCTCGCGCGATCGTGATGCGCGAAGCCAGGAATGACATTTCCGCTTTTTCCTTAGGCGGAAAAGGCGGGAGCTCCGAGGGTACGGATGGCGGCTGGCTGGACTGGTTGCGCGAGCAGGGCATAGCGGCGATCGGTGGCGTCGACACCCGAGCATTGGTACGACACATCCGTGACCGGGGCGCGATGCGCGGAGGCGTGTTTTCGGCCGAGCTGTCGGAGTCCGACGCCCGCGGGCAGATCGGGGCCGAGCCGTCGATGGATGGCTGCGACCTCGCGCGATTCGTGACACCACAAGAGCCGATCGTGCTCGACCCGGACGCGTCCGGGCCGGCCGTGGTCGGCATCGACACCGGCATCAAGGGATCGATCGTGCGCGAGCTGCGCGCGCGCGACGTACGCCTGACGCTGCTGCCGTGCACGAGCACTCCCGAAGAGGTGCTCTCCCATTCGCCGGACGCGATCTTTCTCGCCAACGGCCCAGGCGACCCGGCCGCGCTCGACTACGTCGTCGATACGGTGCGCGCGCTGGTCGGCAAGGCACCCGTGTTCGGGATTTGCCTCGGCCACCAGCTGCTGTGCCGCGCGGTCGGCCTCGAGACGTTCAAGCTGCCGTTCGGCCATCGCGGCGCGAACCACCCGGTCAAAGACCTGGAGACCGGCCGCATCGAGATAACGGCCCAAAATCACGGCTTCGCGGTTGTTGGGCCGGGTGGGGCCCGCACGCTCGCCGGCGACGGGCCTGTGCGCTGGCAGACGGATTTCGGGACGGCGGAGCTGTCGCACTTGAACCTCTACGACCGCACGGTCGAGGGGCTCGTGCTGCGCGACGTGCCCGGTGCAACGGTCCAGTACCACCCCGAAGCGGGGCCCGGGCCGCACGACTCGCTGTACCTCTTCGACCGCTTCCTCGACATGGCGGCGGTATGAAGTTCGCGTACACCGCATCGCCAGAGTTCCCGGTTTTTCCGTCTAAGGAAAAACCGGAATATGTTCTGCGGCAAAACCGGAATATGGAGCAAACTGAGTGCCTCGCAGGGACGACATCCGCAAGATCTTGATCATCGGTTCGGGGCCGATCGTCATCGGCCAGGCGGCTGAGTTCGACTATGCGGGTGTGCAGGCGTGCAAGGTGCTCGCGGAGGAGGGTTACGAGGTCGTCCTGGTCAACTCGAACCCCGCCACGATCATGACCGACCCCGAGTTCGCGTCCGCCACCTACGTCGAGCCGCTGACTCCAGAGACGATCGAGGCGGTGATTGCGCGCGAGCGTCCCGACGCGCTGTTGGGGACGCTAGGAGGGCAAACCGCCCTCAACCTCTCGAAGACGATGCACGAGCACGGCGTACTCGAACGCTACGGCGTCGAGCTGATCGGCGCCGACTACGAGGCGATCAGCCGGGCCGAGGATCGCGAGCTGTTTCGCAAGACGGTCATCGAGGCTGGTTTGAAGGTGCCACGTTCGGAGGTCGTGACGTCGATAGCGCAGGCCGACCGGACGATCGAAAAGCTTGGGCTGCCGATCATCGTGCGCCCCGCGTTCACGCTCGGCGGGCACGGTGGAGGCATCGCATTCACGCAGGCCGAGTTTGCGCAGCGCGTCTCGGAAGGGCTCAACGCGAGCCCGATCTCTCAGGTACTGCTCGAGCAGTCGCTGCTCGGGTGGGGCGAGTTCGAGCTGGAGGTGATGCGCGATCGCAACGACAACGCGCTGGTCGTCTGCTCGATCGAGAACGTCGACCCGATGGGCGTGCACACCGGCGACAGCGTCACCGTCGCGCCTCAGCAGACGCTCACCGATCGCGCCTACCAGGAGCTTCGCGACCAGGCGCTCGCCGTGATCCGCGCGGTTGGCGTCGAAACAGGTGGCTCGAACATCCAGTTCGCGGTCGATCCCGCCACCGGCAACGTGGTCGTGATCGAGATGAACCCGCGCGTGTCGCGCTCTTCGGCGCTGGCCTCGAAGGCGACGGGATTCCCGATCGCCAAGATCGCTGCGCGGCTCGCCGTCGGTTATGCGCTGGAGGAGATCCCCAACGACATCACGCGTCGCACGCCTGCCTCCTTCGAGCCGGCGATCGACTACGCCGTGGTGAAGATCCCGCGGTTCGCGTTCGAGAAGTTCCCGCATGTGGAAGGTGGGCTGACGACCCAGATGAAGAGCGTCGGCGAGGCGATGGCGATCGGGCGCACGTTCAAGCAGGCGTTCATGAAAGCTCTGCGCTCGCGCGAACTGGACTCGGAGGCCCAGCCGCCGCAAGACAGCGCGGAGCTGCTGGCGCGTCTGGGACAGCCCTCGCACGATCGCTACGAGCTGCTGCTCGAAGCGCTGCGCCGCGGAAGCTCGATCGAGGAACTGAACGCGTACACGCGCATCGACCCTTGGTTCTTACGGCAGTTTGCCGAGCTGGTGGAAAAAGGGCCGCCGGCCGGCAAGCCGTCCGGCGGGTGGTCTCGGGACGAGCTTGCCGGCTTCAAGGACCTCGGCTACTCCGACGAGCAGGCCGGCGTCACGCGCGACGAGCGGCTCGCAGCGGGCCTGCGCCCGTCGTTTCGGTCGGTTGACACCTGCGCGGCCGAGTTCGAGGCGGAGACGCCGTACTTTTACTCGGCCTACGAGAGAACAACTGGCCCCCGGCCCTCGCGGGCGGACGGCTCTCCGCCGCAGGACGACCGTTCGGAGATTCGGCGTGGCTCGCGCGCGAGCGTGGTGATCCTCGGCTCGGGCCCGAACCGCATCGGGCAAGGGATCGAGTTCGACTACTGCTGCGTGCACGCGGCGATGACCGTACGCGAGATGGGCCGGGACGCGGTGATGATCAACTGCAATCCGGAGACCGTCTCCACCGACTACGACACGTCCGATCGCCTCTACTTCGAGCCGCTGACGGTCGAGGACGTGCTGGAGGTCGTTGAGGCCGAGCAGCCCGAAGGGGCGATCGTGCAGTTCGGCGGTCAGACGCCGTTGCGCATAGCGGAGCCGCTGATCGAGGCGGGCGTGAAGCTGCTCGGTACGCCGGTCGATGCGATCGACCTGGCCGAGGACCGCGGACGCTTCGGCGCGGTGCTCGACGAGCTGGAGATCAAGGCGCCGCCCTACGGGATTGCGACGGGACCGCAGGAGGCACGCAACGCGGCGACACAGGTCGGTTTCCCCTTGCTCGTGAGGCCCTCCTACGTTCTCGGCGGGCGCGCGATGGAGCTTTGTTACACACAGGCCGACCTCGAAGCGTATCTGGAGCGCATGGAGCAGCAAGGCGCTCTGGCGAAGCGCATGTACCCGCTGCTGCTCGACCGCTTCCTCGAGAACGCGATCGAGTTGGACGTGGACGCGCTCGCCGACGGAAGCGATGCCTACGTCGCCGGCATCATGCAGCACGTCGAGGAGGCCGGCGTGCACTCGGGCGACTCGGCGTGCGTGCTGCCACCGCTCAGTCTCGGGGCCGAGATGCTCTCGGAGCTGCGACGTCAAACGCGTGCGCTGGCGCTGCGGCTCGGAGTCGTGGGGCTGGTCAACGTCCAGTTCGCGCTCGTGGACAACGACCAGCTCTACGTGATCGAGGCGAACCCTCGCGCGTCGCGGACGGTCCCGTTCGTATCCAAGGCGATCGGAGTGCCCCTCGCCAAGGTCGCGTGCCGCCTGATCCTGGGCGAACGGCTGCGGGATCAGCAGCTTCCGTCGGAGCGCGCGGGCAGCCACGTCAGCGTCAAGGAGGCTGTGCTCCCGTTTCAGCGACTGCAGGGCTCGGATGCGTTGCTCGGGCCGGAGATGAAATCGACCGGCGAGGTGATGGGAATCGCGCAGGATTTCCCGACCGCGTTCGGCAAGGTACAGGCGGCTGCTGGCGTGGCGTTGCCGGCCGAGGGCAGCGTGTTCATCAGCGTCTGCGACACGGACAAGCCCGCCGCGACGCAACTCGCCGCTCGCATGCACGACCTGGGCTTCAAGGTGCTGGCGACCCGCGGCACGGCGCAGGCGATCCGCCGCATGGGGATACCGGTCGAGCCGCTCAACAAGATCGGCGAAGGTTCCCCGCACGTGGTCGATCGGATCCGCGGCGGGGACGTGGGCCTGGTGATCAACACACCGGTCGGCCGCGGCGCGCGCACCGACGGCTGGGAGATCCGCCGCGCCGCGGTCGAGCACGGCGTTCCCTGCGTAACGACGATGACAGGAGCGTCTGCGGCGGCACGCGCAATCGACGCCCAGCGGATGGGGGGAGAGGCTACGGTCAGATCGCTTCAGGAGCTGCACGGCGCCGCGCGCGCATCGGCGCCGGGCGGGACACCCGGCCAGACACCGCGGGCGGTCGAAACGGGCACCTAGTGACCCTTCCAGAAACATGTAACCGGAAATGGCGGCCCCGGAACACCGCCATGTATCGTCCTCGGTCGCCTGAATATGCGGGCATATTCAGGCTTCAGCGCCGAAGGCGCGTGCGAGCGCGAAGCGCGAGATCCTCGCCTGACGGTGCCCAGGTCTCGCCATTCCCTGGCCAACGTTCCTGGAAGGGCCACCAGTGACGCTGCCGGAGTCAGACGTGGCCGAACTCGAGCCGGGGATCGCCGCCGCCCAGCCGGGCCCTCGGACGCCGGCGCCGCTGGGCCGGCGGGCCTGCCCCGTAACGCTGTCGGAGCCGGTCGGTCGCTACCGGATGATCGGGCTCGAAGATCGAGGTGGACCCACTCCGCTCCCCGGGCAGTTCTACATGCTCGCCTGTGCCGATGGCTGGGGCTCGGACCTCGGCGGCGAGCGTCCATATCTTCCGCGCGCGTTCTCCGTGTGCCGTGTGCGGGGCGCACGACTCGACTTCCTGATCGACGTGGTGGGACCGGGGACCGAGCGACTCGCGTCGATGGCTTTGGGCGAGCGTGCATGGGCGCTCGGGCCGCTGGGAATCGGTTTCACCGCGCCGGATGGCGTCGAGTCGAGCGCACCCGGTGCGCGCGCGCTACTGGTCGGCGGCGGCATCGGCATCGCACCGCTCGTGATCTGGAATGAGGCACTGGCCGGGAACGTCTCCAACGTCGCGCTCGGCTTCCGCGACGAGGAATTCGCGGCCGCGGCCTCGCTGTTGGGGGCCAACGTCTCGCTTGCCACCGACGACGGCTCGGTCGGACACGCGGGACTCGTGACGGACCTGCTGTCCGAGCAACTCGAGCGAAATTCCGACCGAAATTCCGACCGAAATTCCGCGGTGGTGGTGTATGCGTGCGGTCCACCGGCGATGCTCGATGCGATCAGGCGCATCTGCACCGAGCGAGGCGTACCTGCGCAACTCGCGCTCGAGCAGGCGATGGCGTGTGGCTACGGCGCGTGTTTCGGATGCGTCGTGCGCACTCGAGACGGCTACCGCCGTCTGTGCGTGGACGGCCCGATCGTCGCAGCTTCGGACTTGCACGAGGAGTGGCAGTGACGCTTGCCGCGCAGTCACCCGGTGGAGGGCCGGACCTCTCGCTGCGCCTTGCCGGGCTCACGCTCGGGTTTCCCGTGATCAACGGCTCCGGCACGTTCGATGCGATTGCGGCACTTCGCACATTCGGAGACGGCCTGCGAGAAAGCTTCCCGTTTGCTGCATTCGTGTCGAAGACGATCACACCGCACCCGCGCGGTGGCAACCGGCCGCCGCGGCTGTGGGAGACGCCGGCCGGGATGATCAACTCGATCGGCTTGCCGAACAAAGGGTTGGAGGGGTTCCTGGCGCACGACCTACCTGAGCTTGGGACCCTGGCGGTTCCGCTGGTGGTGAGCGTCGCCGCCTTCGACCATGACGGTTTCGCCAGAATGGTCGAGACGGTCGGCGCCCGCCCGGAGGTGGCTGCGCTTGAATTGAACGTCTCCTGCCCCAACGTGAAATCCGGCTGCGTGATGGGATCCGACCCGCGTGAAACGGCCGAACTGCTGGAGCACGTGCGGCCGCGGACCGGAAAGCCCTTGATCGTGAAGCTGACGCCCAACGTGAGCGACATCGCCCCGATCGCGATCGCGGCGGAACAGGGCGGCGCCGACGCGGTCTCGTTGATCAACACACTGCGCGCGCTGGCGATCGATCACGTCAGCGGCCGGCCGGCGCTGGGTGCCATCAGGGGAGGCCTATCGGGCCCGGCCGTTCGGGCGATCGCGTTGGACATGACCCACTCGGCGAGCTCTAGCGTGAGCGTTCCGGTTATTGGCATGGGCGGCATCCAGTGCGGCCGCGACGCGCTCGAGTTCTTCGACGCGGGAGCGAATTGTGTTGCGATTGGCACAGAGAACTTTCGCGACCCCGTGGCCGGCCTGAGAGTCCGCGACGAGTTGGCCGCCGCGCTTGCCGAGCGCGGACACGGTGCTTTGCAACGCGTTGTAGCGCCGGCGCGCTGAGCCGGGCCAGAGGCGGGGACTTCGGTAGGAGAAAGTTCGACTTGCCTCGATCCCACTCGACCTGTACCAAAGGTCGAGCATGCTATGCAGGACGCGACAAAAAAGATTTGATGCGACGTGTTGCACGGAACGCGCGCGTGCGTATAATCGCCGCCCATGCCCGCCGCCACGAAGACCTCAGCGAGCGCCCCCCAGCGGTCCTTAACCCAAAGGATGGAGGCGCTCAAGAGGGCGAACCAGATCAGGACCCGGCGAGCGAAGTTGAAACGGGACCTGCGCGCGGGTAACGCGAACATCCAGGCGCTGCTGCTCGACCCGCCCGAGTATCTCCAAAGCGCCAAGGTCGCCGATATGTTGTTGTCCGTGCCGAAGTACGGTCAGGTGAAGGTGCACAAGATCCTGATGCAGTGTCGGATCTCGCCGAGCAAGACGATCGGCGGCCTGTCACCGCGGCAGCGCACCGAGCTGGTCGGCTACTTCAAGAAGTAGGACGTAGGCGCGACGGGCAGCGCTCTTGGGCGAGGGAAAGCTGTTCGTGGTGACAGGCCCCTCGGGCGTGGGCAAGGGCACGCTGATCGGCCGCCTGCTCGGACGGGAGCCGCAGCTCGAGCTGTCGGTCTCCGCAACGACGCGGGAGCCTCGCCCGGGCGAGACCGCGGGCGTCGACTACCACTTCATGGACGAGTCGGAGTTCCGCACTCACGTTGCCGCCGGCGAGCTGGTCGAGCATGCCCGCTACTCGGGAAACCTTTACGGGACATTGCGATCGGAGGTCGAGCCGCGCATCGAGCGCGGCGCGGGCGTGGTGCTCGAGATCGAGGTGCAGGGCGCCCGCCAGGTGCGAGAGAGAATGCCCGAGGCGGTGCAGATCTTCATCGCCCCGCCTTCGCCGGAATCGCTACGCGAACGCCTCGAAGGGCGGGGCACAGACACCGCTGAGCAGATTGAACAGCGCCTTCGGGTCGCAAGCCAAGAATTGGCGGCACGTGACGAGTTTCGTCACGTGATCGTCAACGACGATCTCGACCGAGCCGCGTCCGAGCTGCACGATCTCGTGCGCTCCAAGCTGGGCTGAGGCAGCGTCTCGGCGGCGGCGTCTCGATTCGCGACCGCTCGACCGGGCTCCGCTAGAATTAGGACTTCAAAGGCTTCGCCCCATCAATCTCACAGGGAAGGCACATGATCCAGCCCCGGATAGACACACTGCTCGAGCAAGTGGACTCGCACTACGCGGCCGTCGTCGTGGCTGCAAAGCGAGCGCGGCAGATCAACAACTACTACCACACGCTCGGAGAGGGAGTCTTTGAGGAGTTCCCGCCTCCGATGGTGGACACGCCGTCCAAGAACTATCTGACAATCGCGCTCGAGGAAGTGGCACAGGGCAAGATCGCCTTCCACTACCGCGCCTGAGCAGGAGCAATCCATGGCGCGAGTGCTGCTTGGGGTCTGTGGTGGGATCTCGGCATACAAGTCCGTAGAGCTGGCGCGGCTCGGCACGAAGGCTGGGCACGCGGTCCGCGTCGTACAAACGCGAAGGAGTCTCGAGTTCGTCGGGCGAGCGACGTTCGAGGCGATCACCGGGGCTCCGGTCTTGGTCGACGAGTTCGAGCGCGATCCGGCGCGCGGCAGCTACCCGGGTGAGGCATCTCTCGACCATGAGCCGATCAGCCATCTCGAGCTGGTGCGGCGCTGCGACGTTTACTGCATAGCTCCCGCGACCGCGAACACGATCGCGAAGCTGGCCGGTGGCCACGCCGACAGCCTGATCGCGTCGGCCTATCTCGCGTGTGCCAGCCCGGTGATACTTGCGCCGGCGATGAACAACCGCATGTACGGACATCCGGCAACGACCGCGAACCTGGAGCTGCTGCGCGAGCGGGGCGTGCATGTGGTGACCCCCGGGACGGGCGCGCTCGCCTCGCGTGGTGAGTGGGGCATCGGCAGGCTGGCCGAGCCGGCGGAGCTGCTGGCTGCAATCGAGCGCGCGGCGCCGATCGGGGCACCACGATCGCTGGACGGGACGCGAGTGCTCGTAAGCGCCGGCGGAACCCGCGAGCCCGTTGACGCCGTGCGCTACATCGGCAACCGTTCGAGCGGGCGCATGGGCTTTGCGCTTGCCGAGGAAGCCGCTCGGCGGGGTGCCCAGGTAACCGTGGTGGCGGCGAACGTCTCGCTCGCAAGGGCCCCCGGCATCGAGTACGTCGATGTCGAGACGGCCGAGCAGCTGCGCGCTGCGGCGCTGGAGCAATTCGATCGCTGCGACGTGCTGTTGATGGCTGCCGCGGTGGCCGACTTCAGGCCCGCTTCACCTCGGCAGTCGAAGATCTCGAAGCAAGATCGCGAAGCGCTCACGCTCGAGCTCGAGGCAACCGCCGACGTGCTCGGTGAGGTTTCGCGGGGGCGCAGACCCGATCAGACCGTGATCGGCTTTGCCGCCGAGCACGGAGAGGAGGGGATCGACCGTGCGCGCGGCAAGCTGGCCCACAAACAGCTCGACGCGATCGTCGTCAACGACATCTCGCGCGCCGAGATCGGCTTCGACTCCGACGAGAACGAGGTGACGATCATCGGTCCGGCCGGCGACCTCCATCTCGACAAGGCGTCCAAGGCCGAGATCGCGCACGGCCTGGTCGACTTCGTGGAGAGTCTGAGAGTCGCCGCGCGGAGTCCGGAGCGCGACGCATGAGTGGATCCGGCATTGCGTCCGAGCACGACGCCTACACGTTGTTCCAGCAAGGCGTGGCGCTGATCTCCGGACGTCATTGGGCACAGGCGGTCGTTCCGCTGGAAAAGGCTCGGCGCCTCGAGCCCGACAAGACGTCGATACGTGAGGCGCTCGGTCGGGCCCACTTTCATAGCGGTCGCTATCGAGACGCCGCACGCGAGTTCGAGGCGATCGTGGAGCTGAGCCCGACCAACGACTACGCACACTTCTGCCTCGCTCGTTCGTTCGAGAAGCTCGGCAACCGCATGGCGGCGCGCCGCCACTTCTCGCTTGCCTGCGGGTTGCGTCCCGATCGCTCGGACTACCGCTTGTACCGCGAGCGCGCTCGGGCAGCCTGACGAAAGACCGTCCGTGAAGGCGCTCGTGCAGCGTGTCAGCTCGGCATCGGTCAGCGTCGGCGATGACACCTTGGCGTCGATCGGAGAGGGACTGGTGGTGCTGGTGGGAGTAGCCGCCAACGACCGCACCGAGCAGGCCGACAAGCTCGCAGCGAAGATTGCGCGCCTGCGCGTGTTCGACGGCGACGACGGGCGCATGGATCGTTCGCTGCTGGACACCGGCGGCGGCGCCCTGTGCGTGAGTCAGTTCACGCTCTACGCCGACACTCGCAAGGGCCTGCGGCCGAGCTTCACCGCGGCTGCGGAGCCTGAGCTGGCCGAGCCGGTGTACGAGGAGTTTTGCGATCGGCTGGCGGCGCATGGCGTCGAGGTCCAGCGTGGCAGGTTCGGCGCTCGCATGAGCGTGGCGCTGGTCAACGAGGGCCCGGTCACGTTGTTGCTCGAAACATAGGCCGACTCGCGCTACGCCGCCTGCGGTGGCTTGCGCGGTCGGGAACTCTGAGGGCACGGACACCGAGCCCTGGGAGTTCCCGGTTTTCGCGTTTAAGCGAAAACCGGAAATATTCTGCGCCACCCGTCCGAGATGCCGCTGCGCCACCCGCACGCCCCGACGTCGCCTGCAGCGGACCGCCCGTCGACGCTTTGAAGCGGGGTTTGTGCCGCTATACTCCTGCTTCGCAAAGTTTCAAGGAGACCTGCGGTCCGAGTCGGGCCGCAAACACTGGAAGTGGGCCTCCGCCCACTTTTTTTGCGCCAATGACCAAGAGCAGGAGACGAGTGAAGCCCGAATCGAGCGTAAGCGAGAGCACCCGTACGGCGGTTGCGCCGGACGCGGTGGTGGATGAGATCGAAGCACGCCTCGCGCAACTCGAGCCGGACCTGGAGCTGCTTGCCGTCGAGGTTGCGCCGACGAGGGGATCGCGCACCGTGCGAATCTTCCTCGACGACCCCGATGGCGTGACCCACGAAACGTGCGCTCGCGTCACCGGACATCTCGCCGACCTGCTGCGTGAGTACTCGGTCGAGGTTTCCTCACCGGGGCCCCAGCGTCCGCTGAGCAAGCCTGCGCACTTCCGGCGCTTCATCGGCAGCCGGGCGAGAGTCAGAACTGATGAGGCGATCGATGGTCGCAGTGACTTCAAGGGCGAGCTGATAACCGCAGACGACGAGGGCGTGACGCTCGCAGGCGAGTGGGGGACGGTCACGATCGACTACGAGCGCGTTCGGCGAGCCAACCTGCTCGCGGGTGGAGATGCGGTGAGCCGTCAGAGCAAGCGACCTTCTGGAGGGCTGGAGTGAGCAAAGAGATCGTGGAAGCCGTTCACGCGTTGGAGCGCGAGAAGGGGATTTCGTCTGAGCGGCTCATGCTCGCGCTGGAGGACGCCCTGCTTTCGGCGTACAAGAAGACCGAGAACTCTGCGCGCTACGCGCGCGTCGACATGGATCGCGACTCGGGCGACTTCCGCGTGTTCGAGCTGATCCTTCCCGCCGACCTCGAGGAGCAGCTGATCGAAGAGGCGATCGTCGAGAAGGAGAAGGAGGAAGAGGAAGCCGGTGGCCCGGTTGATCCCGAAACAGGCGAGCGCCGCCAGCCCGAGGAGCTGGAGATCGATCTCACCCAGATTCAGCCGCACATGGACAGGGTCAAGCAACGGGATGTGACGCCCGGCGACTTCGGTCGCATAGCAGCGCAGACTGCGAAGCAAGTGATCCTGCAGCGAATCCGCGAAGCCGAGCGCGACATGATGTTCGACGAGTATCAGGACCGCGTTGGTGAGATGATCACTGGCATCATCCAGCAGTCCGACTCGCGCTACACACTCGTGCAGCTACGCGAGCGTGTCGAGGCGCTGCTGCCCAAGTCCGAGCAGGTCGACAACGAGCGCTACGACCACGGCATGCGGGTCAAGGCCGTGATCACGGAAGTGTCGGGATCGACCAAGGGCCCGAGCATCATCGTCTCGCGCCGTAGCCCCGAGCTGATCAAGAAGCTGTTCGAGCTGGAGGTTCCCGAGGTCGCGGACAGCTTGGTGGAGATCGTCAATGTCGCGCGTGAACCGGGTTACCGATCGAAGATCGCCGTTATCTCCCACACCGATGGAGTGGACCCGGTGGGTGCCTGTGTCGGACCACGTGGATCCCGCGTGCGCATGGTCGTATCCGAGCTACGTGGCGAGAAGATCGACATCATCCCCTTCAACGACGAGCCTGCGCGGTTCGTTGCCAAGGCTCTGTCGCCCGCTCGTGTGCGCGAGGTGCTGGTTGACGACGAGAACAAACAGGCGACCGTCGTCGTTCCCGACGATCAGCTCTCACTCGCGATCGGCAAGGAAGGGCAGAACGCGCGGCTCGCCGCTCGCCTGACCGGCTGGCGGGTCGACATCAAGTCCGAGAGCGAGTTCGCCGAAGTGGAGGCCGACCTGGGCATCGAGTCCGAAGAGGAGGTCTCCGGTCGCTGCGCGGCCGTGCTGGGCTCCGGCAAGCGCTGCCCGAACGCCGCGCTGCCCAGCTCTCGCTACTGCGGCCTGCCGGCCCACCAGGAGCTGGCCGACCAGGAGGGCGACCGAGTTGGCGGCGCGGAGGCCCCCGAGCCCGACGAGGACTCCGGCGAGCCCGAGACCGCCGTCGAAGCCAGCGAGGCGGTTGAAGAAGCCGAGGCCGAGGCCGTGGAGGAAGTCGTCGAGGCGGCTGTTGAAGAAACCGTCGAGGAAGCGCTTGTGGAGGCGGTAATCGAGGAAGTCGTGGAAGAGGCCGTCGAGGAAGCAGCGGAGGAGGCTGCCGCGGAGGCACCGGAGGCGCCGGCAGCCGACACGGAAGCGCAGCGGCCCGGCGGCGACGGCGAGGCCGAAACGGAGCGCTGATAGGTGGCGAAGAAGCGCGTCTACGAGATCGCCAAGGAGCGCGGGCTCGCAAGCAAGGATCTGCTCGCGAAACTTCGTGAGGCGGGCCTCGACGTGAAAGCGGCTGCGTCAACCGTCGACGAAAAGGACGCGCTCGCAGCGCTGAAAGGCACCAAGAAGGCAGCGCAGCCGAAGGCGAAGGCACCGACACGCAAGACCGCCACCAAAGCGCCCGCCAAGGCCGTGAGAGCAGCCAAGGCAGCCAAGGCAACAAAGGCAGCAACCACGAAGGCCGCCAAGACTGCGAAAACGACGAAGGCCGCCAAAGCAACAAAGGCCGCAACAAAGGCCGCAACCAAGGTCGCGAAGCCGGCCGGCAACGCAAAGGCGGAACGCGACGGTCCGGCCGCCGCGCCCGTGCCGCCACCGGCGACGGCCCAGCCAAACGGACAGGGCGGCGCGCCACCGCGCCCGAAGCGCACTGTCGCGGCCGAGCGCACCGGGTCGGTGCCGACGCGACGGCGCCGGGTAGTGATCGACTCGCAGGCTTCACGCCGCCAGCAAGGAGGCGGCCCTCCGCAGCAACAGCAGCAACGCCGACGGCGAAGCCGGGGCCGCGGAGCGCCACCGCCGGAACCTTCGGAAGCGCCGACGGCGACCGCCGTTGCCGCGCCGGAGGCGGTGCGAGTCCCGTCGGGCTCGACCGTGCGCGAGGTGGCCGAGCACTTGGGGCTCCAGACGGCCGAAGTGATCAAGAAGTTGATGTCGATGGGCGAGATGGCAACGCTCACCCAGACGCTCTCCGACGAAGCGATCGGCGTGCTTGCCAACGAGTTCGACAGGGAGGTCGAGGTCGTGAGCATGGCTGCAGAGGATGCCGAGCTTGCGGTTGTCGATGCGGAGAAGGACCTCGTCCCGCGCCCGCCGGTGGTGACGATCATGGGACACGTCGATCACGGCAAGACGTCGCTCCTGGATGCGATTCGTGAGACGGAAGTTGTGGCCGGAGAGGCGGGAGGCATCACGCAACACATCGGCGCCTACCAGGTCCACCACAGCGACAAGCTCGTGACGTTTCTCGACACTCCCGGCCACGAAGCGTTCACCGCAATGCGAGCTCGCGGAGCCAAGGTGACCGACATCGCTGTGATCGTCGTCGCGGCGGACGATGGAGTGATGCCGCAGACGACGGAGGCGATCGATCACGCGAAAGCGGCCGGAGTTCCGTCGATCATCGCCGTCAACAAGATCGACAAGGAAGGCGCGCAACCCGATCGCGTGCGCAATGAGCTGGCGGCTCAGAGCCTGACGCCCGAAGAGTGGGGCGGCGAGACCGTCTATTGCGACGTGTCGGCCAAGACCAAACAGGGCCTCGACCATCTGCTCGACATGATCCTGCTGGTGGCGGAGGTGGAGGAGCTGAAGGCCAACAAGAACGTCTCGGCTAGTGGCACGGTGATCGAGTCGCAGCTCGACCCCGGGCGCGGCCCGGTGGTCACGGTCCTGGTCCAGCGCGGCACGTTGCGAATGGGCGACGCGCTCGTGGCGGGCGCGCATGCCGGACGGGTGCGGGCCATGCATAACTTCGTCGGCACGCGGATCGACGAAGCGCTTCCGGGCGAGCCCGCCGAGGTGCTCGGCTTTGACAGCGGGCCCGATGCCGGCGAGGCGGTGCGAGTCGTCGAATCCGACAAGGAAGCGCGCCAGCTCGCCGAGGAGCGGGGACATCGGTTGAAGACGGAGGCCCTCGCCCGTCGCCAGCGCGCCGCTGTCAGTCTCGAGGACGTCTTCGAGCGGGTCAAGGAGGGCAAGACCACGGAGTTGAACCTGATCGTCAAGGCGGACGTTGCCGGATCGCTCGAAGCGATCCAGGACGAGATCGCCAAGCTCCCCGATCAAGACATCACGATCCACATCATCCATACCGGCATCGGGGGTATCTCGGAGTCGGACGTAATGTTGGCGGCGGCGTCCGGCGCGGTGATCATCGGGTTCAACGTGCGCCCGCTCGCGGAGGCAAAGACGCTTGCCGATCGCGAAGGCGTCGATGTGCGCACCTACACGGTGATCTACCGCGTCACGGAGGAGCTGCGGGCGGCGATGCAGGGAATGCTCGAGCCCGAAGAGGTCGAGCAGTCGCTGGGGATGGCCGAGGTGCGGAACCTCTTCAAGGCCTCCAAGGTCGGCACGATCGCCGGCTGTCACGTCACGCAGGGCAAGATCGTCAGGTCTGCGAAGGCACGCCTGGTTCGCGACGGCACAATCGTCAACGAAGGAAGGATCTCCTCCTTGAAGCGCTTCAAGGAGGACGCGAGGGAGGTCGAGGAAGGCTTCGAGTGCGGCATCACGCTCGAGGACTTCCAGGACGTCAAGGTCGATGACGTGATCGAGGCGTACGAAACCAAGAAGGTCGAGCGCAAGCTCGCATAGCCGGCGGCGGTGCCGTTCCTAGCGGCGATAACGGTTTACCTGCATTTCGACGACAACGGAAGCCTCAAAGGCAAGCGCAAGGAACTCGTATCGCTACGTTCGGTGCTGAACCGAAGATTTGGCGCGGCGGTCGCCGAGGTCGACCATCACGACCTGTGGCAGCGCTCAACGCTGGTACTGGCGCTGGTGGGGTCGTCGCACACCGATCTCGACCACCTCGTCGATGGAGTTGAGCGCTATCTGCTGAGCCGGCATCCCGAATCGGTGCGGATCGAGCGCCGGCTCGTCTCGTTCGAGGACCTCTCATAGGCGCGTTGCCGCGCGGGTGCCTCGGGGCTTCGGATATAGTCGAACGGGGTCGCAAGGGGGCTGGCGCGCGAGGCTGATTGCTATGGGCAAAGAAAGGATGCGAAAGGTCAATGAGGCTATGCGCGAGGTCCTTGGCATGGCGATAGCCACGGAACTGAAGGATCCACGGGTTGGGTTCGTGACCGTTACGTCCGTGGACACGAGCCCTGATCTACGCCATGCGCATGTCTATGTGAGCGTACTGGGGGATGAGCAGCAGCGCGCGGAGACTCTCGACGGCCTCGGCTCCTCGCACGGATACCTACAGTTCAGAGTGGCTTCGGAGCTGCGACTCAAGAACACTCCGCAGCTCGACTTTCGCTATGACGAAAGCGTGGACCGTGGAATGCGCATCGGCCGGCTTCTCCAAGGAGACGCCGAGTGAGTGTGGATACCGCGACCGAGCGCGCCCGGGTGGTGGCCGAGCTGCGCTCCGCGGACAGACTGCTCGTCACCACGCACGAGAATCCCGACGGAGACGCTCTCGGATCACTTGTCGCGATGCACGAGATCTTGAAGCAGCTAGGCAAGGACTCGGTGATGTTCATGTCGGAGGAGGACTTCCCGCTGCCCTACGAGTATCGCCAGCTGCCCCTGGCAGACGTTGAGCACGATCTTCCCGCCGACGCGGACCAGCGCACGATCGTGTTTCTGGACTGCGGCAATATCGATCGTATGCCCGTCAACTTCCTCAAGCGGGAGGACGCGCACATCGTCAACATCGATCACCATCACGACAACACACGTTTCGGCACGGCCAATCTCGTCATCGGTAGCGCTTCCTGCACGACCGAGATCATCTATGGGCTTACACGCGACCTCGAGATCGAACTGACAGCTTCGATCGCGGAAGCACTGTATGTGGGGCTCGTGACCGACACCGGCAAGTTTCAATACGAGAACACGACTGCCGAGTCGCACCGCATGGCTGCGGAGCTGATCGAGTCCGGCGTGGACGTGCACCGCGTCTTCCGCACGCTGTACGAGGACGTGCCGTTCCCCAAGCTCGCGCTGCTGGCGCGTGTGCTGTCGCGGGTCGAGCGTCACGATGACGGCCTGCTCGCGATCTCCTACATCGAGCGCTTGGACTACGAGGAGACCGGCGCCGACGAGAGCTTTTCCGAGGGAATCGTCGATCATCTGCGTGCGCTGCAAGGAACGCAGCTGGCGGCGCTCGCGCGGGCGCAGCTCAAGGAGGGGCGTGAGCGTCTCTGGAAGGTCAGTCTGCGCGCGGGCAGCGATCGCGTCGACGTCAGCGCGATCGCTCGCGAGCAGGGCGGCGGGGGCCATCAGCAGGCGGCCGGCTTCGCGACCGAGTTGTCGCACGAGGAGCTGGTGCGGTTTCTGCTCGACGAGGTGAACGCGCAGCTCCGATGAGAGCCGGCGGCACGGTGAGCGCACCGCAGAGCGCGCGGCCAACTGCTTGACTTCGACTCATGCAAGCGAACGCGAGTGCGTGTGGTGTGCTGCTGGTGGCAAAGCCCGTCGGCATCAGCTCACACGATGTTGTCGAGCGCATTCGCCGTGCGCCTGTGGCGAGAGGTGCGCGGGTCGGACACACCGGTACGCTCGATCCATTCGCGAGCGGCCTGCTGCTGATCGTGATCGGAAGGGCCACGCGCTTTCAGCGCTATCTGGTCGGCCTGCCGAAGTCCTATCGCGCGGTCGCGCGCTTCGGCGTGCGCTCCGACACCGGCGATCCGACCGGTACGCTGACGGCGACCGGGAGCACGACGAACGAGCACGACGTTCGCGAGGCGCTTGCGCCGCTCACCGGTGAAATCAGCCAGCGGGTGCCGATGGCGTCGGCCGTCAAGGTCGGCGGTGAGCGCTTGTATCGCAAAGCACGGCGCGGTGAGACGGTCGAGACGCCGGTCCGCACGATCACGATCGAGCGGCTCGACCTGGTCGAATTCGACGAGACCGACCAGCGCGCGACGCTCGAGATCGACTGCTCGAGCGGCACCTACGTGCGCCGGCTCGTGCAGGATCTCGGCGAGGCATGCGCCACCGGCGCCCACTGCGAAACGCTCGTTCGCACAGCGGTGGGGCCGTTCTCGCTCGAGGACGCCGACGAGCGCAATCTGATCGACTTGGCGCATGCTCTCTCGTTTTTGCCCGAACGTGCCCTCTCGTCCGAGGAGGCCGAGCGTGTGCGGCACGGCGTGGCATTGCCGGCGAACGGCGAGATAGACGCTGATGGCGGGCCCGTTCGCCTCACGGGGAACGGCCGGCTCATAGCCGTCGCGGAGCGCGATGATCGGACGCTCAAGCCGGTGACAGTGATACCCGAGGGCGAATGAAGGTCTATCGGGACCTCGACGAGGTGGCGGCCGCCGATCCGGGTCGTGCAATAGCGCTCGGCACGTTCGACGGAGTTCACCTCGGCCACCGGCGCGTGATCGGCGCGGCGATCGACCGAGCTGCGCGCTCTCGGCTGCGCTCCTGCGTCGTCACCTTCGATCCGCATCCTGAGCGCGTGTTGCGTCCCGATCGCCCGCTCAAGCTGTTATCGACGCTCGCCATCAAAGCCGAACGCATCGGTGAGTTGGGAGCGGACGAACTGGTCGCGATTCCGTTCACGACCGAGTTGTCGCGCATGAGCGCGGAAGAGTTCTGTGCCGGCGTGCTAGCGAAGCGGCTCGGCGCCACGTATGTCAGCGTGGGCGCCAACTTTCGCTTTGGCCGCGGCGCCGAGGGAGACGCATCCACGCTCGTGGCGCAGTCTCAATTCGAAACCGAGACGGTTGCGCTGGTCGAATGGCACGGCGCTCCGATTTCCTCAACGCGAATCAGGGAGCTGGTGCAACGCGGGGACGTGCGCGACGCGGCGGAGCTTTTGGGCGCACCGTTCGCGCTCGAGGGCGAGGTCGTGAGCGGTGACAAGCGGGGGCGAGAGCTGGGTGTTCCGACCGCCAACATCGCTGCTGCGCAAGATCTCGTGATGCCTGCGGCCGGCGTTTACGCGGGTATCGTGCGTGCACGCGGGCGAGATGTACCTTCGGCGATCAACATCGGCGTCAGACCGACGTTCGGCTCGGGTGGCGAGCTGGTCGTGGAAGCGCATTTGATCGACTTCGACGCCGACCTGTACGGCGAGACACTTCGTGTCTCGTTCTTGGAGCGACTTCGTGAGGAGCTGAAGTTCGATTCGGCGGACGAGCTGGTGGCTCAGATGCGACGCGACGTGGGGGCCTCGCGCGAGATCGCGCGCTCCGCGACCGGAGCGGCAAGGGCCTCGTCAGGTCGCTGACCGGCGACGGCTTTCTGGTACCTTCTCCCGCGTGACACTGACCAAGGACGCAAAGAGCGAGTTGATCCAGAAGTTCGCCAAGCACGAGGGCGACACCGGTTCCGCAGAGGTCCAGGTGGCGCTGCTGACCGCACGGATCAACGAGCTGACCGAGCATCTGCGCGGGCACCGCAAGGATCATCACTCGCGGCGCGGGCTGCTGATGCTGGTCGGTCAGCGGCGGCGTCTGCTCGAGTACCTCTCCAGGGAGGACGTCGAGCGCTATCGCGGCCTGGTCCAGGAGCTCGGGCTACGTAAGTAGATACGTCGCGCCGCAGAGCTCCCGATTTTCGCGTCCGAGAACGTGTTTCAAAATCCCCCGCGCCCGTCCGGTGGCGCCGGATCGTTGCGGATGCTTCATCTTCGGTCGGGGCAATGGCGCTGCCATTGCGCCCTCCCTGCATCCTCGCCCCGCTTGATCCGGCGCCACCAGCCTCACACGCGGGATTCCAAAATACGTTCTGAGCGAAAATCGGAATATGTTCCGATCGGGAGCCCTGAGGGCTCGAGTAGCGGCAGTACCTGCGCTGCTACCATGCGCGGAAATTCCGGACAGAGAACGAATCGACGCGGCCAACCGGAGGCCGCCGAAAGGAAACACATATGAGCGCTGTAGGAACGGACCGGGTCTCCGTCGAGATTGCAGGTACCGAGATCAGCTTAGAAACAGGCGCGCTCGCCAAGCAGGCCGGCGGAGCGGTGGTAATCACCGCCGGCGAGACGATGGTTCTTTGCACGGCCACCGCCGGGAACCTCAGAGACACAGACTTCCTGCCCTTGACGGTCGACGTGGAGGAGCGCATGTACGCGGCCGGCAAGATTCCCGGTGGCTTCTTCAAGCGTGAGGGGAGGCCTTCGGAGAAGGGCATCCTCACGGCTCGCATGATCGATCGCCCGGTTCGGCCGCTGTTCCCGAAGGGCTGGCGCTACGACACCCAGATCGTCGCGACGCCGATGTGCATCGACCACGTTCATCCCTACGACATCCTCGCGATGAACGGCGCCTCAGCGGCGCTGGCTCTGTCCGACGTGCCCGTATCGGTGCAGGTCGGCGCGGTGCGGGTCGGCAAGGTCGACGGTAAGTTCATCGTGAACCCCGAAGAGGCCGACATCCCGGGGAGCGAGTTGGATCTGATCGTGGCTGGCACCGACGACGCGATCCTGATGGTCGAGGCCGGCGCCGACGAGGCGACCGAGGCCGAGATCCTCGACGCGCTCGACATCGCGCACGCCGAGATCAAGAAGCTGTGTCAAGCGCAGTGCGACCTGGCCGCCAAGGCCGGCAAGCCCAAGCGCGAGCACGACGAGCCGCAGATCGACGAACCGCTACTCGAGCAGATCGTCGCATCGCACGGCAGCACCCTCGAGCAAGCGACGCAAGTCGAGGACAAGCTCGAGCGCCAGGAGGCCACGAAAGCAGTCGAGGAAGCGGTGCTCGCGCAATACGCGTCCGCCGACGGTGGCGAACCGGCCGACCCCGAGCGTCGCCGGGATGTGCAGCGGGCGATCGACAAGCTCGAGAAGGACGTCATCCGTAGGCGCATCGCGGTGGACAAGAAGCGGCCCGACGGCCGTGCGGCAGCGGAGATTCGCGACGTGTCGTGCACGGTCAGCATCGCGCCGCGCACACACGGGTCGGCGGTGTTCACGCGCGGCCAGACACAGGCGTTCTCGGTCGCGACGCTCGGCACCAGCCGCGAGGAGCAGCGGCTCGACACGCTGGGCCTCGAGACGTCGAAGCGCTACATGCATCACTACAACTTCCCGCCGTTCTCGGTCGGTGAGGCCGGCTTCATGCGCGGGCCGAAGCGTCGTGATATCGGTCACGGTGCGCTGGCCGAGCGGGCGCTGCTGCCGATGATCCCGTCGGTCGAGGAGTTTCCCTACACGATTCGCGTCGTGTCCGACATCCTCGAGTCGAACGGATCCTCGTCGATGGCGTCGGTCTGTGGGTCGACGCTTTCGCTGATGGACGCGGGCGTCAAGATCCGCAAGCCGGTGGCAGGGATCGCGATGGGCCTGATCAAAGAGGGGGACGACTACATCATCCTCACGGATATCGCCGGCGTGGAAGATCATCTCGGTGATATGGACTTCAAGATCGCAGGCACGGAGGAGGGCATCACGGCGCTGCAGATGGACATCAAGATCTCCGGAGTCACGTTCGAGATTCTCAAGAACGCGCTCGCGCAGGCACGCGACGCGCGCTTGGGGATCCTTGAGACGATGGCCTCCACGATTTCCGAGACGCGTGCCGAACTGAGCCCGCACGCGCCGCGAATCACGTCGATCCAGATCGACCCCGAGAAGATCGGCGCAGTGATCGGAAAGGGCGGCGAGACGATTCGCGCGCTGTGCGAACAGTACGAGGCGCAGATCGACGTGGACGACGACGGCACCGTGCTCGTTTACGCGATCAACGGCGAGCTGGGCGATGCTTGCATCGAGGAGATCCGTCGCATGACCAAGGACGTGGAGGTCGGCGACGAGTTCACCGGCAAGGTCGTGAAGACGACGACCTTCGGAGCGTTCGTGGAGTTGACCAAGGGCACCGACGGGCTTCTGCACATCTCCAACCTCGTCCCCGGCGGACGGGCGGAGTCGGTCGAGGCCGTCGTCAATCGCGGTGACGAGATCGCGGTGCGCGTCGTCGAGGTCGATCCTTCGCGTGGGCGTATCGGCCTGCGACTTGCCGACGACCCCGAGGTCGAGGGCAAGACGGCCGAGGAGCTAGCCTCGATCGGCACGGGCAACGGCGGACCGCCCCGTGGCGGGCGAGACCGCGGTCGTGGCGGCGGCGGGCGCGACCGTGGCGGCCGAGACCGTGGTCGTGGCGGCCCGCGTCGCCGCGACGACTGAGCGCGGTGGCGCAGGAACACCAGCTCACACAGCTCGATTCGGGCATTCGGGTGGTGACCGAGAAGATCACCTCGGTGCGGTCGGTCGCGCTCGGCTTTTGGGTACGCGTCGGATCGCGCGACGAGAGCCCGGCTCAGGCGGGTATCTCCCACTTCCTCGAGCACATGCTGTTCAAGGGAACGCCGGAGTTGAGCGCCGCTCAGATCGCTGAGACCTTCGACGGCTTCGGCGCGGAGCTGAACGCGGCAACCAGCAAGGAGACGACCGTCGTTTACGCGCACTTCCTCGACGAGCACCTGGAGCGCGCCTTCGAGGTCATGTCGGACATGCTGCTGCGCTGCACCTACGCCGATCTGGAGTCCGAGCGCGAGGTCGTGCTGGAGGAGATCGCGATGTACGAGGACGAACCCCAGGACAAGGTTCACGACGTGCTATCGACGGCTGTCTTCGGCGACCACCCGCTCGGGCGCCCCGTGATCGGCCGCGGCGAGGTCGTGGGGGCGCTGACGGTGGACGACGTGTCGAGCTACCACCACACGCGCTACGTGCCCGGATCGGTGGTCGTGGCTGCGGCGGGCAACCTCGAGCACGATCGGATCGTCGAGTTGGCGCAGCGCTGCCTCGCGATCGACGGTGGCGATGCTGCCGGGAGCCTCAACGGGGGAGTGCCCGGCGTGAGCGCGCGCCGGTCCTTCTACGCCAAGGACACCGAGCAGTACCACATCTGCCTTGGCGGAATGGGAATCAAGCGCGACGACGATCGCCGCTACGCGCTGGCCCTGCTCGACGCGATCCTGGGTGGATCGTCGTCCTCGCGGCTGTTCCAGGAGGTGCGCGAGAAGCGCGGCCTCGCGTACTCGGTCTACTCCTGGGCGAGCCAGTACCTGGACTCGGGGCAGATCGGCATCTACGTGGGGACGCGCGAGGACACGGTCGCCGAGGCGGTCGCGACGATCGCCACCGAGCTCGAGCGGATCCGCGAGCCGGTGCCGGCGCAGGAACTCGATCGAGCGCGCGAGCAGGTCAAGGGGAGGATGGCGCTATCGATGGAGTCGACCCGCGCGCGCATGACCAGGCTTGGGTCGAACGTGTTGCTCGGGCTCCCTCTGTTGTCGCTCGACGAGACCTTCGAACGGGTCGACGCCGTGACCGTCGACGACGTGGTGGCGCTGGCGACCGTGTTTTACGACAGCACGAAGATGTCGGCCGCTGCGGTGGGCCGGGACGAGGATCGCTTCCGATCGGCACTCGAGCCCATCAGCGCATCGCTGGCGGCGGTCTGATGGCGGCGGGCACGTCGATCCGGGTCGTGGTCTCCGGAGCGGCCGGAAAGATGGGCGCGACGGTCTGCGCCGCCGTCGAGGGCGCGGACGACGTGGAGCTGGTCGCACGTGCCGACCCGGCGCTCGATGTCGATCTGGCAACCGCAATCGCGGACGCCAAGCCGGACGTCGTGGTGGACTTCACGACGCCGGACGTGGTGTTCAACAATGCGCACCTTTGCCTGAGCAGCGGTGTCCACGCCGTCGTCGGCACCACCGGCCTCACCGCCGAGCAGCTCGCCGAGCTGAAGCAGCTTGCCTCGGGCGGGGATGCCAACTGCTTCATCGCGCCGAACTTCGCGCTGGGCGCGGTGTTGATGATGCAGGCGGCCAAGCTGGCCGCGTCGCACATGGACGGCGTCGAGATCGTCGAGCTTCACCACGATCGCAAGCTCGACGCTCCCTCTGGAACTGCGAAGCGCACCGCCGAGCTGATCGGGCAGGCCGGCGGGCAGGCCGATGCGCCGATCCACTCGGTGCGGCTACCCGGGCTGGTCGCCCACCAGGAGGTCATATTTGGCGGTCAGGGCGAGACGCTGACGATTCGCCACGACTCGATCTCACGCGAGTCGTTCATGCCGGGAGTGCTGCTGGCCGTGCGCCGCGTTGCGAGCCTCGACGGCCTCGTCGTCGGGCTGGAGAACCTGCTGAACGATTAGTGACGGCGCCGGGCTCCGAGTAGCGACCTCCTGCTCGTAAGTTAGGAGACGTCTGCTTCGTTCTCAGCCTCGAGTCGATCCGCGAACTGTCTCGGCGTTAGAACGGGCGGGTCCGAATCTTGCAGCTCCGTCAGATGCCGGTCACCCGAGACAACGACGTGGGCGCGACCGGCGCGCGCAAGCGCGAACAGGTAGTCATCGCCGGGGTCCTCCGTGACAACTGGTCGTTCGGAGGGATCCTCGATAAGCACTGAGCCAGCGGCGAGCGCGGCTATGTAGGCGGCGGCCCGGTCCTCGCTGGCTTGCGCGGCGAACTTCGGTCGAGTTAGGACCGTGGCGAGTTCCGAGATTAGCAACGGCGAGACAAGAAGTTCGAATGCACCGTTGCGCCAAGCGCGAACGATACGATCGGGTGCCGAGCCGCGAGGAGAGATGAACGCGGAGATGAGGACGCCTGGATCGACGACGGCTCGCGTCACCGGCGGCGGCGAGCTGAGTGAAGTTCCTCGTAAGCCAGCTCAAGCGCCTTTTCCTCGCTTAGCGTGCTGTGTCTCTGAGCTTCATCGAGCGCGGCGATCCCGAGGTAGACCCTGAGGGCGTCCTCGACCACCTCTGAGTCTCGCTTGTCCGAGCGGGCAGCCCGCACCTTCGCGGCCCGAGCCACTTCAGGGTCGAGGTATACGGTCACTTTGCGTTTCGCAGCCATGGCGAGATCGTACCAGCATGACGCTATGACGTCAAACGGTCACTGTGCTCTCCCAACTGAGCTATGCGCCCTGAGTCTGGCCGCGGCTATCCGACATTTCAGCCTAGGATCACACGATGCTGCGGTCGTCCTTGCGACAGCTTCCCCGGTTGAGACTGTTGGAGTGGAAGCTTGCGATCGTGCTGGCCGCAATCGTGGCGCTCCTCCTCTTTTGGCTGTTGCCGTGGCCTGTCGCACTGCTCGCCGCTCTTCCGGTCTTCGTGGTCGTCACGCTCATCTTTGTAGTCGCGCTGCTCGTCGTCGAACAGGTTCTCCGCACGCTCCTTAGCTTGCCGAACCGGCCGGTTGCCGACGACCGGGTCAAAGTCAAAGCGATCATCCAGGGCAAGGTCGCAGCCATGTTTGCCGGGCCATGGGAGGATCTGGACACCTACGGCGATCAGGAGGAAACTGTCGCTCTGCCGTCCGGCCAAGAGCTTCGCGTCGTCTCAGCGGCATTTTGGGATATGGACGAGTGGGGTTCGGCCATGTGTATCCAGGTATCCGGGATCATCGGACGGGGGCTGCTGGAGTGGTCCTACGAGGTGTGGAATGAAAGAGGAGATCCCGACGATGACATTCCACCCCCGCCTCCAGGCCATCCGATATGGAAAGACCCTTCCTTCTGGCGATTGAACGCCGAATCGGATACGTAGCGATCGGGCAGAAAAGCGTCGTTTCTGCCCGAATCCCGTCGCATCCGATGCAATCCGCGCATATCCGCGCCGACACCGAAACGGCGTGACCCCGCTTCCTGCTCGCTACGAGCGGGTTCGGCGGGCGCACTTGCTCTCGCTTGTCGAGCTGGGGCTCTCCCAACTCGAGCCAACCGGCCTGGACGCTCGAACCTATGCGCCTGATACGGAGCCGGTACCGACGCCCACCGGCTTGACCCAACCGCCGAAGGCCTGCTCGAGCTTGCTGGCGACCGCAAGCACCTCCATCTCGCGGTCGCGGCGGCCGACGACCTGCACGCCGATCGGCAGGCCCTCGGGCGAGGTCGCGATCGGAACCGCGGCTGCAGGCACGCCGGTCTGGTTGAAGTGGGTCGAAAAGCTCATCAGCTCGATCATCGGCACCTCGGTGCCGTTGACGTCCACGTTGTCGGCGCCGAGCGGGAACGCGGGACACGGCGAGATCGGGGCGATCGCGATCGGGTGCTCCGCCTGCCATGCGGCGAGTTGGCGCTCGATCTCGCCTTCGAACAGCAATCGGCCGACGTAGCCTCCCAGCGATGTGTCGGCGTTGTCGACCAACGTGTCGAACATCACCTGCATCTGAGGTGAAAGCTCGTTGCGCCTGTCGCCTACGAGCGGTGCCAGGCCGGCCGTGATCTCGCCGAGCGCGGCTGCCCTGAACAGCTTACGCGCTTCGACCTGCAGCGGTGGGCGCTGCTCGACCACGTCGTGGCCGGCGTCGGCCAGCGCGCGGCCGGCCGCCTCGACCGCCTCTCGCACGGCCGGCTCGACATCGTTCACGCCGTCCTCCCAGTAAACGGCCACGCGCGCGCCGTCAACGTTGGCCGGGGCGAGCTCGTGCACGCCGCAGTCCGGATCGCGCACCTGATCGGGCCGCGCAAAGATCGGCAACAGAAGCTCGAGGTCCTCGACGTAGCGCGCCATCGGACCGATCACCGACCACTGCTGGACGGTCATCGGCTGCATGGGCGGAAAGTGTCCCGTCCGCGGGACGACGAAACGACCCGGCTTGATGCCCACGCATCCGCAGAAGCTGGACGGCACGCGGATCGAGCCGCCGTAGTCGGAGCCGACGCCGAACGCGCTCATCCCCGCCACCAGCGCCGCTGCCTCGCCGCCCGAGGATCCGCCCGCGGTGCGGGTGAGATCGTGAGGATTGCCGGTCGCGCCATAGACGGCGTTGTTGGAGTCGTAGTGCAGCGCGAACTCGGGGATGTTGGTCTTGCCGAGCAGGATCGCGCCGGCCTCGCGCAGGCTGCGCACGACGACGGCATCCTCGGCAGAGACGTTGCCCTCGAAGATCTTCGACCCATCGTTGCAGGGCATCCCCGCGACTTCGATTGCCTCCTTGGCCGTGAAGGGCACCCCGTGCAGCGGACCGGTTGCGTCCCCGCGCTGGACGGCCTGCTCGGCGGCGCGGGCCTCCTCGCGCGCCTGCTCGAAGCGCGGCAGCACGACCGCGTTGATGTCCGGGTCGAGGGCCTCGATGCGCGCCACGTGGGCGTCGACCAGCTCGACCGGGCTGATTTCGCGCTCTCGCACGGCCCGGGCCATCTGCTTCGCTGATATCTCGGTGATCTCGCTCAGGTCGGCTCCTCTTCGGGTGCGGGGGAGAAAGCTAACCGCATTCCGGATGTGATGGGATAATCGAGCAAGCATGACCACCGACAGCGGCCAGATAAGCGGCATCCTCACGGCGATGGTCACCCCCTTCGGCCCCGGCGGGGAGGTCAACGAGGGCTCGCTGCGCCGTCTGGCGCGCCATCTGATCGAGCATGGATCGGACGGCCTGGTCGTCGCCGGGACGACGGGAGAGGCCTCCACGTTGGCCGACTCGGAGCACCTGCACACGATCGAGGTCGTGGTCGATGAGGTCGGGGGCGAGACCACGGTGATCGCCGGAACCGGCTCCAATGACACCGCGCATGCGATCCACCTGACCGAGCGGGCGAGCGCTCTCGGCGTCGATGGCGTTCTGGTCGTGACGCCCTACTACAACAAGCCGTCTCGCCTCGGCCTGGTGGAGCACTTCACCGCCGTCGCTGCCGCGACCACCAAGCCGGTGGTGCTCTACAACATTCCCGGGCGCTGCGTGCTCAACCTCGACCCCGACCTGCTGGCCGAGCTGGGTGAGATCGCCAACGTCGTCGGGGTCAAGCAGGCGAACGCCGACATCGAGCAGGCGCGTCGCATCGTCGAAGACACCAACCTCGCCCTGATCGCAGGCGATGACAGCTTGTTGCGGCCGTTCGCGGAAATCGGTGGGGCCGGCGGAATAACCGTGACCTCGCATCTGTTTGGAGAGCAGATGCACGAGCTGTTCGAGGCCGCACGCGACGGCGATCTCGAGCGCGCGCGTGAGATCGACGAGCAGCTCGCTGACGCCTTCGAGACGCTGTTCATGACCGCCAGCCCGACCCTGACGAAGGCCGCACTCAACCTGCTCGGCTTCGATGTCGGCGGGCTGCGGCTGCCGCTCGTGGAGGCAACGGACGACGAGCGCGATACGGTTCGTGCGATGCTCGAGCGACACGGCCTCGCCGTTCAAACCGCATAGTGACCGGCAAGCTTCGCGTTCTCCCCCTCGGGGGCCTCGGCGAGATCGGCAAGAACATGACCGTCGTCGAATACGAGGGCTCGCTCGTCGTGGTCGATACGGGACTGATGTTCCCGACCACCGAAATGCTGGGCATCGACCTCGTGCTGCCCGACTTCGAATATCTGCTGGAGCGCGCCGAGCAGATCGAGGCGATCGTGTTGACGCACGGGCACGAAGACCACGTCGGGGCGCTGCCGTTCGTGATGCGCGAGCTGGGTAAGGACATCCGGCCTCCGATCTACGGAGGCCCGCTGACCGTCGCGATGGCTCGCTCGAAGATCGAGGAGCACAAGCTCAAGGAGGTCGAGTTCGTCGAGGTCGAGCCCGGCGAGCGCTTCGACGCCGGGCCGTTCGAGATCGAGATGATCCACGTCGCGCACTCGATCCCGGATGCCTGCGCGGTCGCTTTGAGCAGCGAGGTGGGCACGGTGATCATCACCGGCGACTACAAGTTCGACCAGACGCCCGTCGATGGGCCGCCGACCGATGCGTCGCGGCTGGCCGAGTTCGGACGCGAAGGGGTGTTGCTGCTGTGCGGCGACTCGACCAACGCCGATCGAACAGGCACGGCGCCGTCCGAGGCGACCGTCGGCCCGGTGCTGGAGGAGGTGTTCGCCGCCTGCGAGGGGCGCATCCTGATCACCTCGTTCGCGTCCAACATCCACCGCCTCCAGCAGGTGGTCGATGCCGCCGAGGCGCTCGACCGCCGCATCGCGGTGGTGGGGCGCTCGATGCGTCGCAACCTCAAGATCGCGCGCCAGCTCGATCACGCCGAGGTGCCGGAGGGCATGCTCGTCTCGCCCAAGGAGGCCGACAGCTTCCCGGAGGAGCGACTCGTGCTGCTGACCACCGGCAGCCAGGGCGAGCCGCTGTCGGCGCTGCGGCGCATGGCCCATGGCGAGCATCCGCACGTGAAGCTGCACTCCGGCGACACGGTGATCTTTTCGGCGACTCCGATTCCCGGCAACGAGCGCGCCGTCAACGAGACCGTCGATCGCCTGTACCAGATCGGTGCGACCGTGATCACGACCCAGGACGCACCGGTGCACGCGTCCGGCCACGGCTGGACCGAAGAGCTGAAGCTGATGCTGAACCTGACCAATCCCAAGTACGTGATGCCGGTTCACGGCGATCACAAGCGCCTGTACCTGCACGGCAAGCTCGCGGAGTCGGTCGGCATCCCGCCCGAGAACGTCTTCCTGGGGCGTAATGGCCTGCCGCTGGAATTGGACGCCAACGGCGCCCGCTTTGGGTCCGAGGAGGATGCCGGCGTCATATACGTGGACGGTGTCGAGATCGGCGACATCGAGGACGTGGCGCTGCGCGATCGCAGGGCGCTTTCGGCGGACGGGGTGTTCATCGTCGTGGCGACGGTTTCGGGTCGTGACGGAAAGGCGCTCGCTGCTCCCGAGGTGATCACGCGCGGCGTTCCATTCGTGGCTGAGGACGACGGCCTGGTCGAAGAGCTGCGTGACGTGGTTGAGCGATCGCTCTCACAGGCGGCTCGCGACGAGGTGCGCGAGGTGTCGCTGCTTCAGGAACACCTGCGCGAGGACGTGGCCGCGTTCGTATACGAGAAGATCCGCCGCCGGCCGATGGTGCTGCCGGTCGTGGTCGAGGTCTAAGGCTCAGCGCAGCGACTGGCGCAGCTCGAGCACGCGCCGGGCGGAGGCGCGCAGCTCGTCCTCGGACAGCCGCCCGCCTCGCGCAGCGGCCGTCAGTGACGCGAGCGCCCGCGCGCCGACGCGATAGTGCTGGGCGAACATCAGCAGGTCGCTGCCGGCGCGAGCGGCACGCAGCCCGAGCCGCGCGGCCGAGCCGTAGCGGCGCATAGCGGGAACCTCGAGGTCGTCGGTGATCGACACGCCGGTGAAGCCGAGCCGCGTTCGCAGCTCGTCGGTGCTCAGCGTGCGTGACAGAAGGGCGGGAGCGCGGTCGCACGCGGGATACACAGCGGTGCTCGTCATCACCAGCTTTGCGCCGGCGTCGATCGCCTTCGCGAAGGGCGCCTCGTCGATCGCTCGCAGGCGGGAGCGCGACAGCGCAACGCGCTGCACGACCAGGTCCTCGTCGTTGCGCACGACGCCGATGCCGGGAAAGTGCTTGAGCGTGGCGGCTACGTCGCCGCGCTGGAGCCCCAGCGCGAACGCGGAGCCGAGCGATCCGACCAGCTTTGGGTCCGATCCGTAGGAGCGCCCGGTGCGTCGCTGGAAGCTGCCCCGGCGGCCAACGTCGAGCACGGGCGCGAGGTTGACGTTGACGCCGACCGAGCGCAGGTTGCGTGCAGTGGCCGAGCCCTCGTGACGCGCGAGCGACGCGCGGCCGATGCTGCCGAGCTGGGCCGGCGAGTGCGAGGGGGCGCCGCCGAGCCTCTTCACCAGGCCGCCCTCCTGGTCGATCATCACTAGCAGCGGCAGTCGCAGCTCGCTTGATCGCGCGGCGCGCTGGAGCCGGGCCATCGCGGCGCGCAGTTGCGCGCGCGAGCCGATGTTGCGCGTGAACAGGATCACTCCGGCGGCCTCGCCGCGGCGCACGCGCGTCACGAGGGCGCTCGGCACCCGGGTGCCGGTGTAGGAATACACGATTCGCTGGCCGGCGAGTTGGCGCACGCTCAGGCTGGAGGCCGGGTCCGGCTGCGCACGTTCGTGATCGCGATCGAGCACTATCGGCCCGGCGGCGCCGACCGCGATGGCCAGGAGAACCGGAGCTGCAAGGAGCGCGTGCTGGTTCATCGAACTGCAGAGTAGGGAAGCGGCCTGCTGTGGTCGGTGGCCGTCCCCGGTACGGAAAGTGTCTGACCGTCGACCGGGATGTCGACGGAGTCCAATTTTCCAGCCGTCTCAAGGGCGTCCTTCAGCCTGGCCCGCGTGATCCCGCAGGCAGCGGAACGGTGGGGTTGAGCGCGGGCCGCGACCTGACCAGGGACAGTGGAGGTCGTCGCCTCGGTGGCGCCAACGACGGATCGACCACCAGCCGCTGTCCCGTGCCCTCAACGACGAGAGTGGCGTTGCGCAGCAGCGTGACTAGCATCTCCTCAACCTATCCGAACCCATGCAGCCGCAGACCCGCGAAAGGGCAGGTGGTTGATCCAACTCTCGAATAGAGCGACTTCGATCGACCACCTGGTCATGGGCGCTCGAAGCCAGGCACAATCGCGTGACTTCCGTGCCTGTTCTGGTGTGGCGAGAGGTGGCAGGGGAGCCCGGCGCGGCGTCGAACACGTGACGGGGGCCCCTCCGCGGGGCCTTGATCGTCATGGCCAAACGACGGAAGCGCCGCAAGACCTCGTCCCGCCGACGCTCGCGTGCGGGTCTCGCAGCACTGCGCCCACGCTTGCCGCGAGTGTCCGAGATGTCGCAGGCCCAGATCGACGCGCTGGGGCTCGGGCTCGTGGGCGCCGGGGTGTTCTTCGGCTTCGTCTTCTACGGCGGCTGGGACGGCGGCAAGGTGGGCGAGACGCTCGTGACCGCATTCACGTTCGTGCTTGGGGCGGTTGCCTACACCGTGCCCGTGCTGTTTGCGCTCGCGGGGCTCGCGATGATCGCGCGCCCGCTCGTCGATGCGGTGGCACGCCCGCTGGCGGGTGTGATCGTGCTGGTCTGCTCGCTGACGCTCGGCTTCGCGGTCTCCACTCTTGGGTTGGGCCCCGGGGAGGCCACGTCGGCGGACCTGTTCAATCCCGACTCGTCTATGGATCGCGGGGGCCTGATCGGCGCGGGGCTGTTTTGGATCACCGACACGCTGTTCTCGGACGCCGGTGCACACCTCGCGTTCCTGTTTGGCACGTTGGGCGGGTTGCTGCTGATCACCGGCGCATCGATCTCGGCGACCGCACGCTCGCTTCTCGCCGCCATCTCGCAAACCGCGCGCGTAGTGCGCGCCTGGATCGCGCAACTTGCGCACGCCTTCGCACACGAGCGGGTGCGTGCACGCCGCGACGCGCGCCAGCGGCGAAGGGTGGAGTACCGCGAACCGGAGGGCGAGCCGCGCGTGACCGCACTCGGCGGGGAGGCCGCGACCGCTGAGCAGCATTCCGTCGAGCCGGAAGCCTTTGCCGCCGAGGTCGACGCGCTCGAGCCTGATGAGCACACGCTGCCAGCGATCGCGGAGGCGGAAAACACCAAGGCCGCCAAGGTCGCCAAGGCCCTCGACAGCCACATCGAGCTGACGCCGATGGGCAACAAGCGCAGCGAGGTGACCGAGTCCGACGAGATCGACTACGAGCTTCCCGACCCCGCTCTGCTACGCCACTCGGACAAGAGTCAGGGTCCGGATGCCTCCAACCAGCAGGAGGTTGCCGAGCTGCTGGTGACGACGCTCGGGCACTTTGGCATCGAGGCCGAGGTGATGGGGCGCGTCACGGGACCGCGAATCACACGGCACGAGCTGCGTCTGGCACCCGGCACCAAGGTGTCCAAGGTCACGCAGCTCAAGGACGACATCGCCTACGCGCTTGCATCGACCGACATTCGCATCCTGGCGCCGATTCCCGGCAAGCAGGCTGTCGGCGTCGAGGTGCCCAACAAGCGCCACAGGATGGTTTTCCTGGGCGACATCTTCAGACGCGAGATGGGCACCGCGTCGAAAAAGGGCAGTTCCGGCTCTCGCTTGGCCGCGAGAACCGGGAGCCCTTCGGGCGCCTCGCCGCTGGCCGCATGGCTCGGCAAGGACATCGCCGGAAACGCGGTTTGGACGGACATCGCACGGATGCCGCATGCGTTGGTTGCGGGCACCACCGGATCGGGCAAGTCGGGCTGCGTCAACACGATCCTGGGCTCGATCCTGCTGCGCGCATCGCCGAACGAGGTGCGGATGGTGCTGGTGGACCCCAAGCGCGTTGAGCTGAACCACTACGAAGACATTCCGCATCTGCTGACGCCGGTCGTGACGGCGCCGCGCAAGGCGGCCAATGTGCTCAACAACCTGATAGCGGAGATGGAGAGCCGCTACGAGTTGATGGGGAGGTCGCGCGCTCGCAACATCGTCGAATGGAACCGTATCCGCCGCGCCGCCGGAGAGCCCTCGCTGCCGTACATCCTCTGTGTGATCGACGAGCTGGCCGACCTGATGATGGTGGCACCATCCGAGGTCGAGGACGCGATCATCCGGATCGCCCAGAAGTCGCGCGCCGTCGGGATCCACCTCGTGCTGGCGACGCAGCGCCCGTCGGTCGACATCATCACGGGAACGATCAAGGTGAACATCCCGGCGCGGATCGCGTTCGCGGTCTCGTCACAGCACGACTCGCGTGTGATACTCGACCAGGGCGGAGCCGAGGCCCTGCTCGGACAGGGCGACATGCTCTTCAGGCCGGTCGGCTCGTCGAAGCTGCAGCGCATCCAGGGCGCGTACATAACCGAAGAGGAGATCGCGCGCATCACACAGCGCTGGCGCGACCAGGGCGAGCCCGAGTACGAGCAGGAGCTGCTCGAGGGTCGCAGCCCCGGCGATCCGTCGGAGGGCGACCTCGATCCCGACTCCGACGAGCTGCTCGAGCAGGCTGTGATACTGGTCGCGCAGACCCAAACTGCGTCGGTCTCGATGCTGCAGCGTCGCCTGCGCGTTGGCTATACGCGTGCCGGGCGGTTGATCGACATGCTCGAGCGACGCGGCGCGATATCGGGCTACGAAGGCTCCAAGCCTCGTCAGGTGCTGATCACCGAAGCGGATATCGAGCGCGTGCTGCGCATGGGAGACGACAGCCCCGACCCGGTGTCCACGGCAGCCGAAACCGACGAGGCCTGAGCGCCAACCGCGCGGCCGAGTCCTCGCGCTCCCTATACTGATTCGCGTCCTGCGGTATGACCGCGGCAGCGTCCATGGCTGACATAGGCTCAACCCTGCGCGATACGCGCATACGCAAGAAGATCGATATTGGCGCGGTCGAGGAGGCCACCAAGATCCGGGCCAAATACCTGCGAGCTCTGGAGAACGAGGAGTGGCAGGTGTTGCCGGGTCCGACCTACGTCAAGAGCTTCGTGCGAACCTACGCCGAGTTCCTCGGCCTCGATCCATACATCCTGATCGAGGAGTACAACACGCGCTTCGAGGAGCCCGAGGAGCTGGAGCTGCCGGCGTTCGCGGGCGACGCGCCGCTGCGTCGCCAGGTCGTGCATGTGCCGAGGCCTTCGCGCCTGGTGGTGGCGATCGTCCTCGGCGTGGCGTTCGTGGGGCTGTTGCTGGTGCTGGGACTGACCAGCGGCGGTGACGACTCCAAGAACAAGTCGGCCGCAACAACGCCGGCCGACAAGACGCCCGTCGTTTCGCCCGCAAGGTCGAAGAGCCGCGCCAATGCAAACAGCGTGGAAGTCACAGTCGTCCCGAAGCGTGATGTCTGGGTTTGCCTGGTCGATGCGAGCGGGGACGTCAAAGTGGATGGGCGGGTGGTCTCCGCCAGAGACAACAAGGGCCCGTACCGCTCCAGGCGTTTCCGAGTCACGATCGGAAACGGCGGCGGAGATCTGCGCATCAACGGCAAGCTGTACAACATTCCGGAGACCGCAAGGCCGCTTGGCTACGCGGTATCGACGTCGGGCGTTAGACGCCTGCCGGCGGCGAAGTCACCGACCTGCGGCCAGTGAGGATCGACGGAATCCGGTGAGCGTTCGCGCGGGCCTCGTGATCACCGGCACCGAGCTGCTGTCGGGCCAGGTGCGTGACCGCAATGGCCCGTGGCTGGCCGAGCAGCTGGCCGGAATGGGCGTCGAGCTTGCGCACGTCGTCACCTGTGGCGACCGCCCGGACGACCTCGCGGCTGCGCTGCGGTTCATGAGCGAGGCGGGAGTGGCGCTGGTTGTGACCAGCGGTGGGCTTGGGCCAACCGCAGACGATCTGACGGCCGAGGTGGTCGCGCGGTTTGCCGGGCGGGAGATGGAGCTGGACGTCGATCTGGAGCGTCGCATTGGTGAGATCGTTGCGCGCTTCGCCCGGCGCTGGAGGATCGACAACGAGGCGCTGGCGGTCGCGAACCGAAAGCAGGCGATGGTTCCCCGAGGCGCTGTCGCGCTCGACCCGGTCGGCACGGCTCCGGGGCTGGTCGTGCCGGCGGACGAGCAGACCGTCGTGGTGCTGCCCGGGCCGCCGCGCGAGTTGCAGGAGAGCTGGGCGCAGGCGGTCGAAACCAAGCCGTTTCGCGCCGTGCTCGCGGGGGCCGTTGCCTACGAGACGCGCATGCTGCGGATGTTCGGGCTTCCGGAGTCGGAGATCGCCGCGAGCCTGCGCGAGATCGGCGAGCAGATTGACCTCGAGTCACTGGAGATCACGACCTGCTTGCGCAGGGGCGAGCTGGAGGTGACGATACGCACCCCGCCGGGAGCTGCCGACGCGGCGGATCGTTTGGTCGCGCTGCTCGCCGGGCGTCACGGCGATGCCCTCTACTCGACCGACGGCAGCAGAATCGAGGACCAGGTCGCCCGCCTGATGCGGGGCCGGCGGCTGGCCGTCGGCGAATCGTGCACGGGCGGCATGCTCGCCGCCCGTTTGACGGATCGACCGGGAGCTTCGGAGTTCTTCGCGGGCGGCGTGGTCGCCTACTCCGATCGCGCCAAGTCCGAGCTGTTGGGCGTACCGGCCGAGGTGATCGACGCGCATGGGGCGGTGTCGGAGCAAGTGGCCGATGCGCTCGCCGACGGCGCCATCGAGCGGTTCGACGCGCAGGTCGGGATCGGCGTGACCGGCGTCGCGGGCCCCGGCGGCGGAACCGAGGACAAGCCCGTCGGTCGTGTGTGCTTCTGTGTCGTCGCACGCAACGGTACCGAGACCGAGCGCGTGACACGCGCACTCGACATCCCCGGATCGCGCCCCGAGGTGCGCGATCGCTCCACGACCGTGGCGCTTCATCTATTGCGCCGGCTGCTCGTTGGCGAGGAAGTCCCGGCTTGAGCAAAGACCAACGGCCGCAGCGGGCGGGCAAAAACCTGGGAAGGCCGCGCATGCGGCTGTTCGTCGCGCTCGAGCTGCCCGAGTCGTACCTGCTTGCGCTGTCGGTCTGGCGTGCGTCGATCTACGGTGAGCTGCGCGAGTTTCGCCTGCCCGACCTGCAGAATATGCACGTCACGCTGGTGTTCCTCGGCTACCAGGCCGAGCGCGACGCCGAACGGATCGCCGAGCTTTGCTTCGACTCGCCGCCAGGCGTGTTCGAGCTACGGCCAACGGGCGTCGGCGGCCTGCCACAGGCTCGGCCGCGACTGCATGCGCTCGAGCTGGAGGATGCTGCCGGCGTTCTGGGCGCGTGGCAAAGCGAGATGTCGCAGCGGTTCGCCACAGCGAAGCTGTACAAGCCGGAAAAGCGCCCGTTTCGCCCGCACGTGACGCTCGCGCGGGCTCGACGGGGTCGCGAGTGTGAGGCGGCCGCAGCGCCGTTGCCGGCCCTGCCCGCTCGCTTGGGCAAGTCGTTTCGGGCCTCGAACGCCGTGCTCTTCAGGTCCACCTTGCTGCGCAGCGGTGCCGTGTACGAGCCGGTTGCGACGCTCGAGCTGAAATAGTCACTCGCGAGGCTTGTTCCATTACATGGCCCTGCGTAGCCTCGTTGGCTCCTGCGGGGGCCCGAACACCAGTTCGGTTTTCCATCCGGCGGTGCGCCTAAGGTGTCCTGCTTGCGAACTGAAACGAATGGAGAAGGCGTGGAAAAGGCAAAGAGCGCATCCAAGGCACCGAAAGAAGGAACGAAGAGGGCCGTGAAAGAGGTCGCCAGCGAGGGGAAGCGCGATTCTGGCAAGGACGGCGCGCTCAAGGCAGCACTCACGCAGATAGAGCGCGAGCACGGCCAGGGGTCGGTGATGAAGCTCGGCGACGATGCCTTCAAGGTCGCTGTCGCTGCGGTGCCAACCGGCGCGCTGTCGCTCGACCTCGCGCTCGGAGTCGGCGGCGTGCCGCGCGGTCGTATCGTGGAGATCTTCGGTCCCGAGGCCTCCGGCAAGACGACGCTGGTGTACGAGATCATTGCTCAAGCCCAGAAGCTCGGCGGCGTCTGCGCCTTCATCGACGCCGAGCACGCGATCGACCCGATCTACGCGCGCCGCATCGGCGTCGACGTGGACGAGCTGCTGGTCTCGCAGCCCGACTACGGCGAGCAGGCGCTCGAGATCGCCGACGTGCTGATTCGCTCCGGCGCGATCGACGTCGTCGCGATCGATTCGGTCGCGGCGCTCACGCCGCGCGCCGAGCTGGAAGGCGCCATGGAAGACCAGACGGTCGGCCTGCAAGCGCGTCTGATGTCCAAGGCGCTGCGCAAGCTGGCCGGCAACCTCAACCGCGCCAACACGGTCTGCCTGTTCACGAACCAGATCCGCGAGAAGATCGGGGTCATGTTCGGGTCGAACGAGACCCAGCCCGGTGGCCGGGCGCTCAAGTTCTACTCGTCGCAGCGCATCGACATGCGCCGTATCGAAACGCTGAAGGAAGGAACCGAAGCCGTTGGCAACCGGGTGCGGGTGAAGGTCGTCAAGAACAAGGTCGCTGCACCGTTCAGGCAGGCGGAGTTCGACATCGAGTACGGGCTCGGATTCTCCTCGGAAGGATGTCTGATCGACCTCGGCGTGGAGCACGACATCGTGCAGAAGTCCGGGGCGTTCTTCAGCTACGACGGCGAGCGTCTGGGACAGGGCCGCAACAACGCCAAGGCGTTCTTGACTGAGCACAGCGACATTGCCCGCCAGATCGAGCAGAAGATCTACCAGGCGCTCGGGATCGAGCGAATCGCTGCGGGGCCCGCGGTGGACACCGCCGCTCCCAACGGCGCGGCACCCGAGTCGGCCGGGGCGCCCGAGCCGCCCGAGTCGGCCGGGGCGCAGCGCAAGGCCGCGTAGAGGGCAGAGAGCCGGATTCGCTCAGGACATAGTTGGGGCTGCCGAATGATCCTGTGATGGATCGGCGCCCGCGACGTAGTACAGGTATGAACGAGACTGCCGCAGCGGCCCTGCCGGCGCTGGAAGCGCCGGAGTTGAGCTTCGAGGCTCTGTACCGATCGAGTCGCGACGAGCGGCGACGGGGTCCAGTCCGGGGCGACGCTCGAGCTTCGTATTCCCTCCGCGCGCGTGCAGGACGCGCTCGCCGATCTTTCCCAACTGGCGCACGTGCGCGAGCGCAGCCAGAGCACGGCGGACATCACCTCAGACTTCGTGTCGGTGCGGGCCCGGATCGGCCGTGCCCAGCGCGAGCGGGCGCTGGCTCGCAGGAGCAGGTCGCGTCTCCGGAACGGGACCCGGCCGAACGCTAACCTAGTAGCGCGATGAAGCGCTACCACGTCACGACCTTCGGCTGCCAGATGAACGAGCACGATTCCGAGCGCATGAAGGGGATGCTCGAGGCGCTCGGCTACGAGCAGGCGGGCGAGCGTAACGACGCGGATCTGATCCTCTTCAACACCTGCTCGATCCGCGAGTCGGCCGACAATCGCCTGATCGGCAACCTCGGTGAGGCCAAGCGGCTGAAAGCCGAGCATCCCGATCGATTGGTGGGGGTCGGAGGATGCTGGTCACAGTCGCTCAAGGACGAGGTGTTCGAACGATTTCCGTTCGTGGACGTGGCTTTCGGCCCGAGCCAGATCGACAAACTCGGCGAGTTCCTCCAGGCCGATGACCTCTCCGCTCAGGGCTACTTCGAGTTCGAGGGCTTCGCGGGCGACCTGCCGATGAAGCGCGAGCGCCCGTACCAGGCCTGGGTGCAGGTCTCCGTCGGCTGCAACTGCGTGTGTTCGTACTGCATCGTGCCCTCGACACGCGGGCGCGAGCGCAGTCGCAGCCCCGCCGATCTGGTGGCGGAGGTCGAAAGGCTTGCGGTGGACGGAGTCAAGGAGATAACGCTGCTCGGCCAGAACGTCAACTCCTACGGCCGCGACCTGTCAAAGGACGAGCGCATCGACTTTGCCGACCTGCTCACCCTGATCGACGCCGTCGAGGGCATCGAGCGCATCCGTTACACGAGCCCGCACCCGAAGGACGTACGCGAAAAGCTCGTTCGCGCCCATCTGGAGCTTCCCACCGTGTGCGAGCACATTCACCTCCCCCTGCAGTCGGGTTCGAGCCGCATCCTCAAGGCAATGCGCCGGACATACGATCGCGGTCGCTACATGCAGCGCGTGGCAATGATCCGCGAGCAGTTGCCCGACTGCGCGCTGACGACAGACATCATCGTTGGCTTCCCCGGTGAAACCGACGAGGACTTCGAGCAGACGCTGGAGGTCGTGAGCGAGGTCGGCTACGACTCCGCGTTCACCTTCGTCTTCTCGGCGCGGAGGGAGACCGAGGCGGCCGGTTTGGCGGGTCAGATCGCGCACCCGGTAAAGCGGGAGCGCATGGAGCGCCTCGTGGAGTTGGTGCAGCGTCGCGCGCTGGAACGGGGCAGGCGGTTCGTCGGAACCCGGCAGGAAGTGCTGGTCGAGGGAACAAGCCGCACCGACCCGGCGAAACTGCGCGGTCGCACGCGTCACAACAAGACTGTCAACTTCAGCGGCACGGCGATCGCCGGCGAGCTCGCTTTCGTGGACATCACCGCGGCCACATCGACGACGCTGGCTGGCGAGCAGTCGCTGGTCGCGGCCTCCGCAGCTCCGTGATCGCGCTGTTCGGCCCGACGGGTGTGGGCAAGACGCAGACGGCGATCGAGCTGGCCGCGCTGCTGCGCGAGCGTGGCGAGGACCCGGTCGCGATCTCGGCCGACGCGATCCAGGTCTACCGCGGGCTCGATCTGCTGTCCGGCAAGCCGTCCGCCGAGCAGCTCGACCAGCTCGAGCACAGGCTGCTTTCGTTCGTGCCGCTGAACGAGGAATACAGCGCCGGACAGTTCGCGGCCGCCGCCCATGCCGAGATCGACGAGGCGCTCGCGGCCGGTCGCACGCCGATCGTGGTCGGCGGAACCGGGTTGTATCTGCGCGCGGCGTTGACCGAGCTGGAACTGAAGCCGCCGCCGCAGGCGGGACTGCGCGAAGACATCGAGCGTGACATGGCGCAAATCGGCGCGCAGCGCATGCATGGGCTGCTTTCCGAAGACACGGCTGGCTCCGTTCATCCCAATGATCGCAAGCGGATTGTTCGTGCGCTCGAGTTGGAGCGTATGGGAGAGCGCCCCTATACGCGGTCGGACCAACTGTGGTCGGACGAGCTGCGCCGGCCCGCATCGCTGTTCGGCATCGTCGCCGAGCGCGATCCGCTCGCCGCGCGGGTGTCGCAGCGTGTGGACGAGATGCTGTCGCAGGGAGCGGCTGGAGAGGTGGAGCAGGCGATCGAGCTGGGCATCTCCAGGACGGCGCGCAAGGCGCTCGGCTTCCGCGAGCTGGCCGCGTACGCTGCGGGCGACGTCGAGCGCGACGAGGTTGCGGCGGAGATCACGCGCAGGCACCTCGCCTACGCCAAGCGCCAGATGACCTGGATGCGCAAGCTGGCCGGCGTGGAGATCGTCGATCGCTCGGAGATGACGGATGCCGACGCGGCGCACGTCGTGCTGGCGGCGGTCGCATAAACTGCGCGCTCCTTGACCCTCGCCTTCGAAAAGTGGCAGGCGCTCGGCAACGACTACATGATCGTGGAGCAGGAATCGCTCCCGTTCGCCCTGACGCCCGCGCGCGTGCGGATGATGTGCGCGCCTCACTTCGGTTGCGCTTCCGATGGGGTGCTGCTGCTGGCGCGCCCCGACGACGAGCGTCACGTGGCGCGCCTGCGAATCTTCAACCCCGACGGATCGGAGGCCGAGCTGTCGGGAAACGGCGCCCGCGAGGCGGCTCTGTATCTGCACCGCCGCGGCTGGACCGATGCCGGCAGCTTTTCGATCGTGACCGACGCCGGCGAGATAACGCCGACGATCACGTCCGAGCGCACCTGCCGGATGGAGATCGGGCGCGCGACGCTGAGGTCCGCGGACTTCCCCTCGGGCGGTGCCGACGGCAAAGGCACGGTGGTGGCCGACGGCCGCGAGTTTGCCTTTCAGCACGTCCACGTGGGCAACCCTCAGTGCGTGATCGACGTCGGCGAGGAGCTCGGCAGTATCGACCTGGCGCGCTTCGGGCCGGGGATCGAGTCGAACGAGCTGTTCCCGAACCGAACCAACGTGTCCTTCGTTCGCACCGCGGGGCCCGGCCAGCTGCGCGCCCGCATCTTCGAGCGCGGCGTCGGCGAGACGTTGTCGTCGGGCACGGGTGCGTCGGGAGCGGCGGTGGCGAGCGTCGTCGGTGGGCGGGCGAGCACGCCCGTGACCGTGACGCTGGACGGTGGGCAGTTGGAGGTGGAGGTCTCGGACCAGCTCGACGTGACGCTGAGCGGATGGGCGGAGCACGTCTTCTCGGGCAGCTTGTCGGAGGACCTCGTGCGAGCGCTGGAGCAGGCAGATGACTAGCCCGCTCGGCAGTGAGGAGGCACGATGAAACCGGCCAAGCGCCTCGATCGGATCGCTCCCTACATGTTCGCCGAGCTGGAGAAGCGCATCGCGGCGAAGCGCGAGCAGGGCACCGACGTGATCTCGCTGGGAATCGGGGATCCGGATCTGCCGACCCCACGCCACATCATCGAGGCGATGATCTCTGCGCTGAATGACCCGGGCACGCACCAGTATCCAACCAACCGTGGCCGTGGGGAGTTCCGCGAGGCGGTGGCCGCGTTCTACCGGTCGCGCTTCGGCGTCACGCTCGACCCGGCGACCCAGGTGATCCCCGCGATCGGCGGCAAGGAGTGCATCTACAACATCAACTTCGCCTACCTCGACGCGGGCGACGCCGCCCTTGCGAGCGATCCCGGATATCCCGTCTATACCGGTGGTCCCTTGCTGGCCGGCGGTGAGCCGGTGTTGATGCCGCTCCTGCCGGAGCGATCCTTTGCGCCCGACCTCGGCGCGATTCCCGCGGAGAAGCTGGAGCGCGCGCGGGTGATGTTCCTGAACTATCCGAACAATCCCACCGGCGCGATCGTGCCCGTCGGGTTGTTCGAGCAGGTCGTCGCCTTCGCGCGCGAGCACGACCTCCTGGTCGTGCACGACAACGCCTACTCCGAGCTGACCTACGACGGCTACGTCGCGCCGAGCTTTCTTGCCACCGAAGGCGCGCTCGACGTCGGAGTGGAGGTCTTTTCCCTTTCCAAGTCGTACAACATGACCGGCTGGCGCTGCGCCGCGATCGCCGGCAACGAGCAGGCGATCGAGACCTACTGGAAGCTCAAGACGAATGTGGACTCGGGCCTGTTCGAGGCGATCCAGCTCGCCGGTGCCGCGGCGCTGTCGGGGCCGCAGGACTGCGTCGAGCAGATGTGCGCGATCTACGCCCGGCGCCGCGACCTGGTGCTCGGCGCGCTGGCCGACATCGGCATCGACCTGGAGCCACCGAAGGGCACGATCTATATCTGGGCCCCGGTCCCGGAAGGACACAGCTCGGCTTCATTTGCCGAGCAGGTGCTGGAGCGCTCGGCGGTCGTGGTGTCGCCCGGCTCGACCTACGGGCCTCACGGGGAGGGCTTCTTCCGCATCTCGCTGACCGTTGCCGACGACCGGCTCGCCGAGGCGGTCGAGCGCATGCGCGACAGCCTCGGTGGTTAGCTGCCCGCCGCGTAGAACGAACAACGAGGGGGCTTCGCCCCCTTCGATACCCCCTCACGTGCGAGGGTCGGCCCACGGCCGCCCCTAGAATGAGATTGTGGAACGGACCAAGAAGCACGACCGCGCGAGGCAGTCGCGCTACGCGTCCAAGTCGGACGCGGGCATCGCGAACCCGCGTGCACGCCAGCGGGCGCTTTGCGTGGCGGCCCTGCCGCCGGTGCGGCACGCCGGCGAGGGCATCGACGAGCTGGCGGAGTTGAAGGAGCTGTTGCGGACTGCCGGCGTCGCTGTGGCCGGCGAGCTGGTCCAGCGCCGCCCGCACCCCGACCCCAACGCGTATCTCGGAGCAGGGAAGCTGACCGAGCTCAAGCACGCGGCGCAGGCTGTGGACGCCAACCTGATCGCCTGCGACGACGAGCTGCTGCCACGCCAGGAGCGCAACCTCGAGCGGGAGGTCGGGCTGCCCGTGATCGACCGCACGGCGGTCATCCTCGACATCTTCGCCGACCATGCCGATTCCGCGGAAGGCAAGCTTCAGGTCGAGCTGGCGCAGCTCGAGTACAACCTTGCGCGCATGGCGGGGCTGTGGACGCATCTCGAGCGACTCGGTGGCGGAATCGGAACGCGCGGCCCGGGGGAGACCCAGATCGAGACCGACCGTCGCCTGGCGCGCGACCGCATCGCCGCGCTCAAGCGACGCTTGCGCAGGACCGGCGAGACACGCCGGCTGGCCCGTCGCCAGCGCGAGGCCTCGGATCAACCGAGGGTCGCACTCGCCGGCTATACGAACGCAGGCAAGTCGACCTTGATGAACGCCTTGACCGACGCCGAGGCGTCGGTTGGCGAGCAGCTCTTTCACACGCTCGACCCCAAGACTCGCGCTTTCCGCTACGAGGGCCGCACGTATCTCTTGACCGACACGGTGGGGTTCATCCGCAAGCTCCCTCACCAACTCGTCGAGTCCTTCAAGGCCACGCTCGAAGAGACCATCAACGCCGACCTGATCCTGCACGTTGTGGACGCGGCCGTACCGGAACCCGAGCGCGAGGCGATGATCGCCGCGGTACAGGAGGTTCTCGGCGAGATCGGCGCCGAGCCGGTCCCGATGATTCTTGTGCTGAACAAGATCGATCTGCTGCCGGCGCAGGATCGGGAGCTGCTGGCTCGCCGGCCGTTGTGTTCGAGTCGCGACGCGGTGCTGCTCTCTGCCGCCACGGGCGAGGGTGTGGATGATCTGCGCTGTCGGATCGAGCGGGCATTCCGATCGCGGCTCGAGCCGGTTGAGCTGCTGGTGCCATTCGAGCAGGGTGGGATCCTCTCCGAGCTGCACGAGGTGGCAGGCGACCTCGAGCGCGAGGACACCATGGAGGGCGTGCTCGTGCGGGCTCGGGTGCCGGCTACGGTGGCGGAGCGCATGCGCCCGTACGAGTGCAACGGCCGGCGCGGCGCTTGATCGTCGAGTTCACAGTGCTGAGCGAGCATGGCCGCCAGCCGCGGCGCGCCCACGAGCACGATGCCGGCTATGACCTGCTCGCGGCGCAGGACGCCGTCATCGCCCCGGGCGAGCGGGCGAGTGTCGGCACCGGAATCGCGGTGGCGATCCCCGAAGGGCATGCCGGTCTCGTGCTGCCCCGTTCGGGGCTCGCGGCTCGCCACGGGATCGCGTTGGTCAACGCCCCTGGCTTGATCGACTCGGGCTATCGCGGCGAGCTGCGGGTGCTGTTGCTCAACACCGACCGACGCGAGCCGTTCGAGGTGCGAGTGGGGGAGCGCATAGCGCAGCTGCTGATAACCGCTGTCGAAGCGGTCGAGTTCTCGCAGGCGCGCGAACTGTCGGGCACGGCCCGAGGCGAGGACGGTTTCGGTTCGACCGGTCGCTAGGGCCGTTCGAGGACGCAGACCACGCTGCCGACGTGGTCCGCGGTCGCGCCGATCTCGCGCCGGACCGCGTTGATCAGGCCTGCGCGTTCGCACTCGCGCTCGAGCTGATCGGCCGGCACCAGCCGCAGGCTCACCGAGTCTCGATGCTCGAGCACGTCCCCGGCAGACGACACGGCGCTGCGAAGCCGTTCGAGCACCACGCTGCGGCCACGGTCGCGTGTCCTGATCGCTACAGGGAGGCTGGAGCAGGCCCAGCCGTCGGCCTCGCCCGTGTCGGGCAGCGGCGCGCGGTAGTCGGAGTCGATCGGCTCGTCGCCCAAGTCCATCAGCGCAGCCGCGAACAGACCGCCCGGCCTGAGATGACGCACGACGCGTTCGAGGAATCCTTGACGTTGGGCCCCGCCGCCCAAGAGCTGGACGAACTGCATCGGCGCAAGAACCAGGTCGAACTCGACGCCGAGGTCGAGCTCCCGTGCGTCGCCGACGACGGTCTTCACTTCGATTCGCGCCTGTGATGCGCGCTGTTCGAGTGCCGCCAGCAGTGCGGGGTCTCGATCGAGGGCGGTCAGAGCATGCCCCCTTCGTGCGAGATCGAGGCTGACGCGACCTGTGCCGCAGCCGATGTCGAGCACCCCGGCGCTCGAGCCGCTCGGTGCGGAGCGGGTCGCGAGCTTGCGCCAGAGCGCGAGGTCGGCACGATACGCGCCGCATTCGATGTCGTGCCAGACGAAGCTGCCGGGCCCCGGGTCGCTCACGGAGCCGGCGCGATCAAACGCAAGCGCTTGGGCAGCACGGTCACCCGTGCCGGCAGTTGGGTCAAGGGATCGCCGTCCGCGTAGACGTCGAACGGCCTGTCCGCGGCGATCTCTATCACGCGCGCACGGTGCATGACGATCTCCTCGCTGTGCACGTGCTTGCCCGAGAACACCTTGGGCAGGTTGGCGATGAAGCGACGCTTGGGAACGTCGCGCACGAAGATGACGTCCAGCAGTCCGTCCGACGGGTCCGCGCTCGGCGCGACCTTCATCCCGCCACCGTAGTAGGCAGAGTTCGCCACCACCACGTTGTAGCCGCGAAAGCTCTGCTCGGCGCCGTCCAGAGTCACGGTGAACGTGGCCGCTTTCCAGCTCGCCAGCGCGCGGATCGCGGCATACGCGTACACGAGGTTGCCGCGCATGAAACGCGTTTGGTTGGCGATGCGGTTGGCGACCGAGTCGTAGCCAACCGAGGCGATGCACGCGAACGGACGGCCGTTCGCCTCGCCGAGGTCGAGCGCACGTTCGACGCCCGTCGCAAGTACCCGGCACGCCTCGCGCACGTCCCCGGGGATGCCAAGCGCTCGCGCGAAATCGTTACCGCGGCCCGCGGGCAGTACGCCCATCACTCCCTCGCCTCGCAGCGCGCCGGCGAGCGCGCCAACGAGCCCGTCGCCACCCAGCGCCACCACGACCTCACCTGCCGCCGCCGCTTCGCGCGCCAGCTCGCCACCGTGCTCGATGTCGCGCGACTCGATCACACGATGGGGAAGGCCGAGCTGAGCCAGTTCGGCCTCGACGTCGCCCAGCACACGCAGAGGCTTTCCACCAGCGGAGGTCGGGTTCATGATGATCGCGAGGCGCCGGCGATGTTCGCTCATGCGGGCGGGCGCCTCGCCACGAAGTACGTGCCTTCCGCAACGGAGCTGCTTGCAACAGCCTCGAGCCCGCGGCGGGCGAATCCGCGGCGCAGCGCTCTGGGGCTGGTGTAGAAGGGCGTACGGGCGCCGCTCGAAGACGCGTGCACCAGATGTCCACCCGGCGCGAGCAATTCGCTCAGGGGCTCGAAGAAGGGGGGCATGTTGAGCATTGCTATCAGGTCGAAGCGGCCGGGCTCGTTCAGCCGGGAGATGTCGGCGGTCTCGAAGCGCACGCTGGACGACCTCTGCCGGGCCTTGTCGCGGGCGCCGGCGATCATCTCCGCGGACAGATCGATCCCGAGCACGTCGGCGTGTGCAAAGCGCTCCGCCAGCAGCAGCGCCACCGAGCCGGTTCCGGTGCCGACGTCGAGGATCCTGTCGGGTGGCGAATCGACGTGGGCGAGAGCCGCGACGATCGTCGCAAGATGGTCGGGAGAGTCGGGCTCTACGCGCTCGTCCCAGACGTCCGCCGCGGCGTCGAAGAAGCGCCTCACGACAGGCCGCGTCAACGGCCAGCTCCAGGGCGCGAACGCGATCAGGTTGTTGATCGCACGCCCGGTCAAGCGGACTCTGCGCGAGGGCCCGGAGCGTGTCATGGTGTGCGTGCGGTTGCTGCGGAAATGGCGACTGGACTATGACATGAGGCGCGCGACGTATGTATTTGGATACGGGTCGCTGGTGACGGTTGGGGGCCGGCGCCCCTCGCGCGACCCGGACGGGCAGGACCCCGATCGCTACGTGACCGACCTGCTCGGCATGCGGCGCACCTGGGGCGTCGCGATGGACAACACGTGCACGATCCCCGGCTACAAGTACTACGTCGATCGGGCGACCGGGGAGCGGCTGGAGCTGTCGGTTGCGTTTCTCGACCTCGTCGAGCACTCGACGATCGCTGTCAACGGACTGTGCTTTCGGATCGAGCCCGACGAGCTGAGCGCGCTCGACGAGCGCGAAAGAAACTACGCGCGGATCGATGTGACAGACAGAGTCGCCTTGCCGCTGGGCCGGGTGTGGACCTACCTGGGCAGCGAGGCTGGACGCCAGCGATTTGACACCGGGAAGAAGAACGGATGGGCGGCGATCGAGCGCGGGTACCGCGACGCGGTGGAGGAAGGCTTCCGGCGGCTCGGCACCGACGAGCATGCGCGCTACGTGGCTTCGACCGAGCCGGCCGAGCTGCCGGTGCTGGATCTGAAGCGAATCGACCTCAGCGCACCGTGAGGGCCCCGTGCATCCCGAGCCGGCGATGCCCGGGCACCGAGCAGATCATCGTGTAGCGGCCGGGCGGCAGGTCCAGCTTCAGCCTGCGTTTGCTTTTCCCCAGGAACGTGCCGGTGCCGATCAGCTTGCGTGACCGCTCAAGCGTGCCCCGAGGCCTCTCGACGGTGAGATTGTGGGCGATGTCGCCCTCGTTTAGGACCGTGAGGGTCGCGCCGGATTCGACTGTCAGCGACTCGGGCACGAACTCGTACTCGTCCATCACGATCGTGTCGGTCGCAACGGCGCGATGCTGACCGCCGCATCCCGCGACGGCAAGGGCCGACGTCAACACGAGAGCTGCCGGCAGTACGCGTGGTGCCATGGCCGCCACATTAGCGAGCGTCTGCTCGGAGAGCCGTTGTCTGTAAGCTCGTCGGCGTGCGCGGGACTGGAAGGCACCGAACTGTGGCAATCGCGGCCGTGGGCGCGTTGGCACTGGCGGGATGCGGCGGCGGGGGAGGGGACAAGAAGGCGTCCAAGCCCGAGTGCAAGGACGTGGCACAGCCGGCCGCGAGACAGAGCGCCGACCACAAACGCCCCACGCTGCGCCTCAATCCTCGCAAGACTTACACCGCGACGGTGGTGACGAGCTGCGGCACCTTCGCAGTCGAGCTGGACGTCAAACGCGCCCCTCGTACGGGCGGGTCGTTCGTGACGCTCGCTCGCCACGGGTTCTACGACGGTCTGACCTTCCACCGGATTGCTGCGGGCTTCGTGGTTCAGGGAGGCGATCCCAACGGCGACGGCAGCGGAGGCCCCGGCTACTCGATCACGGAGAAGCCGCCCGGCGACCTCGCCTACTCGCAGGGAACGGTAGCGATGGCGAAGACCGGCAACGAGCCGCCCGGCACGTCTGGAAGCCAGTTTTTCGTCGTCACCGCGGACAGCGATCTGCCGCCCGAGTACGCGCTGCTCGGGACGGTCGTCAAGGGCCTCGACGTGGTTCAGGCGATCGAGGCCGTCGGGACGGGCGCCGGATCCGACGGACCGCCGGCCAAGCCGGTCGTGATCGAGAAGGTCACGATCACGGAAACGTGATTCCGATTTCTCCTTAGACGGCAAAATCGGTAGCTGCGAAGGCACGTCTCCCGACCGGTCGTCCAGTTACCCGTTCATTCGGCCATGAGGTCTTCACATAGTGCGAGCGAGCATCTATGATCGGCGCGTGCCTGCCTTTGAGTGTTTGGTGTGCGGCACGTCCTTCTATTCGCTTGGACAGTCGCGGTCACGCTGCCATACCTGCGGTGGCGACCACTTCCATGCGTCTGCACCGGGCCAGTCGGCCCACCGGTTTCCGCGCAGCTTCTACCCCGGCGAGCACGCGTCGCTCATATACAAGAAGGACGAGCGGTTGCTCGATCTGGCCGTTCCCTACATAAGAGCTGGCCTGGCGTCCGACCAGCGGGTGGTCGTCGTGCTCGACGGCGAGGCTCGCGACTTGATCTGCGCGCGGCTGCGGGCCGACGAGGCCGGCGCCGTGGACTTCGTGGCGCCCGCAGACATATACGGCGACCCTTTCGACGCCTCGCGCACGCGCGACCTCCACGCGGCGATGGTTGACGAAGCCGACGAGGTCGTCCGGCTGCTCGGGGGCCTTGACCGCGGCGCCGCACGCTCGATCGACCCCGCCGAGTACGCGCTGCTCGAACACCAGTCCGAAGCGCTCTTCGACAAAGGGCTCGTCGCGCTGTGCCTGTTCGACGCCCGCTACTGCTCGGTGGACCTGCTGGACGTAGCCGCCGCCCACCCGCTGCTGGCGGGGGGCGACGTGGTGCACCTGGCCGCCTGAGCAGGTCGAAAAAAGGGGCCCGCTGCACGGTCGCGCCCGGCGGGGTTTTCCCCTGCAAAAGCCCGCTGTTACCCTTCGGGGCGTTGGTGAGCGCAGCCCGGAGGATTGCGATGGCTCCAGCTTCCAGGCGTTGACCTCGACCAGCCACAACCTGATCGAGAACACAGTCGGCTGCACGGTTGCCGGCGACACGACCGGCAACATCGTCGGGTCCGACCCGGCGCTGGGCCCGCTGGATGACAACGGCGGTCCAACCGAGACCCACGCCCCGCTCGCGGGCAGCCCGGCGATCGATGCCGGCAGCGGTGACTGCCCGCCGAGCACTAGTTAGTCTCGACTCGATTGGGCGGCCCTTTAGTGGACCGGGTCAGGCGCAGCCGGCCGTTGCGGACACGAGCGGGTTCACATAACCCTTATTATCGGGCATTGCGCCACGAAGGCTCCGAGAGTGCCGTCCAGGTCCGGTGCGCCTCTTTTCAGTCCAGCCCGCGGGGTGCCGATCAACCCGGTATCGGCCCGGGACGGCCGGCGTGCGGCCTTATCCCCCGGTACAGCGAACCGCTCGCGCACAGGGAGGCCGCATGCCTCGAGCCCAGCAGCAACTGATCGCCCGAACGGCATCTGCCCTGTGGGCGGCGATCGCCCTTTCAGCCCTGACCGCTCGAGCGCGGCCGTTGGAGCTGGCAAGCGAAAACGTGACGGTGCTGGAGACGGCCGCGTTGTTCGCGCTGGCGATGTCGCTGGTGTCACTCGGGTCTGGTTGGCATCGAGTCGCGCGCCCCTTCTACATTGGCATGGCGACCGCAATGACACTCGACGTCGCGGCGATCTACTACTTCGGAGGCTCCCTGCGTGGCGAGTTCTCGCTTCTGTTCACGTTTGTCGTGGTCTTCACGGCGTACTTCTTCCCACGGCGAGTCGTTGCGTCCCAGCTCGTCCTCATTGCGGCGCTGATGGCCGGAAGGGTCTTCGTGATGGGAGTCGAGGATCTTCCGGCGGCCGAGATAGTGCGCATGTGGATGCTCGTGCCGGCCCTCGTGCTGGTTGCGTGGTTGGTGTCGTTTCTCCGCGCTCGCGTGGAGCAACGGGAGGTCGAGCTGAGAGCACAGAGCAGCCAGGACGTGGTCAGCGGCCTGCTGAGTGCGATCGGGTTCGGCCGCAAGCTGGAGGAGGAGCTCGCCCGTGCATCGGCTGCCGGGGTTCCGGCGACCGTGGTGGTCGTCGAGCTGGGAGGCAAGGGGATCGAGGGCGATTCGGAGTCCTCCGCGAGGCTGGAGCGCACGGTCGGCAGAGCGATAGCCGGGCGACTGCGGCCCGATGATCATGCTGCGCGAATCGGGGAACTGCGCTTTGCGATCGTTGCGCCCGGATGTGACGCACACGCCGGTCGCCAGCAGGCCGCGCAGTTGGCAGAGGCTGTGCGAGAACGGATGATGCAACTAGGCTATACGGGCGAAGGGCTGGAGATTTCGATCGGGTGCGCGAGCTTTCCTCAGGACGCGTCGCTGCCGGAAGATCTGCTGCCGGCGGCGGTGCGCGCCATGGCTGCGCTGCCCCTGCAAAGTGGACGCCCCGAGCACTCCGGGCCTCCCGTCCAGTCCGCGCCGGCGAGCACCCGCTCTGCCACGGTGCACCCTCTCTAGCGCGACCCGGACGGGCCTCAGAGCCATTCTTGCCTTGAGCGGACGGGCCGATCTGCCGACATAGAGGGCACGGTGTGCCACCGAGCCCCCGGTGGCGCAAAAGGCGTCCTCCCCACTTCGGGCACCCTGAACACGATCGACGACAAGCACCTGATGTCTCGAATCGCGGCGGCGATCTGGGCCGCGATCGCGTTCTTTGCCGCCGTGTCGACCGTTGGCAGCCTGCAACCCACGGGCGCCGACTTGGAGTTGATGCGCGGGATCGCCGTCAGCGCGTCGGTGCTCGCCGTCGCCACCATGCTGATCGCCTGGGAACGCCTGCCCAAGGCTGCATTCAACGTGCCGCTCTTGCTGATGACGGCGACGATCGGGGCTCTCGTTTACGCGGAGGGAGCGGTACGGACCGACCTCACCCTGCTGTTCGCGTTCCTCGTGGTGTTCGCCGCCTATTTCCTGCCATGGCGTAGCAGCGCAGTTCAACTCGCCTTGATTGCGAGCGTGTTGGCTGTACGCCTGGTTACGCTCGACACGTCGCAGGCCACGGGCGACGAAGCGATCCGGCTCGTTCTGCTGCTCCCGGCGCTGGCGGCACTCGCGGTGCTGGTGGGGATCCTCAGGCGCAATGCGGCCGCCCGGGAGGCGGTGTTGATTGCGCAAGAGACCTACGACTATCAGACGGGGCTGCTGTCGAGGGAGGAGCTGAGCCGCGTCATGGACGCCGAGGTGACGCGTGCTTCCCAGCACGCCCGCCCCCTGTCGCTGGTGATGATCGATGTTTCGGGGGAGATGCTGTCTCGCGCCGAGTTCGAGCCCCAGCACCGTGCGCGCATCGCGACGATGGTCGCCCGGTCACTGTTGGGAAGGATTCGTGTCGAAGATCACGCTGCGCGCTTCGACGAATTCCGTTTCGCCGTGCTCGCTCCCGACACTGATGGCGAGGGGGCTGCCGCATTTGGGCGGGGTCTGGTGGACGTGGTGCGCAAGCGCCTGATAACGCTCGGCTACGAAACCGAGAGCTTCGCCGTTGCTCTGGGGTGGGCGGACTACCCTCACTCGGCCCAGTCGACGAGGGCGCTGATCGACGTCGCGGCAAAGGGCGCAAACTCGCCGGGCAGCGTCGGCGACCCCTCCCAAGCTCCAAGTGCCGAGCCTCCCGTGGCACCCGCCGAAGGCCTCGGCGCCGCCGCGCCGCACGCGTAGCGACGCTCGACCCAGCGGCAATCGCGCAGCGTGCGGTAAATTGACCGCATGCCCACGCGCTCCGACCGGCTAACCGCCCTCGATTCGTCATTCCTTCACCTCGAGGACGGCGTCTCACACATGCACGTCGCGTCGGTGACGATGTTCGAGGGCCCTCCCCCCTCTTACGAGGACCTGCTCGAGCACATCGAGGCGCGCCTGTCGCTGGTGCCGCGCTTTCGCCAAAGGCTGCGCTTCGTTCCGTTCGGGCAGGGCCGGCCCGTGTGGGTGGACGATCCGCACTTCAACCTCGAGTATCACGTGCGCATCACGGCGCTGCCGCCACCGGGATCCGAGCAGCAGCTGAAGAACCTCGCCAGCAGGGTCTTCGCCCAGCAACTCGACCGAAGCAAGCCGCTGTGGGAGATCTGGCTGGTCCACGGGCTCGATCGGGAGTTGGCTGACGCGGACTCGCCGCCCCGTTTCGCGCTGCTGTCGAAGACCCACCACTGTCTGGTCGATGGCGTTGCGGGGGTCGACATCACCGCTGTGCTGTTCGACACGGCACCCGTGCCCGAGACCCCTCCGGCGTCGCTCTCCTGGGAAGCGCATCCCGAGCCGACGTCGATGCAGCTGCTGGGAGAGGCGCTGATCGAGCGAGCGACCGAGCCGGCGGAGGTGGTGCGTTCAGTCCGTGCTGCGCTACGCTCTCCACGGCGAATCGCGCGCGCCGCGCTCGATGCCACCGCGTCTGTTGGCGCGCTGGTGCGAACGGGTATGGCTGCGCCGCGCACGCCGCTCAACGTCGATATTGGCCCGCATCGCCGGTTCGACTGGGTGCGAACCGATCTCGACCAGCTCAAGGGCGTCAAGAACGAGCTGGGAGGGACCGTAAACGACGTCGTGCTTGCCGCTGTCAGCGGAGGGCTGCGACGCTTTCTCGAGGAGCGGGGCGAGCCCGTGGGCGATCTCGAGCTGCGTGCCATGGTCCCAGTCAGCGTTCGAGCCCCCGACGAGTACGGGCAGACCGGCAACCACGTCGCGGCGATGATGGCCCCGCTTCCGATCTTCGAGCCCGACCCGGTGGAGCGCCTCAAGTTCTTGACCTCGGCACTCGATCACCTCAAGCACTCCGGCCAGGCGGTCGGGGCGCAGGTACTGACCGAGCTGAGCGGTTTCGCGCCGCCGACGGTGCTCGCGCAAGCCGCCCGCCTCCAGTCGCGCCAGCGTTTCTTCAATCTCGTGGTCACCAACGTGCCCGGTCCGCAGATGCCGCTCTACGTGCTCGGCAGGCAGCTGCTGGACGTGTTCCCGCTCGCGCCGCTCGCCAAGCGCCAAACCGTCTGCATCGCGGTGATGAGCTACAACGGCAAGATGAACTTCGGCCTGCTGGGCGACTTCGACGCGACGCCGGATCTGAACGTGTTGGCCCGGGGAATTGCCGATTCACTGGCCGAGCTGCATGCCGCGGCCGGCTTGCCCGAACCCAAGCGGGCCCGCGTGAGCAAAGCTCGACGGTCGGATTCGACGGTCGCGCGATCGTAGTCTCCGGCGACGCCTGCGTAGAATCGGTGCGTGCCCGATTCCGCGCCGCTCCGCACTGCCCTCTGCCAGGTCAACACAACCGTCGGTGACATCGACGGCAATGCCGCGCTGATCCTGCAACGGGCGCGCGAGGCGCGCGAGGCGGGCGCAGCGGCGATCGCGTTTCCCGAGCTGACACTGACGGGCTACCCACCCGAGGATCTGCTGTTGAAGGAGCACTTTCTCGCGGCCACCGAGCGCTCGATGGCCGAGCTGGCCGGCGAGCTGGAGTCGATCGATGCCGTGTGCCTGATCGGCTTCGCCGAGCGCGACGGCGAAAACGTGTTCAACTCGCTCGCGGTGGTTCGCGACGGCGTCGTCACGCGGGCCTACCGCAAGATGCTGTTGCCCAACTACGGCGTGTTCGACGAGCGGCGCTACTTTGCCGCGGGCGAGGACCCGGCGGTGATCGAGGTGCAAGGCGTGCGCATCGGCCTGACGATCTGCGAGGACGTCTGGGAGCGTCACTCGGGGCCCTTGAGCGGTGCAGAGCGCGGGGGCGCGAGCCTGATCCTCAACGTGTCGGCCTCCCCGTACCACGCCGGCAAGGGCGAGCAGCGTCGCGAGATGCTCGCGGGGCGGGCGCGTGACCACGGGCTTCACGTCGCCCTCTGCTCCCTCGTCGGCGGTCAGGACGAGCTGGTCTTCGACGGCCAGAGCATGGTGCTCGATCCGCGAGGAGAGCTGTTGGCGCGTGCCGCGCAGTTCGAGGAGGAAATACTGCTGTTCGATCTGGAGAGCGGCGCGATCGCACCGGCGCTCGGCCGCCACGCCGAGGTCTATGCGGCGCTGCGCCTCGGCGTGCGCGATTACGTGAGAAAGAACGGCTTCGAGCGCGTCATGCTCGGACTGTCGGGAGGCATCGACTCAGCGCTGACCGCGTGCGTGGCGGTAGACGCACTCGGCGCAGAGCGCGTGTCGGGTGTGGTCATGCCCTCCCCCCACTCCTCAAAGGAAACTCAGCGCGACGCCCACGAGATCGCTCGGCGGCTCGGCGTGGACGCGCTCGACCTGCCGATCGACTCGGTGATGCGCGCCTACTCCGAGGTTCTCGCACGGTCACTTGCCGGCACCAAGCCGGACGTCACCGAAGAGAACATCCAGGCGCGCATCCGCGGCAACCTCGTGATGGCGCTCTCCAACAAGTTCGGCTGGCTGCCGCTCACGACCGGCAACAAGAGCGAATACTCGGTCGGCTATACGACCCTCTACGGCGACATGGCGGGCGGCTTCGCGGTGCTCAAGGACGTCCCCAAGACGCTCGTCTTCGAGCTGGCGCGCTGGCGCAACGAGCAGGCTTGCGAGCCGCCGATCCCCGAGGACGTGATCGACCGGCCGCCGTCAGCGGAGCTGCGGCCCGATCAGTCCGATCAGGACTCGCTGCCCCCCTACGAAGTGCTCGATCCGATCCTCGAGGCCTACGTCGAACGCGACCATGGACGCGAGGAGCTGATCGAGCGCGGCTTCGACGCCGCGACCGTCGATCGCGTGATCGCGCTCGTCGATCGCGCCGAGTACAAGCGCCGCCAGGCCCCGCCCGGCATCAAGATCACCCCGCGCGCGTTCGGCCGCGACCGCCGCCTGCCGATCACGAACCGTTTCGGTGGTTAGCCGGTTCGGACTGAGCCAGACGCGGCGAGCCACTGGGCCAGCCCGACGCCGCCGAACGGGTCGCCGGCGGGCACTCCCTCGTGCTTGGCGAAGGCATAGACGTCGCGCTTCGCGGCCTCGCGCTCGAGCAGTTCGTGCCAATTCTTGCGCGCCTTGCTGGAATATTTCGGATGGCGCAGGCGCACGTAGGCGATCCGGCCCGGCGGCAGCTCAGGGGGCGCCTCACCCTCCGTGTCGGCGATGCAGACCGTCCCGCCCGCTTCAGCGATCGCGGCCTCGACCTCGGATGATTGCCAGGACTCGTGGCGGAACTCGCAGGCGAAGCGAAGCTCCGGCGGCAATGCCGCGAGAACGCTCGCCAGCGCCCGATCGTCGCGTTTGACGAACGGCGGAAACTGGAACAGCACGCAGGCCAGGTGCCGGCCGAGCGGCGTCACCGAGTCGAGGAAGCGCTGCATGAACTGGGCCGACTCCGGGTCGAGCGCAAAGTCCTTTCGGTGCGTGATGCGCCGGTGGGCCTTGGTAGCGAAGCGGAACGGCTCCGGGACGGCGGCGCCCCACTTCTCGAAGGTCGAGTCTGACTGGAGGCGATAGAAGGTCGCGTTGACCTCGCAGGCGGTCAAATGCTCGCCGTAGTAGGTGAGGAAGCGCGACTGCGGCAGGTCGTCGGGGTAGAAGCCTCCCTTCCACTCCTTGTAGGCCCACCCCGACGTGCCGACGTAGAGGCTCAAGGCTGCTGCGGAGGCTTTGCCAGACCGCCTGGGGCAGGGCGAACCGCGATCGTGTTCCTGATCAGCGAGCAGAGCCTGCCTTCGTCATTGGTGATCTCGACCTCCCACACCCATGCGCTGCGCCCGCGACGCCGAACCCGGGCGGTCGCGTTGACGTGACCGTCGCTGATCGGACGCATGAAGCTTGCGCTCACCTCCTGGCCCATTGCGAGGTTGCCGTCCGCCATCACGCCGAGCGCCGTGGCCATCGAAGTGATCGACTCGGCCAGCGCGAGGATCGCGCCGCCGTGGACGATTCCGTAGGGTTGGCGCACGCGATCCTCGACCGCGAAGCGGCCCTTGATCGTCTCCTCGTCGCGGCCCAGTATCTCGATCCCGAGCGTGCCGTCGAGAGTGTGTTCGAGCGGCAGCACGCTCCCTCCCAGCTCGCTCACACGGACGCCCCGACGATCGGAGGCAACAGCTTGCCGGGATTCATGATGCCCGCGGGGTCGAGCCGAGCCTTCATCGCCCGCAGCGCCTCCACCGAGGCCGGCCCTATCTCATGGGCCAGCCAGGGAGCGTGGTCACGGCCGACCGCATGGTGGTGAGTGATCGTGCCTCCCGCACCCACGATCGCGTCCGTCGCCGCGGACTTGACCGCCTGCCACTGCTGCAGCTCCATTCCGGGCTGCTGACGCGCGGCGAAGCTGAAATACAACGATGCGCCGTCCGGATAAAGGTGCGAGATGTGGCACATGACGATGCCGGGCGTGCCCCGCAGCTCGAGCGTCGAGCTGATCGCGGACCTGACGGCTTCATAGAGGCGCATCAGGCCCGACCATGGCGCCGCGGTCTCGAGTGTCTCGACCATCACGCCGTGGTCCATCAGCGTGTCGCGCAGGTAAGGGCCTTCGAAGCGGCGCTTCTCCCAGGCGATCCCGGGCGCTTCGCCGAGTGGCGTGCCGCCGGCCGTCCTCACCACCTCCGAGGCCTGCGCACGCCGACGCTCGACGTCGTCGGGCGCCCCCTCGAACCCCAGGATCGCCAGGCAGGCGCCGGCTGCGGGCGTGCCGGAAATGGCCGCACCGAGCTGCGTCTCGGCCTCGTCGGACAATCTTGCGACGTCAAGCGCGATCGGTCCCTGCTCCAGGTGCCGCAGCGCCTCGGCTCCCTGGTCGAAGCTCGCGAAGCTCCAGCCCTCGTAGTGACGCGCCTCGGGCAGTCGGCGCACTCGCAGCGTGACCTCGGTTATCACGCCGAAGACTCCCTCGCTTCCGACCAGCAGCTCCACCACGTCGGGGCCGGCGGCGGTGCCGGGTCGCGGCGGGAGGACGATCTCTCCGCTTGGTGTCACACAGCGAAGACCTGAGACCAGATCGTCGATGCGCCCGTAGCCCGTCGATGCCTGTCCTGCCGAGCGCGTTGCAACCCATCCGCCGACGGTCGCGTACTCAAAGGACTGTGGAAAGTGTCCGAGCGTGAGCCCCTTCTGTGCAAGGGCCGACTCTGCCTGAGGCCCTCGTAGTCCGGGACCAAGCGTGACCGTCAGCGACCGTTCGTCAACGTTTGTAACAGCGATCATCCGCGCCAGGTCGAGCGATACGACCGCCGCGCAGGACCCGCGAATCGGCTCCACTCCACCGACGACACTGGTTCCGCCGCCGAACGGCACGACGGCAACACGTTGGCGCGAGCAGAACTCCAGCACGCGCCAGACCTCGATCGCCGTGGCCGGATAGACGACCGCGTCGGGCGCGCCCTCGCCGTCCCCCGTCCGCATCCTCACCAGGTCCGGATATCCCTTGCCGGCCGCGTGCACGACCCGCGTCCCCTGGTCGTCGCGCACGGCGTTGTCCCCCACGACCTCAAGCAACCCCTGCTTGATGGGTGCGGCCAAGCGGCTCGGCGGCGTCCGCACGGCCTCGAGTCGCACGGGCACGCTCTTTCTGCCGTCGACACCGAGCCCCGAGCGCAGCATCTCCATCGCCGCCGGTGCAAGCTCGTCGTGACGGGTCGGATCCCCCCATCCCCACCACTTGATCGGCTTCCACGGCTCGGTGACCGTAACCGTCACGATCTGTTCCCCTCGTCGCCAATGGCACGCGCGATGCCGTCGAGCGCCTCGTCGAGCTGGCGGCGCGCTGCGCTGCGGGCGAACAGCCCGCCGAGTCGGTTGAGCCCGCGGAATCGCTGATCCACGCCGATCGTGACGGACGTAGCCGAGTCGCCGGCGTCGGCGAGGTCGATCGTCGTCATGGCGGAGCGCAAGAGCTTGCGAAATGGTGAATCCGCGACTTCCTGCTCCCACCCGTAAGCCGCGGCTTTGCGCGAGTGAGTGCAGCGGAAGTCGGAGCGCAGGTCCCGCCCCGACCGCGCCGCAAAGACGTTGGTCCAGCGCGTTCCGGAGCCGCCCTTGCGTTCGTAGACCGCCTCCACACGCTTCACCCGCGGCCACCAGCGGGCGAGATGGTACGGATCCGACACGAGATTCCAGACCTCCATTCGCGGAGCCCCGATCACGCGCTTGCGCTTGACCTTCGGCATCGCGCCCCCATGCTCGACGGCTCCACGTCAGCCAACGAGTCGTCGCAGGTCGCGAACGAGGAGCAGATGCTGAAGTCGCGACACGACCGCGGCAAGGTTCTCGAGCGACTCGACCGCCTCGCGGCGCTTGTCGCGGTTGGGTGAGCGCAGTGCTGCACCGAGCATCTGCTCCAACAGGGCGGCCTCGCGCTCCGCCGACGTGCGAAAGACACGTAGGTTCCTTGCGGCCGCCCCGAAGTGCTTCAGCTCCGCGACGGCACTGACGATCTCGCGATCGATCTCGTCGAAGGTCGCGCGGCCGTTCTGTTTGACGGGGCCGATCACGCCGTACTCCTCCAGCTCTCGCACGACACGCTCCTCGACCCCCGCGTGCGCGGCCAAGTCGGTGCGTTCGAGCCGCTCGGTCGGCGTCGCCGACAGCGACACGTGAGGTGGACGTGCATCGGCGTCATCGTCAGCCTCGGCGGTGGCGCGGCCTGAAGCCAGCTCCTGCCGGATCACGCGCAACGGAAGAAACTCATCGCGCTGGAGCCGCAAGATCGTGCGCAAGCGCGTCACGTCAACCGGGGAGTAGAGACGGTAGCCACCCTGCGTGCGCCTCGGTGTCAGTAGACCCTGGTCCTCGAGGTAGCGAATCTTGGAAATCGAGATGTCCGGAAACTCGCGCCTCACCAGCTTGCACACGGCGCCGATCGTGAGCGATCGACGCTCTCGGTTGGCGCGCGGCGCTTCGGAGGCTCTTGTCTCGATGCTCATCGTTTGAGGTAGGTCAGCTTGTACTTGCCGATCTGCAACTCATCTCCGTTGGCGAGCTTGTGCGATTCGATTCGGCGCCTGTTGACGTAGGTGCCGTTCAGCGAACCGAGATCGTCGATGTAGAGACCGTCGCGGCGTTTGACCAGGAGCGCATGGTTGCGCGACACGGTCACGTCGTCGAGGAATACGTCCGCATCCGGACTGCGGCCGATCGTGAACTTCTCGCCGTCGAGAGAGAAGCTGTCGCCGGCGCGTCCGCCCCCTGTGCGTATCACCAGAGCGGCGTCCTCGGTCGAGATCACCTCGTCGAGGTCCACCGGCTTCAGATCACCGGTGTCGTCCACCTGGTACGAGGCGGTCGTCTGACCGCCCCCCGATTCCTCGGTGACCAGGTGCGCTCCGCACTTTTGGCAGAAGTTCGCGCCTTCGGCGTTGATGAAGCCGCACTCCGGACAGTGCACCTGCGGCTCCTACGCCCGACTCGCCCGGTCCGTGGGGGTGTCAGTCATTCTCGTTGTCGTTAGCCGGCGATTCGGGCACCGCCTTGCCGGCGAGGATGTCCGTCAGCTGCTGGACATCGGCGCCGGTTATCACGGGCTCGCCCTCCTCGCGCTTCTTGCGCAGGCGGTTGACGAGCTCGGCCCTGAGGATGTCGATCTTCCCGTGAAGAATGCGACGCCTGTAGGAAACCTGCTGCTCCTCCTCGGTCAGGTTCTCGATCAATTTCTTCAGCTCGGCGTCCGAGAGAGATCCAAGGTCGGGAAACGAGTTTTCCATTTGGCTCCTTTGATGAGGACGGAGCGGCAGCCATTCGGGCCCCCGCGATCCGGCCGATTATACGGCGGCTCGGCGAACGGTCAATCACAGCTTGAGGGTCACGACGAGGGGCTCCGCCCCTTCGATCCCCCCTCATGCTAGAGCGCCCGCCTACGGCGGCCGCAAGCATATCTAGGCTCCCTCCAGCACCTCCTCCAGCATCGCCCGGTAGCGGCGCGCGAGAGCAGCGGATTCGGCGCCCGTCTCCCCCTCCGCATATATGTGGAACAGCGGCTCGTAGGGGTCCGGGACGACCTGGGCCCATGCCCCGTTTTCTTCGACCCGGATGCCCTCGGAAAGCTCCACTCGGGTGTCCTTGACGCGCTCGCCCAGCTCGCGCATCGCCATCCCCTTCAGGCTCCAGGGCACGGGCGCACGCTGATGGATCAAAGCGGCCCTCGGAACCTCGCTGCACAGCTCGGACAGCGGTCTGCTCTCGAACGCGAGCAGCTCCAGCACCTTCGCGACGGTCAGGACCGCGTCACAGCCGGGGAGAAACGAGGGGAAGACGAAAGCACCGTCGGGCGAGCCCGCGAACACGACCCCGTGCTCGGCTGCCGCCTCGGTCATGCCGGTACGGGTTACGCCGGCTCGCACGACCTCCAGCCCGGCAGCGGTGGCGATCCTCTCTGCCTTTCGTGAGCAGTTCGCCGGCAGCACCACCTTGCCGCCGGCCTTGCCACCTTTTTCGGCACGTCGGGCGACCAGCATCAGCACGAGGTGCAATGCCTGGTCCGAGGGGACCTCCTCCCCACGCTCATCGATCAGGACGACGCGTTCGGCTGCTTGATCCATCACGACTCCGAACGTGGCCCCCATTGCCTCGACGAGCCGGCGCGTCTGGCTGGTGAACTCGGGCATGTCGGCTGTCAGGATCGCCTGCTCGTCGGGGTCTGTGAAGGAGTGGGTCGAAAAAGACTCCACGCGCAGCTCGCGCAGCAGCGCGGGCATCGCGCGACCGGCACTGGAGTACCCGTAGTCGGCGGCTATGCGAAATCGGGCGGCTCGCACCCGCTCGACGTCGACGCTCTCGGCGAGCGCCTTGACGTAGCTCTCGGTGACACGCGGCGGGAACGCCAGCTCGCCGAGCTGCGTCAGAAGCGCACGCCGTAGCTCCTGCCGGTTGAAAAGCTTCTCGATCGTCTTGCGGGTCGTGTCCGTCGCGAGCATGCCGTTCGACTCGAAGAACATGATCTGGATGCGCTCGGGGTCCCTTTCGGAGATTTGAACATGAAAGCCGCCCGGCGCGGCGCTGTTGGCCACTTCGAAACGGTTGACTGCGCCGGTGGCGGTGCGCAGGTCCTCAACGGATACACCGGTTGCCACGATGCCGGCAATCATCGCCCGCTTGATCATGCGCGAGGCGGGATGCGCGTCGCGACTCGCGACCACCCGGTCGCTGCGTCGCAGCGCAGTACCAAAGGCCATCGCCAGACGGGTGGCGGTTTCGGGCGTGATTTCAACGTTGACGATGCCGGTGGCACCTTCGTCGGAGAAGAGCGTGGAGGGACCGCGCGGCTGCCAGATCAGCGAGCTTTGCACGGTCGCGCCGGTGTCAACGCGCTTGAACGGATAGATGCGGACGTTGGGGGCGATCACGCTTTGTTTGCCGATCATGCATTCGTCGCCGACGACTGCGCCGTCGGAAACCGACGCGTGTGCACCGATCTCGCATCCCTTGCCTACCACCGCTCCTCGCACCTGCGAGCGAGGGCCGAGATAGCAGTTGGAATCGATCATCGAGAACTCTGTGGCGGCCGATTCCTTCACGATCACGTTGTTTCCAAGTACCGTGTAACGGCCGATCGACGCGGTCGGATCGATCGCGCAGTAGTTACCGATCACCGCAGGACCGTGAATCGCGTCGAGGTTTTCCGCCAGCGATCCTTCGCCGACCCAGATGTTGTCGCGCAACTTGATGCCGGCGATGCTGATGTTCACCTTGCCGTCGAGCGCGTCGCGATTTGCCTCCTGATACTGGATCAGGTTGCCGACGTCTTTCCAGTAGCCGTCCACGACGTGCCCGTACAACGGGACCCCGGCCTCGAGCAAGGCGGGAAAGAGCTGTGTCGAGAAGTCGAACGGCTCTCCCTCGGGAACGCTGCGCAGAACGTCGGGCTCGAGCGCGTAGATGCCAGTGTTGATCGTGTCCGAGAAAATCTCGCCCCAGCTTGGCTTCTCGAGGAACCGCTCGATTCTGCCCTGCTCGTCGGCGATCACGACACCGAACTCGAGCGGGTTCGGCACCCGCTTCAGCGCAAGGGTGGCCGCGGCACCGCTCTCGCGATGGGCGCGCAAGAGGGCCGTCAGGTCGATGTCCGTGATCGCGTCGCCGCTGATGACGAGAAACGTGTCGTCGAGATAGTGCTCGAGCAGCTTCACGCTGCCGGCGGTTCCGGCCGGTAGCTCCTCGATCGAGTAGTCGATCTCGACGCCGAGCTGAGATCCCTCTCCGAAGTAGCCTCGGATGATCTGCGGCATATAGGCGAGCGTTGCCACGATCTGGGTGAGGCCGTGCCGAGCGACCAGCTCGACGATGTGCTCCATGCACGGCTTGCCCGCAACCGGCACCATCGGCTTGGGCTGATTGGAGGTGAGCGGTCGCAGGCGGGTTCCCTCTCCTCCTGCCATGACGACGGCTTTCACGAGCACCATTCTACGGTGCGCGTGTAACAGGCTCAGGCGGCGGCGGTACTGCCCCGATCGCGCAGCTGCCGTGCGCCGTTGCGCACGTAGAGCAGCGTGGCCAGCCACGACCCCACCAGCCCCACGTAGAGAGAGGCCCGGAACACGACACTGTCGGCCGCCAGCGTCAATCCCAGCCCGGCCATCACGAACCAGACCGCGACGCGGCCAACCATGTTGACCTCGATGTCGAGGCCACGTGAGAGTCCGAATGCGACGACCGCGAGCATGACGACCTCGCGCGCGATCAACGCGACGAGTGCCCAGTGCGGCAACAGCTCGAAGTGCCAGCACACGAGGACACCCGAGATGATCAGCACGCGATCGACAAACGGGTCCATCAGCGTTCCAAGGCGAGAGTACTGTCCCGTGATGCGTGCCAGCAGGCCGTCCACGTAATCACCGGCTGCTGCCGCAGCGAAAACCACGAAGGTGGCAGGCGATCGTCCGTCGTCGCTGCTGAAGCTCAGCCACAGAAAGAGCCCGATCAGCACGATGCGCAAGTAGCCGACCAGATTGGGAAGTGTCAGTGGTCGCAACGGCGCGCCCTTGCGGGTCTCGGCCGGCGGCGCGGCACTTCGGTCCAGCCCGGACATGCGCAGAAAGCCAGCTCGGCGATCGCGTGGCCCGTTCATGGAAGCGTCTGCCACAGCTCGCGCAGCGCCGCCGGAGCGTCGTCGAGCGGGATCGACCGCTTGTCGGTCGTGCGCCGCACCTGTACCTCCAACTCTCCGCTCTCGAGGCTGCGCTTGCCGGCAACGACCCTCAGCGGACACCCCAGCAGTTCGGCCTCAACGAACTTCTCCCCCGGAGAGGTGTCACGATCGTCGTAGAGCACGTCGAAACCGGCGGCCCCCAGCTCGGCGTAGAGCCGTTCGGCAAGCTCGTGCTCGGGCGTGTCCGGCTTGCCGATCCCGACGAGCTGCAGGTCGAAGGGAGCAATCGCGCGCGGCCACGAGATGCCGTGGTCGTCGGCCGATTGCTCGATTGCGGCGGCCGCGATACGGGCCGGGCCGATGCCGTAGCTGCCCATCACAATCGGTAGCCGGGTTCCGGAATCGTCGAGGTAGGTGGCGCCCAGCGGCCGCGAGTAGCGCGTACCGAGCTTGAAGATGTTGCCGATCTCGATTGCGGGCTCGATGCGAATCGCGCCGCCGTTGGGGCAAGTGTCCCCCTTTTCCACCTGGCGAATGTCGGTGAAGCGGGCCTTGAAGTCCCTGCCCGGCTCGACACCGCGCAGGTGCTGGCCGGCCCGGTTGGCGCCGGTGACGAAAGAGCCGCCCTCGAGCGCCAGATCGGCGACGACCTCGACACCCGTAACGCTGACCGGGCCGATGAATCCGGGCTCGGTCCCGAACGCGGCTCGGATCTCCTCGTCGCTGGCGGCGCGAAACTCGGCGCCCAGCGCGGAGCGCAGCTTGACGTCGTTGACGCGGTGATCGCCACGGACCAGCGCGAGCACGGTCCCCCGGCCCTCGACGACCACGACGACCGACTTCATCATGGCTCCTGGATCGATGCCGAGCAGGCCGCTGACCTCCTCGATCGTTCGCTGGTCGGGCGTGTCGACGGGCTCAGGCGCGTCGAGCCGGGGTCCGCCGGCCACGGCGACGGCAACGCCCGTGGCGACATCGACGTTGGCCGCGTAGCCGGCGTCGGAAAGCGCGACCTCGTCCTCTCCGGCGGCGCACGGCGCCATGTATTCGTGAGCGCCCAGGCCGCCCATCATGCCGACGTCGGAAGCAACCCGGTACCAGCGCAGGCCGCAGCGGTCGAAGATGCGGTCGTAGGCCTCGATGTGCTTTTGGTAGGAAGCTTCGAGCCCTTCCGTGTCGCGATCGAAGCTGTAGGAGTCCTTCATGATGAACTCGCGTGTGCGCAGCACGCCCGCGCGGGGCCGTGGCTCGTCGCGTTCCTTGACCTGGAACTGGTAAAGGATCAGGGGCAGGTCGCGGTACGACTGAACCTCGTGCGCGACGTGGAATGTCACCGCCTCCTCGTGAGTCATCGCCAGGACCAGCGGCGACTCCCTGCGATCGTGCAGCTTGAACAGCTCGGGGATCGCGCTGCGCCCCGTCTCGTCCCACAACTCCTGCGGCTGGAGTACCGGCATCAACATCTCCCGCGCGCCGATCGCTTCCATCTCCTCGCGGATGATGCCCTCAATTCGTCGTTGGGTGCGCCATCCGGCCGGAAGGTAGGTCCATATGCCGGCCCCCACCTGGCGGACGAGCCCGGCTCGGACCATCAGCACGTGCGAGATCGCCTCCGCGTCCGAGGGCGGCTCTTTGACGGTCGGCAGGAAGTATTCGCTGAGACGGGTCAAGCCGGCAGTAGCCTACCCGGCCGACCCGGCGCGATCAGCGGCCGAGCTTCTTCTTGACCACCAGGTAGCCGGGCCGCTGTTGCCCGTTGGGTCCGACGAGGCCCGCGTCGAAGCGCGCACCTCGCGGCTCGCCGAACCAAGCGTAGATGTACAACCGCTTGATCCGCTTGCTCAGGCGGGTCAGCTTGAACATCTGCTTCAGCGCTCGCGCCGCGCGTTTCTCGTTGTAGCGAAACGCTTTCGAGAAGCTGACGATACCGCCGGTCTCGGTGAACCAGATCTGACCCTTGGTGACCTTGAGCAGTGCTTTCGTGCCGGAGGTGCGAAAGCGATTCGTGTCGCGGTAGTTGTGCAGTCCCCAGATCCTCGGCTTTTTGGCGGTCCTCTTGAAGGCCTTCACGTACTCCACCATGCCGCCCTGGTCGAGCACGTCGAGCGCGACGATCTTGCAGCCTGGGCAGTTGGCGCGCACGGCGTTGTAGTACTGCGCCGCCAGCCGAGGCCGGTGGTACGTGGGCTGGGTCTGGTGATTGGCCTCGTTGAAGGGCGAGATGGTGGTGACCGACGGGTACCGTTGCCGGAATGCCTTGAACGCGGCCGTGTACTCGGCGACGCTCGGCCGTTTTTTGGGCTGTGCGCGCGAGTGCTCGAAGGAGATCAGCGGCGCGACTCCGGCTTTTTGCGCCGCCGCAATCCACTGGTCAGTTTGAGCGCGGTCGTTTGGCTGACCGACGACGTCGTAGGGAACGATCAAGCGCGACAGCTTAACGCCGAGCTTCGTGAAGCTGGGGTCAGTGAACATCGCCGGGCTCTGATCGGCGATGCCGACGGTTGCGCCGTTGGCCGCTCCGACGGATGTGAAAAACATCGATGCCGCCGCAATGACTATGCAGATTGCCTTGCTCAAATCGGCCTCCCAAAGGAACTTATCGGCACCCGAGGACGATGCCCTCTCGATTGGTCCGCAACGTTAACGAAAAACAAACAGTGGAGGCCGCCGGGCGGCCGGGTGAGGCACACCCACGAACCCAGCCTGTATCTTGCCGGTATTGGACGGCGCCGGCGCCACTTGCCGCGGGGCGCAGGATTGTGACGGCCGGCCGATTCCGGGCCACCATTGGTCCGGTCCATCGCGGGCGTCGCGCAACTTCGGCTGCGGTCCAGCGTTCACGGTACACGCGCTTGGCAGCACGGAATGAACGAGAGCAAGGACATCGGCAAGCAGATCGGATTCTGGATCACCCGTAGCCGCCCGGGTCACGGGGTGGCTCCCCTGATCCTCGCGATCCTGTCGTTCGGCTTCGCGGGCCCGGCGGCGGACGCAGCCCATGCCAGCAGGACGCAGTGGTCGATATTCGAGGAGCAGCGCCAACTCACGCGCACGGATGCCACAACCCGCGCGGCTGTGCTCGACGAGATCAGCGCACTTGGCGCCGACACTTTGCGAGTGCTGGTCTCCTGGCGCGACATCGCGCCGGACTCCTCCGCAAAGCAGCGTCCGGCTTTCGACGCGGACGACCCCGCCGCGTACCCCGGCTTCGCCGCCTACGACGACGTGGTCGCTCAGGCAACGGCAAGAGGCCTTCGCGTCTTGATCACGCTCGGCGGCCCGGCGCCCGTGTGGGCCACGAGGGACGGTCGTGGAGACAACTACTATCCGAGCGCCGTCGAGTTTGCTCGTTTCGCGGCGGCAACCGGCAAGCGCTACTCGGGCAGCTTCGCGGGTTTGCCGCGTGTCCAGAACTGGACCCTGTTGAACGAGCCGAATCACCCTCAGTTCCTAAAGCCGCAGTCGGTTCACAACTCGCCGTCGGCACGGATCTACCGCGACTTGGTGGCGAAGGGTGTGCCCGCGCTGCGCGCGGCAGGACACACGACATCCACGGTCCTGGTCGGAGAGCTGGCACCGGGAGCCCCCGCCGGCGGTCCGGGACCGCTCGGGTTTCTTCGCTCGTGGCTGTGCCTCGACAAGAAGTACAAGCGACTGCGGGGCAGGGCTGCGCGCGGGCAGTCCTGCGCGAGCTTCAAGACGGTCGACGCCGACGGCTTTGCCATCCACGCCTACACGCGGCCGATCTCCAACTATCGCCCGCGCGGCGACACGATCTCGATCACGGTGATCCGGCGCCTGGCAAAGGCGCTGGACAAAGCGGCGCGTGCGGGACGGCTGCCCGCTCGCCTGCCGATCTACAACACCGAATTCGGGATCCAGACCAATCCACCAGACCCCTTCGCCGGGGGCGGCCCCGCGGAGCAGGCCCGAATCATCAACGAGAGCGAGGAATTCTCCTACAAGTACTCGCGCCTGCGCAGCTACTCACAGTATCTGCTCTATGACGATCCACCCTTGACCAGCGGGCCGGTGTTCAACCGTTACCGTGGCTTTCAGACCGGCTTGAGGTTCACCGACGCTCGGCAAAAGCCGGCCTACGACGCGTACCGGTTCCCGATCGTCGTGCACCGACGTGGATCGGGTGTCCTGATCTGGGGTCGCGTACGACCGGGTACGGGCATCCGTCGCGTGCGGCTACAACGCAAGGGCGGATCAGGGTTCACGAAAGAAGCAACGTCGATCGCCACCGACGCGAGCGGCTACTTCACGGTCACGCGCGGAACCTCCGCCAGCTACCGCTTCGAGGCCAGCGATGGCGCCGGCAACGCTATCGGCGTGAGTCGGGTCGCCAAGCCGGTTCGGTTCTAGACTAGTGCCGCGTCTGCCAACGTCGGCCCGCTTCTGGCGAGCGAGAGCCGAGCGTGGCAAGGACGCAGGGAGCCAGAATGGCAGCGCCATTGCGGCGACTGAGGACGCCGCCAAGCGAAGGCTCGCAGCCGCCAGAACGGGGCGAACGTTGGTTGACGGGGTACTAGTACTCGCTCCCTCTAATTCGTAGTCCGTTACAGGCCTCCTGCCTTCGCCG
>JBBDJG010000029.1:0-16007 GCA_040880005.1 Solirubrobacterales bacterium
GATCTACTGCAATCCGCCAAATAGCGGACTTGCCTTGACATAGGAGCAACCGATGTTCCAGGCTCCCCGCGGAACCCACGACCTTCTACCCGAGCAGGCGCTTGTACGCAGGCGCATCGTCTCGGAGGCCTGCACGCTGCTCGAAGGCGCCGGCTTCGGCCAGATCGAGACGCCGGTGTTCGAGGACACGGAGCTGTTCACGCGCACGGTCGGCAACGCCACCGACATCGTGCGCAAGGAGATGTACACGTTCGAGGATCGCTCCGGGCGCTCGCTCACCCTGCGACCGGAGGGGAGCGCCCCGGTCTGCCGTGCCTACGCCGAGCACGGCATGCACAAGCTCCCCCAGCCGGTGAAGCTCTGGTACACGGGTCCGATGCTGCGCTACGAGGCGCCGCAGTCCGGGCGCTACCGCCAGCACGCCCAGGTTGGCGCGGAGGCGCTCGGCTCGGACGACCCGGCGCTCGACGCCGAGCTGATCGACCTGCTCGCTCGACTGTTCGCGCGACTGGGCATCGAGGATGTGCGGCTGCACCTCAACAGCATCGGCGACGCTGACGCTCGCGCCGACTATCGGCGCGAGCTGACCGACTTCTTGTTTCGCTCGGACGTGTTCGATGCCGATCAACGAGCGCGCATCGAGGTGAACCCGATGCGCGTCTTCGACTGGGACGATGCCGGGATCCAGGCGATCACCGACGAGGCGCCCAAGGTGATCGACCGCCTCAACGACGCCGACCGCGCGCACTTCGACGAGCTGCGCGCGACGCTCGACGGCGCCGGCATCGATTACGTGCTCGACCCGCGTCTGGTGCGCGGGCTCGATTACTACACGCGCACCGTGTTCGAGTTCCGCTGTGACGCCCTCGGGGCGCAGAGTGGAATCGGCGGCGGCGGCCGCTACGACCGCCTGGTGGAGCAGATCGGCGGCGAGCCGACGCCGGCCGTGGGATGGGGGAGCGGTCTCGAGCGGATCGCACAGGCGATCGAGGCGCAGCCGGGCGACACTGCCCCGCAGGAAGCATCGGAGCAAGCACGTGCTGTCGCGGTTCTCTTTGCGGTCACCGAGCCGGCGGCCAAACAGCGTGCGTTTCGCACGATCTCGGAGCTGCGCGACGAAGGCATTGGTGCGACGATGGACTTCGGCGGGCGCTCGCTCAAGGGCCAGCTCAAACACGCGTCGCGAAGTGGTGCGCGCTGGGCCGTGATCATCGGCCCGAAGGAATGGGAGGCCGAGACGGCCGCTGTTCGTGACCTCGACCGCTCCGAGCAAGAGGAGATCGCGCTCGCCCACTTGCGCGTTGAGCTGGTCGATCGCACGACCTCGCAGGGAAACGGCTCATGAGCCCGGCGGACGAGAATCCCTACCGCGACGTGTGGTGCGGCGAGGTTCTGCCGCCAAAGATCGGCGATTGCGTCCGGGTGGCCGGCTGGGTGCATCGTCGTCGCGACCACGGTGGCCTGGTGTTCGTCGATCTGCGCGATCGCAGCGGCCTGGTGCAGATCGTCTTTCACCCCGAGGAGGCGCCCGAGGCCCATCGTCGCGCCCACGAGCTGCGCTCCGAATGGGTGCTGTCGGTGGCGGGCGAGGTCGTTCCACGCTCCGACGACACGATCAACCGCGACCTTCCCACCGGCGAGATCGAGATCCGGGTGTCTGAGCTCGACGTGCTTGCAGATGCGCTCACGCCGCCGTTCCCACTCGACGAGGAGACCGTCGTGGATGAGTCGTTGCGCCTCGAGCATCGCTACCTCGACCTGCGCCGGGAGCCGATGCAGCGAGCGCTCGAGCTGCGTCATCGGGTCGTCCACGCGATCCGGGCCCATCTCGACGAGGCTCGCTTCATCGAACTGGAGACGCCGGTGCTGACTCGTTCCACACCGGAGGGCGCGCGCGACTTCGTCGTGCCGAGCCGGATGCAGCAGGGAAGCTGGTACGCGCTGCCGCAGTCGCCGCAGCTCTTCAAGCAGCTCTTGATGGTCGCCGGGTACGAGCGCTACTACCAGATCGCGCGCTGCTTCCGTGACGAAGACCTGCGTGCCGACCGCCAACCCGAGTTCACCCAGCTCGACATGGAGATGTCGTTCGTGACGCAGGAGGACGTGATCGACGCGTCGGAGGGCGTAATCGCCGATGCGTTCGCTGCGGGTGGCGTCGAGTTGAAGGCCCCGTTCGCGCGTATGTCGCACGCGGAGGCGATGCTCAAGTTCGGCAGCGACCGCCCCGACTTGCGCTACGGGCTCGAAATCCGCGAACTCTCCGACGCGCTGCGCGGCACCGACTTCAAGGTCTTCCGGTCGGTTCTCGATGACGGTGGGGTCGTGCGCGGCCTCAACGCGGGCTCGAGCGAGCTGTCACGCGCCGAGCTTGATGCGCTGATCGAGTTCGCCAAGCAGCAGGGGGCCGGTGGCCTGGTCTGGGGATATGTCGAGGCAGGCGAGGGCCGCAGGTGGAAGTCGCCGATCGCCAAGTTCTTGAGCGACGAGGAAGAGAGCGCGATTCTCGGGCAACTCGACGGCGGGACGGGGGACCTGTTGCTGATCGTCGCCGATCGGGAGCGCGTCGCGGCACGCGTGCTGGGAGCCCTGCGCTCCCATCTGGCGGAGCGCTTCGAGCTTGCGGACCCGACCAAATGGGATGTCGTGTGGATAACCGATTTCCCGTTGCTGGAATGGAACGACGACGAGCAACGCTGGGATCCGCTCCACCATCCTTTCACCGCTCCGGTCGAGGAATCGCTTGCCGCCATTCACAAGGACCCTGGCGAGGTGCGGGCCGAGGCCTACGACCTCGTCGTCAATGGCGTCGAGCTGGGCGGCGGCAGCATTCGTATCAGCAACCCAGGAACGCAGTATGCAGTGCTTCAGGCACTCGGTCTCGATCGCGCGCAGGCCGACGAGAAGTTTGGCTTCCTGATCAAAGCGCTCCAGCATGGGGCCCCGCCGCACGGCGGAATCGCGTTCGGCCTCGATCGGCTGGTCGCGCTGCTGGCGGGGCGCGACTCGATTCGCGACGTGATCGCGTTTCCCAAGACCGCCTCCGGCTCCGACCCGATGACCGGCGCTCCGGCGCCTCTGGAGCCGCGACAGCTTCGCGAGCTGGGGATCCGGCCGAGCGGCTAGGTGGCTGGCAGGGGCCTCGAGGCCCTCAATGTTTCGGCGGGCCTTGCCGACACATGAGCCTGAAAGCACCGAAGTGCTAAGTTTCGGGAGGCCCGAGCTTGTTCGTCAGTCGCTCTTCGTTTGAGCCAACACATTCGGGAAGGGAGTCCGATATCGGGCTCGCGGGTTTTGGCCCGCGCGCTCTGTGGACACCCACCTGCATAGGCAGGTTCAAGCCCGAGGCGGCAACGGCAAGTTGGGGCCTTTTCTTCGCGAAGCAGGGTGGTGAGCCGGCGTGAGCGTTTCGTCGATCCCCCGCCCCGTGCTGATCGGCCTGATAGGCGTCGTGTTGCTCGGCGTGGCGTTCGTGGCCACACGCCCGAAGTCCGACAAGTCTTCGCCCACCACCGCTCCGGCGACTACGACTCCCGCGCCGGCGCCGTCCGACTCGACCAGCAAGGAAACAACAAAGGCCGACGCCACGCCCACGACGCCCAGCGAGCCCACGACCAGCAACGTCGAGTTGACGAAGCTGCCCGCTCCGGTCAGCAAAGCGCTGGACAAGAACTTCGTGGTCGCAATCCTGTTCTGGCGCAAGCAGGGCGTCGAGGATCGCCACATGCAGCGGGCCGCCGCCACCATGCGCAAGTACGCGCGTCAGCACCCAAAGGAGAAGATCGCGGTTTTCGATCCCGGCATCGGCGCTCTGACGCGTTGGTTGACGATCACCGGTGCCGAGGGTCTCAGCCAGACGCCCAGCTACATCGTGATCAACAGGCACGGGCAGTCCGATGTGCAGACCGGGTTCGTCGACAGCAAGACGATGGCCAACGCGATCGAGAACGACCTTCGCAAGATGCGCCGCTCGGCCACGACCTACAAGAACTACGGCACCTGACGAGAACCACGGCGCCTGGTCAGTGGTCTCGCGCTTCGATCGGTTGCGCACCTGACGAATGCACACTTGACCCCGTTATACGGGGTCAAAGTCGAACTCGTCGGCCGGGGCCGCGCTCTCGCGCCTCCCCCGGCCTCCTTATACTCGGCGCGATGGACGGCGGGCGACTCGAAGAGCACCTGAAGCATCCGGTCAATCGCGGCCCGGTGCCGGCCGGCGCGCTCGTGGGCAGCGCCGGCGGCGCGGCCTGCGGTGACCTCGTTCGCATCGCCGTGCGCGTCGAGCAGGGGACGATCGCGCAGGCGAGCTTCGACGCCCACGGCTGTGCGGCCGCGATCGCGGCCGGCAGCGCCTGCGTGTCACTGATCGACGGGGCCCGGGACATCGACGCGGCGCGGGTCGGCGTGGCCGAGATCGCCACCGAGCTGGGTGGCCTGTCGCCGGGAAAACTGCACGCTGCCGAGCTTGCCTCCGACGCGCTGCATCGCGCACTGGCCGGGCGCTGGAGGTCGCTCGTAGAGGGCGGTCGCTCGCAGCCGCCCGTCGGCGATCGGGTGCTGGTCGCGATGAGCGGAGGCGTGGACAGTGCAGTCGCTGCGCTGCTGACGATGCGCGAGGGTCGCGACGTGGCAGCCGTGACGCTGAAGCTGTGGGCGGACGAGGTCGGCGACGCCGAGAAGAGCTGCTGTTCGCCGCGTGCGGTGATTCACGCTCGTGCGCTGGCGCACTCGCTCGGCATGCCGCACCTGACGCTCGACCTCGAGCCCGAGTTTCGCGCGTCGGTGGTCGATGATTTCATCGCCGAGCACGAACAGGGTCGCACGCCCAATCCTTGCGTGCGCTGCAACGGCCACGTGCGCTTCGACTCGATGCTGGACCTCGGCGTCGCAATCGGCGCCCACACTTTGGTCACCGGCCACTACGCGCGCGTCGACGACGACGACGAGGGGCCGCTGCTGGCGCCGGCCCATGACGATCACAAGGATCAGACGTACATGCTCTCGGCGCTGCGGCCCGAGCTGCTGGGGCGCTTGAGGTTTCCGCTCGCCGACATGAAGAAGCCTCAGGTGCGCCGGCTCGCGCGTGAGGCGTCGCTGCCGGTCGCCGATCGGCCCGAAAGCCAGGATCTGTGCTTCCTCGCCGGCACGCAACGCGAGCGCTTCCTTGCTCGTCACGGTGGCCCAATGGCGCGCGACGGCGACGTGGTGAATTCGCGCGGAGCGGTCATCGGCCGCCACGGCGGATACTCGCGCTTCACCGTCGGCCAGCGCCGCGGGCTCGGGGTGGCGCATCACGAGCCGCTGTTCGTGCTTGCCACCGACGCTAGGACGAACCGCGTGATCGCCGGCACGCGGCGGGAGCTGGCGACTCGAACGGTCGCACTCGCGCCGGTGACGCTCCATCGCGGCGGAGACAGAATCGCGCGCGTCAAGCTGCGCTACCGTTCGAGCCCGGTCGCCTGCACGTCCGTGGACCGGCTGGACGCGGGGTTTCACCGGCGTGTCGAACTGTCGCTGTCGGACGACGTGCTCGGCGTCGCCCCGGGCCAGGTCGCATGCCTGCTCGACTCCCGCGACCGGGTGATCGGGCACGGCGTGATCGACGCTTCTGCCGTCGCAGCGTGAGGCGGGCTTAGACTCCCGCCCGATGGCCAAGGGCAAGCCGCTCAGTTCAGCGCAGATTCGCGAGACCTACCTCTCGTTCTTCGAGCAGCGCGACCATGCGCGAATTGCCTCGGCGTCGCTCGTGCCGAGCGCCTACGACCCGTCGGTGCTGCTGACCACTGCCGGTATGCAGCCGTTCAAGCCGCATTTCCTCGGTCGGGAGGACCCGCCGCACCCACGGCTCACCTCGTGCCAGAAGTGCTTCCGCACGACCGACATCGACCAGGTCGGCAACACGGCGCGCCACCTGACCTTCTTCGAGATGCTGGGGAACTTCTCGTTCGGCGACTACTTCAAGCAGGGGGCGGTCGAGTTTGCCTGGGAGCTCTCGACGCAGGGTTTCGGCTTCGACCCGCAGTTGATCTGGATCACCGTCTTCGAAGGCGACGCCGAACTCGGCCTCGGCCCTGACGAGGAGGCGATCGACGTCTGGCGGTCGGTCGGCGTGCCCGACGAGCGCATCGTGCGCCTGCCGCGCTCGGAGAACTTCTGGCAGGCGGGATCGGTCGGGCCTTGCGGGCCCTGCTCCGAGCTGTACCTGGATCGCGGCCCCGAGTTCGGGCCCGACGACGACCGGCCCGGCGATGACACGGAGCGCTTCCTCGAGTTCTGGAATCTCGTCTTCATGCAGTACTCGCTTGGCGAGAACGCGTCGCTGGCGCCGCTGCCCAAGCAGAGCATCGACACCGGGCTCGGCCTGGACCGCATGGCGGCGATCCTTCAGGATGTTCCCTCGGTGTTCGAGACCGATCAGTTCAAGCCGCTGCTGGATCTTGGCGAGCAGATGTCGCGGCGGCGCTACGGCGACGATCGCCAGACGACGCGCGCGCTGCGCATTCTCGCCGACCACGGACGCGCGATGACGTTCCTGATTGCGGACGGCGTTGTTCCCTCCAACGAGGACCGCGGCTACATCCTGCGGCGGATCATGCGGCGCGCGATCCAGCAGGGACGCGCGATCGGTTTGGCCTCACCCTTTCTGACCCCGTTCGCCGACCGCGTGGTCGAAACGATGGGCGACGCATATCCCGGGCTCGGGGCCGAGCGCAAGGCGATCCACGAATGGCTTGCCTCCGAGGAGGAGAACTTCGGCAGGACGCTCGAGCAAGGCACCGTGCTGCTGGCCGAGCTGGTCGCGGGCGCGCAGGCGAGCAAGACCTCCTGGATCGCCGCCGACGATGCCTTCAAGCTGCACGACACCTACGGGTTCCCCTACGACCTGACCAGGGAGCTGCTGGCCGAGGACGGCCTGTCGGTTGACGACGCGGGCTTCCACGAGTTGATGGAGGAGCAGCGCAAGCGCGCGCGTACGGGCTCCGCCAGCGCGCACGGCTCCGAGCGCGACCACGGCGTCGTCACGGCCTTCGCGCGCGAGGCCGGCTTCACAAGCAGGTTCGTCGGCTACGAGCAGACCGACGTGCAGACGAGCGTCGCGGCGTTCGAGCAAAGCGGCGACCTGCTGCTGGCGAAGTTCCCGGAGAGCCCCTTCTACGCCGAGGGTGGGGGACAGGTTGCGGATTCCGGCACGATCGAGACCGAGTCCGGGCGCGCCCGCGTCGATGACGTGTTCCGCCTCGGCGACGACCAAGCGGTCGCCGTGGCGGTTGAGCAGGGCGAGGTCAAGCAGGGCGAGCGGGTACGTCTGCGCGTCGATGCGGTCGCGCGCCACGCCACCGCCGCCAACCACACAGCCACGCACTTGCTTCACGCCGCCCTGCGCGAGCGGCTCGGGGAGCATGTGCGGCAGGCCGGCTCGGCCGTGCGCCCGGACAAGCTGCGATTCGACTTCACACACGGAAAGGCGCTCGGGCCACAGGAGCTGGCCGAGATCGAGGATCGCGTCAACCAATGGGTGGTCGAGAACCGCCCCGTTCGCGCCTTCTACACGACGCGCGCTCGCGCAGAGGAACTGGGCGCGATGGCTCTGTTCGGCGAGAAGTACGGCGACGAGGTGCGCGTCGTCGAGGTGGAAGACGTCTCGCGCGAGCTTTGCGGAGGCACGCACGTGTGGGCGACCTCGCAGATCGGCGTGTTCAAGATTCTCGGCGAGGGTTCGAGCGCCGCCAACGTGCGTCGCATCGAGGCGGCGACCGGCCCGCAGGCGGTCGCCCTGCTGCGCGACCGCGACCGCGCGCTGGAACAGATAGCAGCGCAGCTGCGAACGAGGCCCGAAGGTGCGTTGGCTGCGGTCGAGGATCAGATTGAGCGCGTAAGGGAGCTGGAACGGCAGCACAAGGCCGGTGGCGGCGGCCTCGATCAGATCGTGAACGATGTGGTCGCCGGAGCTACCGAGGTCGATGGCATCAAGGTCGCAACGGGGTACGCGCCGGACCTCGACCAGGATGCGCTGCGCGACATCGTCGATCGGGTCAAGGGCAAACTGGTCGAGGGCGTCGTGGTGGTCGGCTCTACGATGGAGGGCAAGGGAATGATGGTCGCCGGCGGCACGGCTCTTCCGCAACAGCGGGGCGTGAACGCGGCCGAGGTGCTCAAATCGACTGCTAGCGAGTACGGCGGCGGCGGCGGCGGACGGCACTCGATGGCAACCGCCGGCATGCGCGAAGCAGACAAGGTTGAGCCGGCGATCAAGGCTGCCGGAGAGAGACTCTCCGACCTGATTCGCGCCTCCACGTGACCCGCGTGCTTGCGCTCGATTACGGCAGCGCGCGCTGCGGCTGCGCGATCAGCGATCCGAGCGGCACGCTTGCGACTCCGATCGAAGCGATCGAGGATCCTGCGTCCGAAGGTGGCCTCGAGGCGATCGCGCGTCTGGTCGCCGAGCGCGATGCCGAAGAGGTCGTGGTCGGGTTGCCGGTCGGGCTTTCAGGGTCGGAAGGGCCCCAGGCGAAGGAGACGCGAGCCTTCGTCGTCCGGCTTGCAGAGGCCGTCGATGTGCCCGTACACACCCACGACGAGCGTTTCACGACGCAACTGGCGCAGCGAACGCCGGGTCGCACGTCGGAGGATTCGCGCGCCGCCGCCCACTTGCTGAAAAGCTACCTCGATGCCGCTGGACGATCGTAAACATGTCTGCGGCCGCCGTAGGCGGACGCTCCAGCATGAGGAGGGGTCGAGGGGGGCGTAGCCCCCCGTTATGACCAGTCCTGACGAGTTCGAGCTGCGCGCCCAGCGCCGTCGCGCCGAGCGCCGTCAACGCGCGTCCGGTGCCGGTGCCGGCGGCACCGCGGGCGACGGCGGGCTGCGCAGAATCATGGCGGCCGCGATCGGGCTCGCATGCCTCACCTTCCTGTGGGCGCTGTTGCAGCCGTTCGCCGGATCGGGTGGCGAACGCGTGCGCGTCGAGATCGCCAAGAACGCAGGCGTGAGCGAGATCGCCGACCTGCTGGCCGACAGGGGCGTGATCGAGAGCGCAACGCTGTTCCAGATCCGCGCGACCGTGGCCGGCAAGCGCGGCGACCTCAAGCCGGGCCTCTATCGCCTCCGAAGAGCCAGCTCGTATGGCGCGGTGATCGACAAGCTCGTGACGGGCCCACCCGTGAAGGTGATCGACATCGTTGTCCCCGAGGGGCTGGATCGCTCGCGAATCGCTCCGATCGTCGCGCGATCCGGAATCAAGGGCGACTATCTGCAGGCAAGCGCGAACACGTCGTTGATCCCGGCGCGCAGGTACGGCGCCCAGAACGCAAAGAACCTGGAGGGTTTTCTGTTTCCGGCGACCTACGAGTTGAAGCCCGGCGCAACCGCCGAGCAGTTCGTGCGCAAGCAGATCCAGGGATTCGACCTCAACCTCGCGGGCGTAAACATGTCGTATGCCCGGAAGAAGAACCTCAACGTGTACGACGTGGTCACGATCGCGTCGATGATCGAAGGCGAAGCCTCCTTGGGGCGGGAGCGACCGCTGGTCGCGGCCGTCGCCTACAACAGGCTCGAGCAGGGCATCCCGCTCGGAATCGATGCGACGACACGTTTCGAAACACGCAACTGGACCGAGCCGCTCACCCAAAGCACGCTCGCCGCGGACACGCCCTACAACACCCGGATCAACGCGGGACTTCCGCCGGGCCCGATCGGCAACCCGGGGCTCGCCTCGCTGAAGGCCGCCGCGCGGCCCGCGAAGGCGGGCTACCTGTACTACGTCGCAAAGCCGGGGACGTGTGGTGAGCACGCCTTCTCCTCCACGTCGGCGCAGTTCGACGCGGACGTCGCGCGCTACAACGCGGCGCGCGAGGCCGCGGGCGGCAAGGATCCGCAGGAGTGCCCGTGACGAAACTGGTCGGCATCCTCGGCTGGCCCGTCGAGCACAGCCGCTCCCCTGCAATGCAGAACGCCGCCTTCCGCGCCGCCGGCCTCGACTGGCGCTACGAAGCACTGCCCGTGGAGCCGGAGCGATTTGAACAGCTCGTGCGCGAGCTGTCTGGGCGAGGCTTCATTGGCGCGAACGTAACGATTCCTCACAAGCTGCGAGCATTGGAGGTCGCGGACAGCGCCAGCGACGTTGCACGGTTGGTGGGCGCGGCCAACACCCTCGTGTTCGGTGACGACACCGTCCATGCGCACAACACCGATGTCGAGGGAATCCTCGAGGCGTTGCGCGAGCGCGCTCCCGGCTCCCCAAACGCCATGCGGGCGCTCGTGCTGGGTGCCGGCGGGGCGGCGCGCGCAGCGGTTTGGGCGCTTGCAAGCGGGGGTGCAGGGCGGGTCGATGTCTGGAATCGCCACCCCGAACGTGCGCGCCGGCTCGTCGCCGATCTGGCACCTCGCACGACGGCGGTGCTGGAACCGATCGCAGAGCCCGATCTTTCGGCCGTTGACCTGGTCGTCAACGCGACATCGGTGGGAATGGCCCCTACAATGGGCCCACAGGCCGGCACGGAAGACCGGCCCGAGACGGATTTCAAGGAGCTTCGCCTTTCAGCCGATGAATTCCAGGATCGGCACACGGTCGTCGATCTCGTCTACCGGGCGGGGGGTACGTGGCTCGTGCGTACCGCCAGGGAACGGGGCCTCGTGTGTGTCGATGGAATCGACGTGTTGGTCCATCAGGGAGCCGCGAGTTTCAGGCTTTGGACGGGTGAAGAGCCTTCACTGGAGGCGATGAGAGTTGGCGCAGGGGACGGAGCCCAAGACCAAGGAGGGGAAGCCTAAGCTGACACCGGTGCCGGGCGCGGCATCCGGTAACGGCGCCGATTCCCCTGTCGAGGGCGCGCCCGCGCAGAAGTCTGCAAAGGCCGCCAAGCCGGCCGCCGAGCCGGTTGCTCAGCGGCCTGGTCTGACACCCCCGAGCCGACGCGGCGGGTCGGGACGCTACGTGACCGACCACATCGTCGAGTTGGGCTACGCCTCCAAGGATCGCGTCGAAGAGGCAATCGCCGAGGCGCGGGCCCGAGGCATGACCGCCGAGGCCGTACTGCTCGAGGACGGCGTCGTCAACACCGACCAGCTTGCACGCGCAACGTCCGAACGCTTCGGGCTGGACCATCTCGATCTGAATACGTTTGAGCTCGATCTGGGCGCGGTCAACCTCGTTCCCAGCACATCTGCCAAACGTTTCCAGGCCGTTCCCGTCGCGTTCGTCGACGAGGACACCTTGCTGGTCGCGATGTCCGACCCGACCAACGTGCGCGCCGTCGATGACATCTCGATCATGACCGGCCGCGATGTGCGACCCGCGGTCGCCTCCGAGGAAGACATCGCCGCCGTGATCTCACATGCGACCCAACTCGACGAGTCGATCGCCGAGGCGATCGAAGAGGAGGACGAGGAAGAGGACGACGGCACGCAGATCACCGACATCCGTGAGGCGTCGGGCGACGCCCCGGTCGTCAAGCTGGTCAATAGCGTGATCGCCAAGGCGGTCGAGGAGGGGGCGTCCGACATCCACTTCCAACCCGAGGGCAAGGAAGTGCGTGTCCGCTACAGGGTTGACGGCGTGCTGCACGACACCACTACGGTTCCGAAGAAGATGGTTGCGGGCGTTGTGTCTCGCCTCAAGATCATGGCCGATCTCGACATCGCGGAGAAGCGGCTGCCCCAGGATGGGCGGGTCGGGCTGACCGTGTCCGGCCATCCTGTCGATATCCGCATGTCCTGCGTGCCTTCGGTTAAAGGCGAGAAGCTGGTGCTGCGGATCCTCGACAAGGAGCAGGCGCTGATCGGGCTGGAGCGGCTCGGCATGCAGGAGGACACGCTCGAACGGTTCAACAAAGGTTTCACGCGCTCCTACGGCGCGACGTTCGTGACCGGGCCAACCGGCTCGGGCAAGACGACCAGCCTCTACGCGGCGCTCAACGTGATCAACACGCCGGAGAAGAACATCGTCACGGTCGAGGACCCGGTCGAGTACCAGCTTCCCGGCATGACGCAGATCCAGACCAACAGCCGGGCCGGGCTGACGTTCGCCTCGGGGCTGCGCTCGATCGTGCGCTCCGATCCCGACGTGATCATGGTCGGTGAGATCCGCGACTCCGAGACCGCTCAGATCGCGGTCGAGGCGGCGCTGACCGGCCACCTCGTCCTTTCGACCATGCACACGAACGATGCGCCGACGGCGATCACGAGGCTTTCGGAGATGGGCATCCAGCCATTCTTGACCGCGTCGGCGCTGGACGTCGTCATCTCCCAACGGCTGGTCCGGCTGCTCTGCCCCCACTGCAAGAAACGCGTCGTGATTCCCGCCGATGCGCTGTCGAACTTCAACATCCCCTACGACCTCGAGGCGTACGAGGCCAAGGGATGCAAGCGCTGCGGCTTCTCCGGCTACAAGGGCCGAGTCGGCCTCTACGAGGCGATGACCGTGAGCGAGGAGCTGCGCAAGCTCACGATCGAGAGGGCCTCTGCCGATGAGATCCGTGAAGTGGCGATCGAGCAGGGCATGCGGCCGCTGGAGCAGGACGGCATCGACAAGGTCCGGCTCGGCATCACCACGATCGAGGAGGTGGCCAGGGTCACGGGCTCGGCGATGGCTGCCGATTAAGCCCGCAAGACACTCGGCCGAAGTAGGAGAAGCATGGACTTCGATTTTGCCAAGATCCTGATGGAAATCATCGAGCTGGACGCATCGGACCTGCACATGACCGCGGGCGCTCCTCCGATGGTGCGGATACGCGGCCAGCTACGGGGCATGGACTACCCGGAGATGACGGCCAGGGACACGCGCGACATTGTCTACGAGATCCTCTCGAACGATCAGCGCAAGCGCTTGGAGACGGACTGGCAGGTCGACTTCTCCTACTCGGTGCCGCACCACGGCCGCTTCAGGGTCAACGCCTACATGCAACGCAACGCCGTCGGCGCGGCGCTGCGTTTGATCCCCTCCAAGATCAAGTCGATCGAGCAGCTCGGCTTGCCGGGAACGCTGCACGACATGACGAGAAAGCCGAGGGGCTTCGTGCTGGTGACCGGTCCGACGGGATCGGGCAAGTCAACCTCACTGGCGGCGATGATCGACCAGATCAACGACGATCGCAACGAGCACATCCTGACGATCGAGGATCCGATCGAGTTCCTGCACCGGCACAAGAACTGCATGGTCAACCAGCGTGAGATCGGCAGCGACGCACAAAGCTTTTCGCTGGGCTTGAAGGCCGCGCTGCGCCAGGATCCCGACGTGATCCTGGTCGGCGAGATGCGCGACCTCGAGACGATCTCGACGGCGCTGACCGCGGCCGAGACCGGCCACCTCGTGTTCGCGACCTTGCACACGCAGAGCACGGCTTCGACGATCGATCGCATAATCGACGTGTTTCCGCCGTACCAGCAGCAGCAGGTGCGCGTGCAGCTCGCGGTCGCGCTTCAGGGGATTGTCACGCAGCAGCTTCTTCCGACTGCCGACGGGTCGGGCCGCATCGCCTGCTGCGAGGTGCTGACGTTCACGCCGGCCGTTCGCAACCTGATTCGCGAGGGCAAGACGCACCAGCTCAACTCGGTGCTCCAGACCTCGGCCGACAGGGGAATGCAGTCGATGGACGCGGCGCTGGCGACGCTGGTCAGAGAGCGCAAGATCACGCGCGAACTCGCCGAGTCGCGCTCCAGCCAGCCTGAGGAGCTGCGCCGGCTGCTGGGAGCGGGCGCGCCCGCGCAACCGGCCAAGGCGGCGTAGGCCGGACGGACTGGATGCACGGATGCGTCACGCGGAAAACATTGGTTCTCGTGGCCCGTCTAGAAACGTGGGCTCGCTGAGATGAGCACGTTCACCTTCAGGGCGGTGGACCTCGAAGGGGCACCGGCGCGCGGCGAGGTCGAGGCCTCCAACAGGCAGGCCGTCACCGAGCAACTGCGCGAGCGCGGGTTGATTCCGCTCGACATCGTCGAGGAAAAGGCGACCGCCACGAACTACGACTTGCTCGAGCAGTTCAAGAAGGTCAAGTCTAAGGACATCACGGTCATGACGCGCCAGCTCGCGACGATGGTCGCTTCGGGCATGTCGCTGCTGCGCTGCTTCTACGTGCTCGAGGAGCAGACGGAGAACGACAAGCTCAAGGAGATCATCGCCGAGGTGCGGCGCGACATCGAGACAGGCATGTCGCTCTCCGTCGCGCTCGAGAAGCACCCCAAGGTCTTCAACCGCCTCTACGTGGCGATGGTGCACACGGGCGAGTCCTCGGGCATGCTCGAGGAATCGCTTGTGCGCGTTGCCGACCAGCTCGAGTCCGCCGACTCGCTGCGCAGGCAGATTCGCTCGGCGATGGTCTATCCGGCGCTGATCGGTGGCTTCGCCCTTGTCGTGCTGCTGGCGCTGGTCGCTTTCCTGATCCCCGTGTTCGAGAAGGTGTTCACGGACTTCGGCGGCGAGCTGCCGGCGATCACCAAGGTCAGCGTGGCGGCGTCCCACGCCGTAACCGGCCAGTGGTACCTGCTGATTCTCGGAACCGTTGGGATCATCGTGGGCTTCATCAAGTGGAAGAAAAGCTCATGGGGTGGGCCGATGTGGGACAAGTTCAAGCTGCGCATTCCGATGAAGATCGGCGACACGGTGCAGAAGGTGTCGCTGGCGCGCTGGTCGCGCACGTTCGCCGGCCTGGTGCACGCCGGCGTGCCGATACTCCAGGCGGTGGAGATCACGGGCGCCACCTCCGGCAGCCATGTCATCGAAACGGCGATGGCGGACGTGTACGATTCGATCAAGCGCGGAGGCACGGTCGCCGAGCCGCTGCGCGCGAGCGCGGCCTTCCCGACGATGGTCGCCCACATGGTCGGGGTCGGCGAGGAAACCGGGAACCTCGACGGCATGCTGGAGAAGATCGCCGACTTCTACGAGGACGAGGTTGCTGCCGCCGTCAAGGCGCTGACCTCGATCCTCGAACCGATAATGATCCTGTTCGTCGGCGGCATCGTCGGCTTCGTCGTGATCTCGATGTACATGCCGATGTTCAAGGTGTACGACAACATTAAATAATTCCGGTTTTTCCTTAGCCGGAAAAACCGGGAGCTCTGGGCGCTCCAGCATGCGGGGGGTCGAGGGGGCGCTGAGCCCCCGGTTTCATCCGGTTTTTCCTTAGCCGGAAAAACCGGGAGCTCTGAGGGGACCGTAGGCCGGCGCTCGCGGGCCTCGTGGGCGCAGGATTACGTGAGTTGCTCGGGTGCCTCGATCTCAAGCTCGGACATAGCACGGCGAACGCGGCTATCGAAGGACGCAACACTGGCCGAGCGGGCTCGGGCTGTTGCAAGCGCAAAGCCATCCGCGAGGCTGACGCCCAGCGAGCGGTACCTTGCCGCGTCGCGGGCGATCGCGGCGGTCGGGGCAACAGGTCGAATCCCAAGAGCGGCGATTGCATCGACAGCAGCTTGCATGGTCTTTTCATGCTCGGCGGGCCTGACAAGTGCCTCGGCGTAGTTGATCGTAGATAGCAACAGATCGAAGCCGCGCTCGATCATGTCGGCGATCGCCTCTGCAGCTCGTCGATGATGCGTATCGCCGCGATCGAGCGCGGCAATCAGCACGTCGGTGTCGAGCACGCAGGCGCTCAAGCGCGCTCGCCGGAGCGAAGACGTTCCAGATAGTCAGGCTCGTAGAGACCGTCGAAGACGCCCAGGGCTTCCGCCGGGCTATTGACCGCCCGTCTGACCACGATCCTGTCCGGACCCTCTGCCTCGATCGCGACCTCGTCACCTGGCTGAAGGCCAGCGCGTTCGAGGCTCTCGACTGGGAGGGTTACCTGGTGCTTGGAAGATATCTTCGGCATACCTTTACTTTAGCGTAAAGGTCAACGCTCCAGGTTGGGCGTCGCCGCGGAGGGCTACCCGAGTTCGAGGTCCACCCACGCCGTCCATTGAGGTTTTCGGTGTCCATGAGAGCACCATTCCGCCGGCAATCGCAGACGAGCACGCGATCGGAATGACAACTCGCAGTGGCCCCGGAGTGATGGCCTGAAGTGGCCCCACCC
>JBBDJG010000030.1:0-15812 GCA_040880005.1 Solirubrobacterales bacterium
ACACCGGTAAGGTGCTCGTGGCATGAGGTCGCGGATCAATCGGAGCGAGTACTAGTCCCCCCAGTACGACGAACCATGCGAGCTGATGATTCTGCTTGAGAATCCCCCAGCTCTTCTTGGTCAACTCCCAACCCTGGCGCATGCGGCGCATCTGAACTCCTTTGTCGGCTCCCTAAGCGTTACGGGCAGAAATCGTCAGATCCGGCTGCCGGCTTGAGCGCCGCTAGACGCCATGGGCGTGCGGGCTCGGGCACGTCAGGCCCAGTCCATGGCCTGATAGCCGCTCGAGCGCGGCGCCGACACGATCATCAGCGTCGCGGGCTCGTCGCCATTGTTGACGACCGTGCGGCGCAGCTCGGGATCGAGACGCACGAACGTCCCCGGCTGAGCGGGATGCTTCTCGCCCTCGATGACGATCGTCGGGCTTCCGCTCACGATGTAGAAGAGCTCCTCCTGGTCACGGTCCAGCTCGTCGTGCTCGGGGAGGTCGTCTCCCGGCGCCAGTTCGACCATGTTGATGCCGAACGACTGGATGCCCAGCGAGCGGCGAACCAGCACCCACTTGCCGAACTCGCGATCCAGCTCGCTCGAGTCCTTGATCGTGAATCCGCTTGTCTGCGCCAAGTTTGGTCCTCCTGTCGATGGCTGCCGTTGCGGGCGTGAATCGTAGTGGACCTTCCAGCCTGCGGCGCGCTTTGCGGGGAGCTATCTTTGCCCAAGCTCATGTTTGCGCTCAACGCTCCGAATCTGCTGACGGTTCTGCGAATCCTGCTGGTGCCGGTCGTCGTCGTGGCGCTGCTGGAGGAAACGCCCAACGCCGACGCGCTGGCGGCGATCGTGTTCACGGTGGCCGCTCTGACCGACGGCCTCGACGGTTACATCGCCCGCTCACGCGGTGCGGTGACCACGTTCGGCAAACTGATGGATCCGCTTGCGGACAAGCTGTTGATCATTGCGCCGCTGATCTCGCTCGTGTCGCTCGGTCGAGTCGAGCCGTGGGTCGCGATGGTGATCATCGCGCGCGAGTTTGCCGTGACGGCGTTGCGCATGGTCGCCGTCGAGCAGGGAGTGGTCATTCCAGCGACGGTGATGGGCAAGGCGAAGACGGTCACGCAGATCGCGGCGATCCTCGCGCTGATCGCGTTCACGCCGACCCCGGCCTGGGTTGACGCGATCGTCTATCTGGCGGTGGCGACGACCATCATCTCCGGCGCGGACTACTTCTTTGGCCTGCGCAGGCGCATCGAGGAGGCGCGTCGCGAGAGGTCGCGCGGCGATCGTGCCAGCCCCGACTCCGCGTCTTGAGCGCACATTGGCTCGTCGCGATCGAGATCACACTTAACCCCGTCATAGGGGGTTAAAGTCGAACTCGTCGGTGGGACGAACCGCTAGCGCTCGAGCCACTCCCGCATCGTGACTTGACGGGTCGAACGGCGACCGGTCTCCAGCTCATCGCGCAGCTCGCTCGCGAGGCCGTGGCGCTCGGCCACGACGTTGTGCTGGTGGATCGTCTCGAAGTTCTCCTGGCGCGCCATCACGAAGGCGTGGTCGTCGAGGTCGTCGAATGCATCAAGGGTGCCGCGCACCATCTCGCGCACGCAGTCCTCGACGAAGCGTGGCCGGCGATGGGCCTTCTCGACCACGGCCCGCTCGTCGGAGCGCTTCATCAGCTCGAAGATCTCCGAGCTCATCGAGCTTTCCACGATGCGGAGCAGCGTCTCCGCGCGCACGTCGCGCTCGCAATCCTCGGGACAGCCGAGGTAGAGCGTGCCAAGCCCACGTTGATTGTGGGTCGCGACCGGAACGGCTTCGAACACGCGCTCGATCTCGTCGTCGGTGAAGCCCTGCTCGACCAGACGCTCCCGCGAGGCTTCCGCGACCAGCTCCTGGGCGCAGGGACAGGCGGTGATGCCCTGCGCCTGAACTCCGACGAGCTGGCGCACACCTTGCTGCGATGCGACGGCGGTGCCGATCAGGGTGTACAGCTCCTGAGTTTGCTTGTTCGAAACCGGAGTCAGCTTGTGCTCGGGATAGCGTGCCTCGATCGTGACCTCGGCGCGAAGCCCTTGCTGGCGCTCGCGAACCCGCTGGGCGATGTGTGAGGCGAGCGTCTCGGCCTTGAGCGCTTCGCCGATCACGACCTCGTCGATCGCCTCGTTGACGACCTCCTCGAAGCGCGACATGTGCACGCCCATCTGGTCCGGATTCAGATCGACGTAGCACTCGAGATTGGCGTGATAGAGCTGTTCGGAGTCGTTGACCGATACACGGAGGATCTTCTCGACGCCCGTCACGCCAACCCGCGACAGGCTCATACGCGTGGCCGGCCGGCGTGCCTGGACGTCGGGCGGGGAGACGCTCACGGATGGGCTGGCGAAGTCGGCGAACATGGACAGACAAGACTAGCGGCAGAGGTCTATAATCACGCCACGGTTCAGGTGCCAGCTGCATCGTTGGATTCGCAGCCTCGAGGCCCAGCCCTTCGCGGTCTATGCCGCGGCAAGTTTTGGTCGACATACAGGTCGCGCCGAGCAAGGCGCAGGGGATGGATGTCCGGTCACCGGACACGGTCTTGACTGAAGCGAGGGCTGGAGGATGAGCAAAGAGAACGTCCTGATGGTGGACGCTACGGCGTTCGCGGAGATCGAAGAGCTACGCGACCTGATCGGAGTGGGTCAGGAGCGAGGCTTCCTCGCGAATGAGGAGTTGTCGGCGCGCATCGAGGAGTTCGACCTCTCCGACCATCAAGTGAAGGAGCTGTACGCGCACCTCGTCAACCTGGGTGTCGAGGTGGTTTCGCGCGATCCGGTCACATCCAATGGCGCAGTACTCCCCCCCCGGCCGGCGAAGAAGCCCGAACTGGATCTGACGGTGGAGCCGAGCCTCGACTCGCTGCGCCTGTACCTGCGCTCGATCGGAAAGGTGGAACTGCTGAGCGCCGGCGAGGAGGTGGCGCTCGCCAAGCGGATCGAGCGCGGCGACATGCACGCCAAGGAGGCGATGGTCAAGGCCAACCTGCGGCTCGTGGTCTCGATCGCGAAGGGCTATTTGGGCCGCGGGCTGACGTTCCTCGACCTGATCCAGGAGGGATCGCTGGGCCTGATCCGCGCGGTCGAGAAGTTCGACTACCGGCGCGGCTACAAGTTCTCGACTTACGCGACTTGGTGGATCCGCCAAGCGGTCTCGCGCGCGATCGCCGACAAGGCCCGCACGATCCGCATCCCCGTGCACATGGTCGAGAAGCTCAACAAGGTCGTGCAGGTGGAACGCCAGCTCGTGCAGAAGCTGGGCCGCGACCCGACTCCGGAGGAGATCGCGGTCGAGTTGACCTGTTCGGCGCAGGAGGTGCGAGACGTGCTGCGCGTCGCGCAGCTGCCGATATCGCTCGAGAAGCCGATCGGGGAGGAAGAGGACTCGGCCCTGGGCGACTTCGTCGAGGACGAGACCGCCGAGTCCCCGTTCGAGACCGCGACCGTGGTCATGCAGCGCGAGGACGTCCACAGGGCCTTGGAGGCACTGCCCGACCGCGAGCGCCATGTCATCGAGATGCGATATGGCCTCACCGGCGCGCAACCGCGGACGCTCGAGGAAGTCGGTCGCGCGTTCGGCGTCACGCGCGAGCGCATTCGCCAGATCGAGAACAACACATTGAAGAAGCTCCAGAAGCTGCCCGAAGCGCAGCGGCTGCGCGACATCGCCTAGGTACCGGGCAAAGGCCGCGGGTCGGCAAGCGCGCTCATTAAACTGGGCGAAGTCACGCGGGGGAGTGCCCGAGCGGCCAAAGGGAGCGCACTGTAAATGCGCCGGCTCAGCCTACGGAGGTTCGAATCCTCCCTCCCCCACTGCGACCGGCGCTACAGTGGTCGCGCAGCGCCCGGATAGCTCAGTTGGTAGAGCACCTCCATGGTAAGGAGGGGGTCGTCGGTTCGAGTCCGACTCCGGGCTTCGCGTCGCGGCTCTGATACCGGTCGTGGGCTGCGGTCCCCGCGATGTTTGAGCGCTTCGGGGTTGGGAACTGCGCCTAACTACGGTCCGGCTTCCGGGTGGAACCCCGATGGACGCGACGGGGTCCGATGGAAAACTCCAGGCCGTGAACGACCCCACCGGCCCTGCAGTCGAGCCTCGGCAGAACAACTGGGCGGCCCTCGTCCTCGGCACGCTCGCGTTCATGTCGTGCTTCTACGCCTGGGCTCTGCTCGGCCCGCTCGGCCCGGATCTGCAGGACGAGTTGGGAATCTCCGACTTCGAGCTTGCCCTGGCGGTTTCGATCCCGGTGGTGCTGGGCTCACTGATGCGGGTGCCGATCGGAATCCTCACCGACCGCCACGGCGGGCGGCGAGTGTTCACGGTGCTGATGGCATTCGTGCCGCTGCCCTTGATCGCGCTTGCGTTGACGGCCGCCGAGTCCTACGCCGCGGTGCTGGTGTTCGGCTTCCTGCTCGGGTTCGCCGGCGCTTCGTTCGCGATCGGGATCCCGTTCGTGAGCAAGTGGTTCCCACCCGAGCGCCAGGGCATGGTGCTGGGCATCTACGGCATGGGGATGGGAGGAACGGTGCTGGCCGGGCTGACGGCGCCGCGGATCGTGGACGCAACCTCGCTGGCGGTTCCCTTCTGGATCGCGGCCGGCGTGCTTGCGGTGATGGCCGTCGTGTTCTGGACGGCCGCACGCGACGCACCGGGTGCGACGAGCGGGGCGAGCAAGTCGCTCATTGCTCCGCTGCGCGTCTTTCGCGAGCCGGGTGCGGGGCGCGCATGGGCGTTGACGCTGTTCTACTTCATGGCGTTCGGCGGCTTCGTGGCGATGTTCATCTTCCTGCCCAAGCTGCTGGTCAGCGTGCACGACCTGAGCAAGCCCGACGCGGGAACCCGTGCGGCCGGCTTTGCGTTGCTCGCCGTGCTCGCGAGGCCGACCGGCGGTGTGCTGTCCGACCGAATCGGAGCGCGCACCATCCTCAACGTGAGCTTCGCCGGTACCGCTGCCTGCGCGCTCGGGCTCGCGCTGACCTATGAGTCGATGGTGCCACTGACGATCTTTTGCCTGAGTGCCGCGGTCATGCTGGGGCTCGGGACCGGCGCCGTGTTCAAGCTGGTGGCCGAGTGGTTCCCGGCGCAGGTGGGCACCGTCACGGGTGTCGTCGGAGCCGCCGGCGGCCTGGGTGGCTTCTTCCCGCCTCTGGTGATGACCCTCGTCAAGACCTGGACGGGCACGTATCTGCTCGGCTTCCTGCTGATGGGCGTCGTGGCGCTCGTTTGCCTGGCGGTCCTGGCGGGAATCCGCCGCGAACGCCCGGAGCCGGTTTCCGCGTCCGCGGTGAGCGGTACAGCTACCGGCTGATGAGCCGGCAGCACTCACCGATTCTCGAAGCTCACGAATTCTTCCGCCGCGGCCCCGCCAACGAGGAAGGCTGGAGCATGCTGATCGGGCGCGGTCGGGGATGGGAGTCTGCCTACCGCGATCGCTGGAGCCACGACAAGGTCGTTCGCTCGACTCACGGTGTCAACTGCACGGGCTCCTGCTCCTGGAACGTGTACGTCAAGGAAGGCATCATCACGTGGGAGACGCAAGCGGTCGACTATCCCGAGACCGCACCCGACATGCCCAACCACGAGCCGCGCGGATGCCCGCGCGGGGCTTCGTTTTCCTGGTACACGTACTCGCCAATACGCCTCAAGTATCCGTACGTGCGCGGCAGCCTGCTCGAGATGTACCGCGAGCTGCGCGCCGAGCTGGGCGATCCGGTCGACGCATGGCAGGCGATAGTCGAAGACCCGGAACGCTCGCGCACCTACAAGTCACAGCGCGGCAAGGGCGGCTTCGTGCGCGCTTCCTGGGACGAGGCGGCTGAGCTGGTGGCCGCGGCCAACGTCTACACGATCAAGCAGTACGGGCCGGACCGCATCTACGGCTTCACGCCTCTGCCGGCGATGTCGCCGGTCTCGTTCGCGTCGGGGAGTCGTTTCATCAGCCTGATCGGCGGATCGCTGCTGAGCTTCTACGACTGGTACGCGGACCTGCCGCCGGCCTCGCCGCAGACCTTCGGAGACCAGACCGATGTACCCGAGTCAGCCGACTGGTGGAACGCGAGCTACCTGATGCTCTGGGGCTCGAACCTGCCGATGACGCGCACACCCGACGCTCACTTCATGACGGAGGCCCGCTATCGCGGTCAGAAGGTCGTGGTCGTTTCGCCCGACTACTCCGACCACGCCAAGTTCGCCGACGACTGGCTGCCGGCCTCGCCCGGCACCGACGCTGCGCTGGCGATGTCGATGGGGCACGTGATCCTGAAGGAGTTCTACGTCGATCGCCAGGTGCCCGCCTTCACCGACTACGTGCGCAGCTTCACCGACCTGCCGATGCTCGTCACGCTGGGCAAGCGGGGCGACGCTTACCAGGCCGACCGTTTCCTGACCGCATCTGACCTGGGCGACGAGTCCGAGAACGCCGACTGGAAGACCGTGGTGTTCGACGAGGCGACGGGCAAGCCGGCGGTGCCGAACGGCTCGGTCGGCCACCGCTACGGCGAGCAGGGCGAAGGCAAGTGGAATCTCGAGCTGAACGGGATCGAGCCGGCGCTGTCGCTGCTGGGCCATCACAACGAGGCGGTCGCGGTCGATCTTGCCCGCTTCGACATCGGTGAGACCGAGGGCGGCACGACGATGCGCCGCGGCGTTCCGGTGATCGAGATCGGTGGCAGGCTCGTCACGACCGTGTTCGACCTGATGCTCGCCAACTACGGCGTCGCACGCGACGGTCTTCCGGGCGATTGGCCGAGCGACTACGAGGACGCGTCGGTGCCCTACACGCCAGCTTGGCAGGAGCCGATCACCGGAGTCGACGCGCGGGTCGCGATCAAGGTGGCGCGTGAGTTCGCCCGCAACGCCGAGCAAAGCGGCGGCCGCTCGATGATCTGCATGGGGGCGGGCACCAACCACTGGTTCAACTCCGACCAGACCTACCGCTCTTTCATAGCGATGCTCCTGCTGTGTGGCTGCGTCGGCCGCAACGGCGGCGGCTGGGCCCACTACGTCGGGCAGGAGAAGATCCGCACGTTCTCGGGTTGGGCGATGACCGCCTTCGGACTCGATTGGTCGCGCCCGCCGCGCCAAGCACAGGGCACGACCGCCTACTACGCGGCCTCGGACCAGTGGCGCTATGAACGAGTCCCCCCGTCCGAGCACGCGTCTCCGTTGGGCAAGGGGCTGTTCGAAGGCAAGCACACGATCGACTGCTACGCGAAGGCCGCCCGCATGGGTTGGATGCCGTCCTACCCGAGCTTCGATCTCAATTCGCTCGAGCTTGCCGACGAGGCTGCCAGGGAGGGATTGGACCCGAAGGACTACGTCGTGCGCGAGCTTCGCGAGGGTCGGCTGAAGTTCGCAGTCGAGGATCCCGACGCTCCCGAGAACTTCCCGCGCGTGTTCTTCGTCTGGCGTTCCAATCTGATGGGCTCCTCCGCGAAGGGCCACGAGTTCTTCCTGCGCCACTTCCTGGGGGCGACCGGTGACTCGGCGATGGCGGAGGAAACTCCGCCCGAGCTGCGCCCGCGCGATGTCGCCTGGCGCGACGAGGCACCCAAAGGCAAGCTCGATTTGCTCGTGAACCTCGACTTCCGCATGACGTCGACGGGCATGCACTCCGACGTCGTGTTGCCGGCAGCGACCTGGTACGAGAAGTACGACCTCTCGATGACCGACATGCACCCGTTCGTGCACGCGTTCAATCAGGCGATACCGCCGCCCTGGGAAGCTCGCAGCGACTGGGACATCTTCGGGACGATTTCCGGCGTGTTCGCCGATCTCGCCAAGGACCACCTCGGTGCACGCACCGATGTCGTTGCGACTCCGATCCTGCACGACTCGCCCGGCGAGATCGCCCAGCCGCACGGCAAGGTGCGCGACTGGAAGCTCGGCGAGTGCGAGCCCGTCCCGGGCAAGACGATGCCCAACCTGGCCGTCGTGGAGCGCGACTACGGAGCGGTGGCCGAGAAGTGGGCGGCGCTCGGGCCGCTGGCCGAGAAGCTCGGGTCGGCCACCAAGGGCGCGAGCTGGAAGCCGGTCGAGGAGGTCGAGTGGCTCGGCGAGAAAAACGGAATCGTGCGCGGGGGCGTGGCCGACGGCCGGCCGCTGCTGGAACGCCCCGAGCATGTCGCCGAGGCAGTCCTTGCGTTGTCGGGAACGACCAACGGCCACATCGCGATCGAGGGCTTCAGATCGCTGGAGAAACGCACCGGCCTGCCGCTTGCGGACCTGGCGGCTTCGCGCGCGGACGAGCACATCACCTTTCACGACACGCAGGTACAGCCGCGCTCGGTGATCACCTCGCCGGAGTGGTCGGGCATCGACGCGCACGGACGCCGCTACGCGGCCTTCACGATCAACACCGAGTGTCTCAAGCCGTGGCACACGCTCAGCGGGCGCATGCATCTGTATCTCGACCATGAATGGATGCTCGAGTACGGCGACGCGCTGCCGGCGTTCCGCCCGCCGTTGCACTACGACCGGCTGCTCACAGACCCGAGCGTCGGGGAAGAGGGTCGCGCCGAGGTCACGCTGCGCTACTTGACGCCGCATTCGAAGTGGTCGATCCACTCCGAGTTCCAGGACAACCTCTACATGCTGACTCTTCTGCGGGGCGGCTCCGGACTGTGGATGAGCCCTCAGGACGCCGAGGCGCTCGACGTGCGCGACAACGACTGGATCGAGGCCTACAACCAAAACGGGATCGTCTCGACTCGCGCCGTGGTGACGCATCGCGTGCCGAAGGGCGTCTGCCTGCTCTACCACTCCAAGGATCGCCATCTCAACACGCCGCGCACCGAGCTGAAGGGCAATCGCGGCGGCACCGAGAACGCGACCACGGCGATCACGATGAAGCCGACCCACATGATCGGTGGCTATGCGCAGCTTTCCTACGGCTTCAACTACTACGGCCCGACGGGGTCCAACCGCGACACGCTGGTCGTGGTTCGCAAGCGGCAGAAGAAGGTTGAGTTTTAGTGGCCCCCCCGGCAAATTCCACTACCGATTCGGCGGCTGCAAACCTTCGGCGGCCGTTGTCCTCGGTCGGCCCAATAGCACCCACTATTGGGCCTCCCTGCGTCCGCGGCCACCTCGGTTTTCGCGCGCCGAATCGGCACCGGACTCACCGGGGGAGCCACTGATGCTGGTTCGCGCGCAGATGGCGATGGTGATGAACCTCGACAAGTGCATCGGCTGTCACACCTGCTCGGTGACCTGCAAGCAGGTCTGGACCAATCGGCCCGGCACCGAGTACGTCTGGTTCAACAACGTCGAGACCAATCCGGGGCTCGGCTATCCGAAGCGCTGGGAAGACCAGGAACAGTGGAAGGGCGGCTGGGAGCTGGACCGGCGCGGCAGGCTGCGACTCAAAGGGGGCGGTCGCATGAAGAAGCTGCTGAGCATCTTCTCCAACCCGGACCTGCCCCAGATCGACGACTACTACGAGCCCTGGACCTACGACTACGAAACGCTGATCAACGCGCCGCTGTCGGAGATCGAGCCGGTCGCGCTACCGCACTCGCAGCTCACCGGCAAGCCGATGGAGGTGAAGTGGGGGCCGAACTGGGACGAGGGCCTGGCCGGCGCCCCCGAGACCGCTCCCAACGACCCCAACATGGCCGGGCTTCAGGAGCAGGTGAAGATGGTTTACGAGCAGGCGTTCATGTTCTTCCTGCCGCGCATCTGCGAGCACTGCCTGAATCCCTCGTGCGTCGCCTCCTGTCCGTCGGGCGCGATGTACAAGCGCGAGGAGGACGGCATCGTGCTGATCGACCAGGAACGCTGCCGCGGCTGGCGCTTCTGCGTGAGCGGCTGTCCCTACAAGAAGGTCTATTTCAACCACAACACGGGCAAGGCCGAGAAGTGCACGTTGTGCTACCCGCGCATCGAGGCCGGTCAGCCGACGATCTGCTCGGAGACCTGCGTCGGGCGCATCCGCTACCTCGGTCTCGTGCTCTACGACGCCGATCGCGTCGAGGAGGCGGCGTCGGTGTCCAACGATCACGACTTGCTCGACTCGCAGATGGGCGTGTTCCTCGACCCCAGCGACTCCGAGGTGCAGGAGCAGGCACGCCGCGACGGCATCCCCGAGGACTGGCTCGAAGGAGCGCGTCGCTCGCCCGTCTATGACCTGGCGGTCCGCTTCCGCGTCGCGCTGCCGCTGCACCCCGAGTACCGCACGCTGCCGATGGTCTGGTATGTGCCGCCGCTGTCGCCGATCGTCGGGACCCTCGAAGCAGATGGTTACGAGGCAAATCCCGACGACGTCTTCGGCGCGGTCGACAACATGCGGATCCCGATCGAATACCTCGCCAACCTGCTCGCGGCCGGCGACAGCGAGGCGATCCGGAAGGTTCTGCACAAGCTGGCGGCGATGCGGGCTTTCATGCGCAAGCGTGAGGTGCTGAACCAGCGCGACGATTCGCTTCCCGCGTCGGTAGGGATGGAGGCACAAGACCTCGAGCGTATGTACCGGCTGCTGGCGATCGCCGACTACAACGACCGCTACGTGATCCCGCAGGCGCACACCGAGACGGCGAACAAGATGATGGAGACACAGGGCTCGTGCGGGCTCGACTTCGAGGGCGGGCCGGGCAACTGTGGCGCGATCGAAGAGCGCCCGCAGACCTCGTCCCCGGTGATCCAGATCACACGCAGCGGAGCGAAGCTCGATGCCTAGCGGCTGGATGATCGGCTCCGTGCTGTTGCGCTATCCGGATCGGGACCTGGTTGCCGCGCGCTCGGAGATCGCCGCCGCCATTTCCGAGCTGGACAGCCCGCCGCAGCGGGACGCGCTCGAGGCGTTCATCGCCGGCTGGACGGCGATGACGGTCGGTGAGATGGCGGAGGCATACGTTGCGACGTTCGACCTGCGAAAGCGCGCCAGCCTCTACCTGACCTACTACACCCACGGTGACACGCGCAAGCGCGGCATGGCCCTGCTGCGCCTGAAGAAGCTCTACCGCGCGGCTGGCTTCCCCTGGGACAACCCGGAGCTGCCCGACTACCTTCCGGCGATGCTCGAGTTCGCCGCGATTGCACCCGAGGGGTACGGGGCACAGGTGCTGGGCGAGCATCGCGCCGAGCTGGAGACGTTGCGGCTCGCGTTGCACGATGCCGGCAGCCTCTACATGCACGTGCTCGATGCCGTCGCGGCGCTGCTCGGCGACATCGACGAGCCGCAGCGGGCGAAGGTGAGCGAGCTGATACGCAACGGGCCCCCGCAGGAGCAGGTCGGCCTCGAGCCGTTCGCGCCGCCAGAGGTGATGCCGATCGGAGCGCATCCGTGAGCCGCACGGACGCACTGCTGTTCGTAATCCTGCCTTACGTGTCCGTGAGCGTATTCGTGGTCGGCCACTACTGGCGCTACAAGACCGATCAGTTCAACTGGACCAGCCACTCGACCCAGATCTTCGAGAGCAAGATCATGAGCTGGGCGGGCCCGGCGTTTCACTATGGCGCGCTCGCAGCGATCGGCGGGCACGTCGTCGGAATGCTGATCCCCGAGTCGCTCACCCACTCGCTCGGGATCCAGGAGAGCGCCTATCGCTGGTTCTCGGCGATCGTCGGCACCCTCGCGGCGGTCGTGGTCGTGGCTGGCTTCGTCGGTTTGCTGTTTCGCCGCTCCAGTAACGACCGTGTGCGCCAAACCACATCGCGAATCGACATTGCAACCTATGCGCTGATCGCGATCCTGATCGTGACCGGCTGCATGGAGACGATCGGCCACAACCTGCTCGGCGACGGCTACAACTACAGGGAGTCGGTCGCACCATGGTTCCGAAGTCTGTTCACGTTCGACCCGGACGTCGATGCGATCGCGGCCGCGCCGTTCCTGTTCAAGTTCCACGCCACGCTCGCCTGGGGTCTCTACATACTGTGGCCTTTCAGCCGCCTCGTGCACGCCTGGAGCATTCCGTTGCAGTACCTGGGGAGGCCGTACATCCTCTACAGGCGACGCTTTCCAGCGTGAGCGCGAAGCCGAACCGGACAATGGCGCTCGGCCGCGCGGTGCCCCGGACCTGCGCTTCGGTTGGCCGACTCGTCCTATATAAGACTCATCATCGGGGACCGGGGGTCGAATGCCAACGCGCCGAGAGGAGAGCCAATGGAGACTTCAATGACGTCGGATGAGAGAGCGGCCATAAAGGGGGTATCGAGCTTGTGGTGGCTGTGGCTGGTGCTCGGCATCGCCTGGGCGGCCGCGGGGCTCGTGATCCTGCAGTTCGACCAGGCCTCCGTCACCACCGTCGGGCTGATCGTCGGCATCATGTTCCTGGTGGCCGGCATCCAGCAGCTCGCTCTGTCGTCGTTCGCGGAGAGGCTGAAATGGCTCTACGTGGTCTTTGGCGTGCTGTTCCTGATCTGTGGAGTCGTATCGCTGGCCAATCCCGAAGACACGTTTGCGGCGGTGGCCGACGTGCTCGGCTTCCTGTTCCTGGTCGTAGGCGTCTTTTGGCTGATCGGTGCATTCGCGACCCGTGACGTCAACGAGCTGTGGTGGCTGGGCTTGATCTCGGGGATCTTGATGATCATCCTTGCCTTCTGGACCGGCGGGCAATTCTTCACCGAAAAGGCCTACGTACTGCTGGTTTTCGCGGGAATCTGGGCACTGATGACCGGTATCACGGACATCGTCAGGGCGTTCCAGATACGCAAGCTCGGCAAGATGGTCTGAGCCGGCTCGGCGGCGGGGCGGACGACGGCTGGAGGCCGGCCGTGCGCCCCGGCGCATCGCGGCAGGCTCGTTCCGGGGCCGGCCAAGCGCTATTGTTCTGCTCGGTCCGCGCGTGGCGCGGGTTTTTTTCTGTAATGGGACCTAATCGGCTCCCCGCTTCGAGGCTCGAGGGATGGCACGCTCAGACGTACGGATCGCGGTAACACTCGCTTGCGAGGACTGCAAGCGCCGCAACTACCAAACGAACAAGAACAAGCGCAACGATCCGGACAGGATCGAGATGCGCAAGTTCTGCCGCTGGTGCGGTCGCCACACCGCGCACAAGGAAACGCGTTAGCGGCCGGGCCGATGGCGCGCACACGGCAAAAAGCCAAACAGCGCAAGGCCAAGCGGCTGGCCGAGCAGCAAAAGCAGGCGGAGCACCGAAAACTCAAGGAGGAGCACGCGGAGTCGCGCGAGCAACGTCTGGAGGAAATCGAGCAGGAGGGGGTCGGCCGCCAGGCCATGACCGGGTCCGGCGCGGCCGCGGACGTGGAGCTTGCCCAGGCGCAGATGGACGCCGAGCTACAGCAGGCTCGCAAGGATGCCGAGTCTGAAGTCCAAACAGAGGCCGCCGAGCCGCAGACCGAAGCGCCCGAGCCGCAGGTCGAGGAGTCGAAACGTGTTCAGCGGCGGCGCGAGAAGGCGGCCGAAAGGGCGCGTGAGGCCCAGCGGGCCGCGGGCAAGGACAAGCGCAAAGAGCGCGCGGAGCAGCCCGCCAAGAGCGAGAAGGAAAAAAAGGCCGAAAAAAAGGCCGACAAGAAGGCCGGCAAGCAGGCCGCAAAGCAGGCGCCGAGGCGCGCACCCCGTGAGCGCGGCCGCGTGCTTAACTTCTTCGTCCAAGTCTGGGCCGAGTTGAAGCGAGTCCAGTGGCCGACCCGTGACCAGGTGTTCCAGGCGGCCGGTGTGGTGATCGGCTTTTGCATCATCGCCGGTGCCTACCTGGCGTTGTGGGATCTGCTCTGGAACGACCTGGTCAAGCGCGCCTTCTAGATGATCAATTCCAAATTCCCCGCACCCACGGATGCCGTTGCGAACCATCGCTGGGCGTCGTCTTCGGGCTCGCTGATGCAACCAGCATCAGCTTCGCCCTGCATCCTCGCCCAGCTCGATTCTCGCGTCCCCGCGGGCACGCGGATTCGGAATCAATCATCGAGAACCCAACCCCCGACCTTTCCACGAGGATCATGTTCCGCTGGTACGTAATCAACACCTACTCAGGCCATGAGAACAAGGTGAAGCACAACATCGAGCACCGCGTTTCGACTATGGCGCAGGAGTCGAACATCCGCCAAGTCGTGGTGCCGACCGAGCTGATCTCGGAGATGAAGAACGGCCAGAAGGTGCAGATCGAGAAGCGCACGATGCCTGGTTACGTGCTGGTCAACATGGAGATGACCGATGACACCTGGACGCTGGTCAAGAACACGCCGGGCGTGACCGGTTTCGTCGGCTCGCGTGACAAGCCGGTACCGCTGAGCAAGCCCGAGGTCGACCGCCTGATGCATCGCGAGACGGCGGAACGGCCGCGCACACGGGCCCAGTTCTCGATCGGCGAGTCGGTCAAGGTGATCTCCGGGCCACTGTCTGATTTCTCCGGCGAGATCGCCGAAATCAACGAAGACGCCGCAAAGCTGAAGGTGCTGGTGTCGATCTTCGGCCGCGAGACGCCGGTCGAAGTCGGTTACGAGCAAGTCAAGAAGATATGAATGCGGCGTCCGTAGGACGACGCTCCAGCATGCTGGGGGTCGAGGGGGCGGCGAGCCCCCCGATATTCCAGCGCCAGATACTCTGAACGTCCGATCATGGCGAAGAAAGTCCTGACACTCATAAAGCTCCAGATCCCGGCCGCCGCGGCCAACCCGGCCCCGCCGGTGGGTCCGGCACTTGGCCAGCACGGCGTCAACATCATGGAGTTCTGCAAGGCGTTCAACGCTCGAACGCAGTCGGACGCCGGCACGATCATCCCGGTGGAGATCACGGTCTTCGAGGACCGCTCCTTCACGTTCATCACAAAGACTCCGCCGGCTGCGGTGCTGATCAAGCAGGCAATCGGGGCAGCCAAGGGGTCGGGCGAGCCCAATCGTGAGAAGGTCGGCACGATCTCGAGGGACCAGGTTCGCCAGATAGCGGAGACCAAGATGCCCGACCTGAACGCCAACGACGTCGAGCAGGCGATGAAGATCATCGAGGGGACCGCCCGCTCGATGGGCGTGGACGTGGGCGAGAAAACGGTGATGGCCGCTCCCGTTCCCGAGGATGCGGGAGACGGCGAAGACAAGGAAAAGGAGACGCCGGCGGAAGCGGCAGCCGAGGCGGAAAAGGGAGAGGTCGGCTGATGGCTCGCGGCAAGCGCTACCGGGCGCTCAAGGAGCAGATCGACCCCGAGCAGCAATACGAGCCGGCGAAGGCCGTTGACCTCGTCAAGCAGATGCAGTCGGCGAAGTTCAACGAGGCGGTCGAGGTGCACATTCGCCTCGGCGTCAACGTACGGCACGCGGACGAGCAGGTGCGAAGCACGATGACCATGCCGCACGGGCTCGGCAAGGACGTCAACGTGATCGCGTTTGCCCAAGGCGACAAGGCACGTGAGGCAGAGGCGGCCGGCGCCGACTCGGTTGGCGACGAGGACCTGGCCAAGCGCGTCCAGGATGGTTGGACCGACTTCGATGTCGCCGTGGCGACGCCCGACATGATGCCGGTGGTGGCGAAGCTGGGCCGCATCCTGGGGCCCCAAGGCAAGATGCCCAATCCCAAGGTCGGCACGGTCACCGATGACGTGGGCAAGGCCGTCGAGCAGGCGAAGGCTGGGCGTGTCGAGTTCCGCACCGACCGCTCGGGCATCATTCACATGGTGATCGGGCGCGCCGATTTCGACGAGCGCAAGCTGCTCGAGAACTATGCTGCGCTGATCGACGAGGTGATGCGCGTCAAGCCGTCGGCCGCGAAGGGACGCTACATCCGCTCAATCACGCTGACGACGACGATGGGCCCCGGCATCCACGTGGATCCCGCGCGCACTCGGGATCTGGTCGAAGAGCCGGTATAGTTTTGGGGGGGGGGGGGGGGGGGG
>JBBDJG010000031.1:0-13608 GCA_040880005.1 Solirubrobacterales bacterium
GTAAACGAAACCCTGGCGGATTGAGGTAAACGAAACCCTGGCGGCTGTCACTTAGTGCCTTCGCTACTATTGGCCGCTACGGGCGTGTCTCGTCGGGCTCCGCCGCGACGCCCGTCAAGGACCGTGGGTTTCTTCAACTCTTTTACAGGCCTGGGTGGACGCGATATGGCGGTCGACCTCGGAACGGCCAACACGCTCGTTTATGTGCGAGGCCGTGGAATCGTGCTGTCCGAGCCGTCGGTCGTGGCGATCGACGCTCGCAGCGGTGAAGTCCACGCGGTCGGACTCGAGGCCAAGCGCATGCTCGGTCGCACGCCGGGCACCATTCAGGCGATCCGGCCGCTCAAGGATGGCGTGATCGCCGACTTCGACGTGACCGAGCAGATGCTGCGTCACTTCATCCAGAAGGTGCACCAGAATCGCTGGGCGCACCCGCGCGTTGTCGTGTGTGTTCCGTCGGGCGTGACGGGTGTCGAGAAGCGCGCGGTCGAGGAAGCGTGCTTGTCGGCCGGCGCACGCCAGGCATACTTGATCGAGGAGCCGATGGCCGCGGCGATCGGTGCCGGTCTTCCCGTCGGCGAGCCAACCGGCAACATCGTCGTCGACATCGGGGGCGGCACCAGTGAGGTCGCCGTGATCTCGCTTGGCGGGATCGTGGTGTCGCAGTCGATCCGGGTTGGCGGCGACGAGATGGACGACGCGATCGTCAATTACGTCAAGCGCGAGTACAAGCTGATGATCGGTCAGCAGACGGCGGAGGAGATCAAACTCGAGATCGGCTCTGCCTTCCCGCTGCCGGAAGAGGTCCAGGCCGAGGTCCGCGGGCGTGACCTGGTTTCGGGCCTGCCGAAAACGGTCGTTCTGACCTCCGAGGAGGTTCGCACGGCGCTCGAGGAGCCGCTGACGCAGATCATCGGCGCTCTCAAGGAGACGCTCGATCGCACCCCGCCGGAGCTGGCGTCCGACATCATGGATCGCGGCATCATGCTGGCGGGCGGCGGAGCGCTGCTCCAGGGGCTCGACGAGCGCCTGCGCGACGAGACCCAGATGCCCTGTCACCTGGCGGAATCGCCGCTCACCTGCGTCGCGGTCGGCTCGGGCCGCTCGCTCGAGGAGTTCGAGGCGATCCACCGCGCGAGCAAGAACTCGCGCGGCAATCGCAGGCGGGGCTATTAGGTCCGGGCCTACGGCGAAGCTTTGCCCTTTAGAGACTTGATGAGGACTTTTTTGTGTACAAAAAATCGGTTCGAAGGAGGCGGGCGGTTCTTGGGCTGCTCGTCGGCCTCTCCATAGCGCTTCTCACCGTCTATTTCGGCGAGTCCGCGTCCGGCGGCCTGCATGCGGTCCAGCGCGGCTTCCTGGAAGTGCTGGCGCCGCTTCAGGAGGGAGCCAGCCGCGCGCTGAAGCCCGTGCGTGACTTCGGCGGCTGGGTCGGCGACGTCTTCGACGCCAAGTCGGACAACAAGAAGCTGCGCCGGGAGGTCGAGCGGCTGCGCGCGCAGCTCGCGGCGGCAGAGACGGCGGGCAGCGACGGCGAGCAGCTCGAGGCGCTTGCGAGCTTCAACGGCTCGAGTTCGTTCCCAGACGGCTACCAATCGGTGAAGGCTCGCGTGATCGGGCGCTCGCCGACCGTTTGGTACTCGACGATCACGATCGACAAAGGATCGAGCGCGGGTGTGCGCGCCAACCAACCCGTCGTGACGGGCGACGGTCTGGCGGGTCGAGTTTCCGACGTCTCCGGCGATGCTGCGCAGGTGACGCTGATCACCGACCACTCGAGCGGGGTATCGGCGCAGGTTGTTCCAAACGGGGCCAACGGACTGGTGAAGGCGACGGTTGGAGACCCCGATGATCTGCTGCTCGACTTCGTCGAGAGGGGTCGGCCTGTGCGCACGGGATCGACGGTGATCACGTCCGGGTGGAAGGCGTCGAAGCTCGAGTCGCTGTTTCCCCGCGGGATACCGATCGGAACCGTGACCAGCATCGACGCGACTGAGCGCGAGCTTTACCAAAGGGTGCATCTGCATCCGTTCGCCGATCTGCGCAACGCCTCCGTGGTAGAGGTGATCGTGCCCGCCAACGCCGGCGATCAGCGAGCGCAGGCACGGCCATGACCGTCACCGGCTCGAGCATCGCCCGCGTGGCAGCACTGGTGATCGTGACGGTGGTTGTTCAGATCTCTGTGGTCACCCAGGTGACCTTCTGGGGCGCTTACCTGGATCTGCTTCCGCTGGTGGCGCTGTCGGTCGGCCTGCTCGCCGGGCCGATCACCGGCGCGAGCGTTGGCTTCGCGCTCGGCCTCGTTGCGGATATGGCTCTGTTTCAGACGCTGGGCGTCAGTTCGCTGCTGCTGACCGGCGTCGGCTATCAGGCGGGACGCTACCGCGAGTTGCGCGACGCCTCCCACAAGATGGTCCCGGCGATTGGGGGCTTCGTGGTGACGCTGGCATATGCGACCGCCTTCTCGATCGTGCAGTTCCTGCTTGGCGTCGATTCGGACGTCAGCTCGACCGTGATCCGCACGATCCTGGTCGGGGCACTGCTCAATGCGCTGATCGCGACTCCCGTGTTCAAGCTCGTGCGTTTGGTGCTGCGCCCGGCGCTGGCCGACGATCTGCGTCCGCGCCGTCGTTCGACTTCGCCGATCGGCTTGAGGGCCTCTCAGTAGATGTACTTACCGGGTGACGACAGGCGCCTCGTGGTGACTCCCCAACTGGCGCTGCGCGTCGCGATCATGGGTGGAATCGCACTCGCACTGTTCGCGGTCATCTTCTTCCGGCTGTGGTTCCTGCAGGTACTGTCGGGGGACAGGTACCTGGCGGAAGCGAACGACAACCGGGTGCGAGAGGTCAAGGTCGAGGCTCCTCGCGGCGAGATCGTGGATCGCAACGGGCGCGTGATGGTTGACAATCGGACCGCGCTCGCGGTGCAGATGGCGCCCGACCGGCTACCGACCGACCCAGCCGTGAAGGCGGCCCTGTATGCGCGGCTGGCGCGCGTGCTGAACATGGGCCCGAGAACGATCGACGCGCGCGTTAGCAAGGCGACAAAGGAGCTGCCCTTCAGCCCCGTGACGATCAAGACGGACGTGGGGCTCGACGCGGTGCTGTATTTGCAGGAGAACCAGTCGCGCTTCCCTGGAATCCAAGTCGAGCGCGTGTTCCTGCGCAAGTACCCACTCGGCGAGCTCGGGGCGCATCTGTTCGGGACGATCGGCGAGATCACGCAGAACGAGCTCAAGCAGGCGCGTTATGCGGGCGTCGCCTTGGGCAATCGCGTCGGCAAGTCGGGCGTCGAGTACGAGTACGACCGTTACTTGCGCGGCACCGACGGCGCTAGCCGCATCCAGGTCGATGCGATCGGCCGACCCAAGGGCGAGCTGTCGATCAAGCGATCGACGCCAGGCGAGAACCTGCGCCTGTCTGTCGATCTCGCGGTGCAGAAGGCGGGCCAGCAAGCGCTCGGCAGTTACGGCCTGCCGGGCGCGTTCGTTGCGCTGGATCCTCGAAACGGCGAGGTGCTGGGGCTTGGCAGCAATCCGAGCTTTGACCCCAACGTCTTCACCAAGCCGGTCTCGAACGAGACATACCGCAGGCTCACGAGCGAGGACAACGAGTCGCCGTTGACGAATCGCGCGATCCAGGGTTTGTACCCCACGGGTTCCACCTTCAAGTTGGTCACGACCGTGGCGACCATGGAGAGCGGGCTTCTCACTCCAAACACGATCATCTGTGACCCCGGCAGCTTCACGCTCGGTGGGATCACGTTCCGAAATGCCGAGGGTGCGGCGTACGGATGCATCAACGTGACCCGCGCCCTGCAGGTCTCCGACGACGTCTTCTACTACAAGCTCGGTGTGCAGGCCGACAACAAGGGCGGCGACATCATGCAGAAGTGGGCGCGCAAGCTGGGCATCGGCAGTGAGGTCGGCATCGACCTCCCGGGTGAGATGGGCGGCCACGTACCCACGCCAGCTTGGCGCAACAGGCTCTACAAGGAGAAAAAGACCGACCGGCCGTGGTCCGGCGGCGACGCCGTCAACCTGGCCACCGGTCAGGGTGATCTGCAGTCCAATCCGTTGCAGATGGCGATCGCATATGCGGCCGTCGCAAACGGTGGCCGCGTCGTGACGCCGCACCTCGGCCAGCGCGTCGAGGATGCCAAGGGTCGCACACTCCAACGCGTCCAGCCGGGACCCCAGCGCGAGGTCGAGATCTCGCCTACGACCCGCAACACGATCATGAAGGCGTTGCACCTGGCGACTCAGGGCGACGGAACCTCGGCCAAGGTGTTCGAGAACTTCCCCGTTTCGGTCGCCGGCAAGACCGGCACCGCCGTGCGTCCCGGTCAGGGCGACCAGGCATGGTATGTGGCGATGGCTCCCTACCCCAACCCGCAGATCGTTGTCGCCACGACCGTTGAGCGCGGCGGCTACGGTGCCGATACCGCCGCGCCCGTGGCAAAGCGCATTCTGCAGGCGTACCTCGGCTACAAGGGCAGGCGCGCCGCGGCGCTGAGACGGCGGGGCTGACGATGGCCGGACCTGGAGTGACACCGTTCGGCACCGGCGTCCAGCGCTTCGGCGATCGCGGCGCGCGTTTCTTGCGGCTCGACTTCGTGCTGTTGCTGGCGACGCTTGGCCTGATTGTTTTCAGCCTGGTGACGCTCGGCAGTGCGACCTCCGACAACTACTTCGTCACCCACCAGGCGGGTTACGCCTCGGTAGGGCTTGCGTTGATGTTCGTGCTGGCGTTCTTCGACTACTCGCGTCTTCGCGAGCTGAAGTGGGGCTTGTACGGCACGATGATCGGCCTGATCCTGCTGGTGCTCGTCGCCGGTACGGCCACGCGCGGATCGCGTCGCCGCATCGATCTGCCGTTCTTCGGCTTCCAGCCGTCCGAGTTCGGCAAGATCCTGCTGGTCCTGGCGCTGTCGGCGTTCGCGATCGAGTTCATGCGCCGCCGCTCGGAGCGCGAGATCACCGCGAGGGTGATTCTGCTGGCGATCATCCCGGCGATGCTGGTGATGGCGCAGCCCGACCTCGGCACGAGCATCGTGTACGTGGCGATCGGGCTCGCCGTGCTGTTCATCATCGGAGTGAGCTGGCGTCAGTTCGCCGGGCTCGCGGCGATTGTTGGCGTCGCCGCCATGCTGGCACTCGTAGTCGCGCCGGCGATCGGCCTGCCGGTGCTGAAGGGTTACCAGCAGGACCGCCTCACGGCGTTCCTGCACAAGGACGACGTCGATCCGCGCAGCCAGGGCTACCAGCTCAACCAGTCGGTGACCGCGATCGGCTCCGGGCAGAAGACCGGGCGCGGCCCCGAGGGGGCCACGCAGACGCAGCTCGACTTTCTTCCGGAGAGCCACACGGACTTCATCTTCGCCGTCGTCGGCGAGCAGTACGGATTCGTCGGCGCGGGGTTGGTATTGACGCTCTACGCGCTCCTGATATGGAGAGCGTTGCGCATTCTCACCATCAGCAAGAACCTCTTCGGAGCGATCGTCGCAGGTGCGATCACGGCGATGCTGATGACGCAGGTATTCGTCAACGCGGGTGGAAATGTCGGGATCATGCCGATTACGGGGATCCCGCTGCCACTCCTCAGCTATGGAGGCTCGTCCGTGATCGTGACACTGATCGCGCTCGGGCTACTGCAGAGCATCTACGTGCAGGCGCGCGAGACCGCCGCCTCCAAACGCGAGGTGCTCGCTTGACCGCGCCCGGCCGACAGGCAGGGATTCGCGCGCTCGCGAGCTCGCAAAAACACAACGACAAGGAGAGTTGGAAACTTCCATGCGAAAGCAGGTATTGGTATCGGCAGATCGGGGCGAAACCCGTGTCGCCATTCTCGAAAGCAAAGGAGCCGCACCCAAGGCCACCGGCGGGCGACGCCGCACACGCAGGCGCCCGCTCAAGGCTGACCCAAAGACTTGGCGTGTAGCTGAGCTGTACATAGAGCGCCGCGGCCGGCGCTCGATAGTGGGCAACATCTACAAGGGGCGCATCGACAACGTGCTCGCCGGGATGGAGGCCGCGTTCGTCGATATCGGTCTCGAGAAGAACGGCTTCCTGCACGTGGACGAAATCGTCACCACGGATGGTCGTTCGGTGCGTCGCGGTCGCGGCCGCGGCGGCGGGCCGCGAATCGCCGACCTGTTGAAGTCGAAGCAGGAGGTGGTCGTTCAGGTCACCAAGGATCCGATTGGAACCAAGGGCGCGCGACTCACGATGCAGGTCGCGATTCCGGGCCGATTTCTCGTTTACGCGCCGCACGGGGACGGCGTCGGAGTTTCGCGCCGGCTTGCCGACGGCGAGCGCGAACGGCTGCGCAAGTATGCGGCGGCGCTGAAGATGAAGCAGGGTGGCCTGATAGTGCGCACGGCGGCCGATGGCGCGCGCAAGGCCGACATGGAGCGCGAGCTTCAGTACCTGTTCAAGCTCAACGAGGTGCTCGACAGCCGCGTGACCGAGTCGCCCGCTCCGGCGATGGTGTTCCAGGAGGCGGATCTGCCGGTGCGCGTATTGCGCGACGTGTTCTCGAAGGAGTTCGACCGTGCGATCGTTGACGACGAGAAGTCCCACCATCGCATCGTGAGCTTCTTCGAACGAACCGCCCCGGACCTCGTCGATGACGTCGAGCTGTACAAGGACGAGGAGCTGCTGCTCGAGCGCTTCGGGGTGGAGGAGGCGTTTCAGTCAACCCTCTCCCGGCGCGTGGAGCTACCGCATGGCGGCTATCTGATGATCGACCACGCAGAGGCGCTGACCGTCATCGATGTCAACACCGGCAGCTACACGGGCCGTGGCCGCGGCAGCCTCGAGGACACGATCGTGAAGGTGAACCTCCAGGCGGCCGAGGAGGTCGTGCGCCAGCTTCGTTTGCGCGATATCGGCGGCATCATCGTGATCGATTTCATCGACATGGCCTACACGCGCAACCGCAATCAGGTGCTCGAAGTGTTCCGCCAGGCGCTGGAGGGAGATCGCACGCGCACGCACGTGGTCGAGATCTCGCCGCTCGGGCTGGTCGAGATGACGCGCCAGAACGTCACCGAGGGCGTGCGCGAAATCATGACCAAGCCGTGTCCGACCTGTGAGGGAGAGGGCGTCGTGCTGGCTGAGGAGACGATCGCCATCGACGTTGAGCGAAAGCTGCACGACGTCGCCAAGGAATCGAAGGCGGATGCGCTTCTGATTCAGGTGCACCCGCGCGTGGCGGCGATTCTGATCGGCGGCGGCGGCAAGCCACTGCTGGAGCTGGAGGAGGACACCGGCAAGTTGTTCCACTTCGAGGGCGCGGAGGGCATCGCGCTCGACACCTTCCAGATCGGCATGGAGGGCACGCGCGCGGAGGTCGAGAAGCGGGCGCTGCCGTTCGAGAAGGGCGAGGAGGTCCTGATCAAGATCGAGGAGCCGCACATGTACAACGTCGATGACGCGATCGGCAAGATCGACGGCTACGTGATCTCGGTCTCGGGCGCCGGCCCGTTTGTCGGCGAGAAGAAGCTGGTGCGGATCGACGAGGTCAAGCGCACGGCGGCCTATGCGAGCCTCGTGTCGGGCAACGGCGGCGAGCCGGAGCCCAAGCCGGCTCCGAAATCTGCGCCGAAGGAGAGGTCTGCGCCGGCAAAGAAGCCGTCACAGGGAACCAAGGCGAGCGCGGATACCGATTCGGAGAAGAAGCCGGGCAACGGCCCCCGGCGTCGCGGCCGGCGCGGCGGCCGGGGGCGGTCGAAGACGACGAAGAAGAGCTGAGGCTACAATGCCGACCCGGCCGCCTCTGGCGGCCTCGTTGTGGAAAGAGCCATGGCCTACGCGATCATCGAGATAAGCGGCAAGCAGTACCGCGTCGAGAAGGGCGACTCGGTGGTCGTCGACCGCCTCGACGCGAAGCAGGGAGCGAAGGTCACGCCGCGCGCGCTGCTCTACGCCGACGGCGGCAAGTCGATGATCGGCGAGGCCGAGGCCGGCAAGGTCGAGGTCGAGGCGAAGGTCGCGGAGCACATGAAGGGCGACAAGGTACGCGTCTTCAAGTACCGGGCCAAGAAGCGCTACCGCGTCACGCAGGGCTACCGCTCCGCGCTGACGAGGCTCGAGATCACCGATATCAAGGCCGGCGCCGGTGCGGCGGCGACCGAGGCGAAGCCGAAGCCGAAGGCCGAGCCCAAGGCCGCGCCGAAACCGGCTCGTGCCCAGCCGGCGCGCAAGAAGGCGGCAGCCAAGCCGGCTGCCAAGAAACCTGCGACCAGGAAGTCCGCAGCCAAGAAGCCCACGGCCAAGAAGCCCACAACTCGCAAGCCCGCGACTAAGAAGAAGGACGGTCAGTAGATGGCGCACAAGAAAGGACTTGGCTCCAGCCGCAACGGCCGCGACTCCGTTTCCAAACGGCTCGGGGTAAAGGTCTTCGCGGGCGAGCGCGTGGCGGGCGGCGAGATCATCGTTCGCCAGCGCGGCACACGCTTCAAGCCGGGCCAGGGCGTCGGCATCGGCCGCGACGACACGATCTTCGCCACGCGCCCCGGCAGCGTGCAGTTCAAGCACGGCCGCAAGGGCCGCGTGATTTCAGTCCTGGCGGACTAGTTCGCTCAGGCGTTCGACGTTGACCGCGATATACGCGGCAAACGTCGAACGGTCCTTGGCTCGCTACGCTGATCTGGCGATGCTCTACGACAAGACGACGATCCACGTCGAGGCGGGGGGCGGCGGCAAGGGCTGCATGAGCTTCCGCCGTGAGGCCCACGTCCCCAAGGGCGGTCCCGATGGCGGCGACGGCGGTCGCGGCGGTGACGTCGTCCTGATCGCCGACGCTGGCCTGCGAGACCTCGCCTCCTTCCGCCAGCGACGCCATCATCGGGCCGGGCGGGGCGTCCACGGGCAGGGCTCGCAACGTGAAGGGGCGGAAGGCGAAGCGCTCGAGCTGCGCGTGCCCTGCGGAACGGTCGTCGAGAATCTCGAGTCCGGAACGCGATGGGACCTCACCGCCGACGGTGCCCGCGCCACGGTCGCGACCGGCGGTCAGGGCGGCCGCGGCAATCGCCGCTTTGCCACCTCCACGCGTCAGGCGCCACGCTTCGCCGAGCTGGGACTAGCGGGCGAGCAGGCGACGATCGAATTGCGGCTCAAGCTGCTCGCCGATGTCGGGCTGGTTGGACAGCCCAACGCTGGCAAATCATCGCTGCTGAGCGCGCTCACGAGAGCGCGCCCGAAAGTCGCCGACTATCCCTTCACGACGCTCGAGCCGGTGCTCGGCACGATCGAAGACGACGAGGGACGCCAGCTCGTGCTGGCCGACATTCCCGGACTGATCGAGGGCGCAAGCGAAGGCGCCGGCCTCGGGGACGAGTTTCTCGCGCATGTCGAGCGCACGAAGCTGCTCGTGCACGTGCTCGACGTGGCGCCGATCGACGGTAGTTCGCCGGCCGAGGCGTTCGAGGCCGTTCGCGCCGAGCTGGCCGCGTACGGAGCCGGGCTCGAGACGCGCCCCTACCTGATCGCGCTGAGCAAGATGGACCTCGTGACTGAAGAGGAGCGCGATCGTCTGGTCGCAGAATGGAGCGGGCGCGCGGCCGTGGTGGCGACATCCAGCGTTGCGGGCACGGGTCTCACTGAGCTTGCGCGTACAGTCTTTGCGCAGATACCAGCGGAGCCGGCTTCAGAGCACTCGGACGAGGTACGAGCCGACCAGCTCGCCGAACACGCCGTTTACCGCCCGGTGGCCAAGGCCGCCTTCGCGGTTGAGCCCTCAGGTGAGCGCGTGTTCCGCATCAGCGGGCCGTCGATCGAGCGGCTGATTGCGCGCCACGACCTGGAGAACGAGGACGCGCTTGCCTACATAGAGGAGAGGCTGCGCTCGATCGGGGTTGTCTCGGCGCTCGAGTCGAAGGGGTTCGAGCCCGGGGACGAAATAGTGATCGGTGAGGTCGCGTTCGCCCTCTATCCGGACGTGCCTCAAAACGGATAAATCGATGGCGACGATGGTTGTAAAGCTGGGATCGACGCTGGTCGCGGATGATCGCGGCGAGCTGCGCGGCGACGTGCTGAGCGAGGTCTGCCGCCAGGTTGCCGAGATCGAGCGCGACGGCAACGAGGTAGTGCTCGTCACCTCGGGGGCGATCGCGCAGGGCATGCGCACGCTCGGCATGTCCGCGCGGCCGGAGGCGATGGAGGAGCTACAGGCTGCCTCCGCCGTCGGTCAGGGCCCGCTCTATGACGTGTACGCGGGACTGCTGTCTGGACATGGGATCAAGACCGCGCAGGTGCTGCTGACGTTCTTCGACATCTCGGCCCGCGCGCAGTACATCAACGCGCGGCAGACACTGGGCAAGTTGGCGGAGTGGAACATCGTCCCGATCGTCAACGAGAACGACACCACGTCCACCGACGAGATCGGCTTCGGCGACAACGACGCGCTCGCGGCGCAGGTTTCGGTGCTGCTCGGCGCCAACCTGCTCGTGATCCTTTCCGACGTGGATGCGTTGTTCGACAAAGACCCGAACTCGCATTCCGACGCTCAGCCCGTCGCCGAGGTAAGCGATCTGGCCGAACTGTCCGGTTACGAGATCGGTACGTCCAGCTCCCACATTGGCTCGGGTGGCATGCGCAGCAAGGTGCTCGCGGCGGAGATGGCATCGTCGGCGGGCATCGCGGTCGTGATCTGCAACGGGGCGCGCGAGGGCACTCTGCTGCGCGCGGTAACGGGCGAGCCCGAGGGCACTCGCTTCCATCCCCAGGAACGCACGGAGTCGAGCTTCAAGCTGTGGCTACGCTACGCGAAGGCGTCAAGCGGAACGATCTATGTGGATGAGGGAGCCGAACGGGCGCTGCGCGATCAGGGCAGGAGTCTGCTGCCCGTCGGCGTGGTGGATATCGACGGCTCGTTCCAGCCGGGCGACGCGGTTGACGTGGCACGGCGCGGCGACGGTGGCGGGCCGATCGGCAAGGGCATCACCAACTACTCGGCGGACGAGCTGCGGAGCGTCAAGGGCAAAAAGTCGGCGGAGGTACGCGATCTGCTTCCCCGGGCGGTGGACGAGGCCGTGCATCGCGATTACTTCGTGCTGCTCTAGCCCAACGCGCCGTGGTCGATACCCTTATCTAGATGGCGGTTCAGGCACAGACGGTGGCGGAAATTTGCGCGCAGGCCAAGCGGGCCGCGCGCAAGCTTGCGACGATCGATGCGCACACGCGCGACGCAGCGCTCAACGCGGTCGCCGACGATCTCGAGGCGCGCACCGACGAGATACTGGAGGCCAACGCGCTCGATGTGGAGGACGGCCGCGCCGCGGGCCTCGACGACGCGCTGATCGACCGGCTCACCTTGACGCAGGAGCGCGTACACGAGGTCGCCGAGGCCGTGCGCGAGATAGTCGCTCTGCCCGACCCGGTCGGTGAGCTGATCGAGTCGAAGACGCTCCGCAGCGGCTTGGACCTCGAGAAGGTCCGCGTCCCGCTCGGCGTGGTGGCGATCGTCTATGAGGCTCGGCCCAACGTCACGGTCGATGCTGCGGCGCTCGCGATCAAGTCGGGCAACGCGGTCGTGCTGCGCGGCTCCTCCAGCGCCCAGCACTCGAACGCGGTGCTCGCGCAGATCGTGGCGGACACGCTGACCGCGGGCGGTCTGCCCGAAGGTGCGGTGTCGCTGGTCGCCGGCGGCGATCGTGGCGAGCTGGCGCAGCTTGCGACCCAGGACGGCCTCGTCGATCTGATCATCCCGCGGGGAGGCGGCGGGCTGAAGACGACCTTGAAGGAGCACGCAACCGTGCCGGTCATCTATGCGGCCGCGGGCAACTGCCACGTTTACGTCGATGCGGCCGCCGACCCGCAGATGGCGCAGGAGATCGCCTACAACGCAAAGGTGCAGCGCCCGGGCGTCTGCAACGCGGCCGAGACGCTGCTCGTGCACGCCGAGGTCGCTCCTGCGGTGCTGCCGGAGCTGTTCGAACGGCTGCACGCGGCGGGAGTCGAGCTTCTCGTCGATGCGCGAGCGCGAGCGCTGGCGGGACCACAGGGTGAGGGACTCTCAGACGCCACCGACGAGGACTGGGACACGGAGTATCTCGGTCTCAAGATGGCGGTCAGGGTGGTGGATGGGCTCGACGAGGCGATCGACCACATCAATCGCCACGGGACCGGGCACTCGGAGGCGATCGTCACCGGCGACGACGTGGCGGCCGACAGGTTCTGCGGTGAGGTCGATGCGGCGTGCGTATACGTCAACGCCTCGACGCGTTTCACCGACGGAGGCGAGTTCGGCATGGGCGCGGAGATGGGCAACTCGACCCAGAAGTTGCACGCGCGCGGCCCGATCGGATTGCGTGAGCTGACCACCTACAAGTACGTTGCGCATGGCGACGGCCAGGTACGCGAGTAACGAACGAGGACGCGAAGCTGAGAGTCGGGATCCTCGGAGGCACGTTCAACCCGCCGCACGTCGGGCACCTGATCTGTGCGGGCGAGGCGCTTTGGCAGCTCGAGCTCGACCGGGTCGTGCTGATGCCGGTCGGCGAGGCTCCGCACAAGACGATCGAGCAGGATCCTGGCCGCGAGGTGCGCTACGAGCTGTGTCGGTTGGCGGCGGAGAGCAGCAAGTCGCTGGAGGTCTCGCGCTTCGAGGTCGACAAGGACGGGCCCGCGTACACGTTCGAGACGCTTGCGGCATTGCGCGCCGAGCAACCCGAGAATGAGTTGGTGTTCATCATGGGGGCCGATCAGGCGATGACGTTGAGCCAGTGGAATGAGCCCGAGCGCGTGCTCGAGCTGGCCGAGGTCGCGGTGGCCGAGCGCGACGAGCTGCGCAGGGCCGAGGTGGCGGGCGCAGTCGGTGGCCTGCGCGGCGCCGACCGAGTGTGCTTTTTCGACATGCCGCTGGTCGATGTCTCTTCGACGATGGTGCGCGAGCGCGTCGCCGCCGGAGCGCCGTTCGGTCATCTGGTGCCCGAGCGGGTGGCGCAGCGGATCACCAGCGCCGGGCTCTACCGGGCGCCGGCGGGCGTCGAGGCGGACGCATGAGCGCGCTCGGCGACAGCGCCGCCGCTCGCTCCGAGGAGCTTGCCCGCCGGGTCGCGCAGCTCGCGCTAGACAAGAAGGCGCGCGACCTGGTCGTGCTGGACGTGCGCGGGATCGTGTCGTACACGGATTTCTTCGTGATCTGCACCGGCAACACCGATCGCCAGACGAAGGCGATCGAGGACGGCATACATCGCGGGCTGAAGGACGACGGCGGCCTGCTGCCCGAGCGCGTCGAGGGCAGGGAGGAGGCGCGCTGGATCCTGCTCGATTACCTCGACTGCGTGGTGCACGTCTTCACGCCTGCCGCACGCGACTTCTACCGGCTCGAGACGCTGTGGGGAGAAGCGCCGCGGGTGGAGATTGCGGAGCAGGTCGCGCGGTAAACTGGCCGAAGTATCACGAGTTCGGGGCTATAGCTCAGTTGGGAGAGCGTCGCGCTGGCAGCGCGAAGGCCGCCGGTTCGAGCCCGGCTAGCTCCATTCTCTAGGTGTTGGGCCTGCGCCTCTGCGCTGCGAGCAGAAGCCGACCTGACGGCTACCGCTCCTCGCGCATTGCGACAGCGGCGCCTGCGGTCGCGCTCCGGTAGGCACTGAGGGCTA
>JBBDJG010000032.1:0-12995 GCA_040880005.1 Solirubrobacterales bacterium
AGTGGTGATCCGAAACCGTCATTTCCGGTCAAACGTTATGGGATAGGCCACTAGCGGTCCCGCATCCGCTCCAGCAGCAGCTCGGCGGCGCTAGCCGGGTCGAGCTCGCGCTTGACGACGCGATCGAGCATCTCGCGCACCTCGTCGGCGCCCAGCGCCTGCTGTTCGAGCTGGCGACGCAAGCGCAGCGTCGCCAGACCCAAGACCTCGTTTTGAAGATTGCGGCGGCGGCGCTCTTCGAGCGTCCCCTGCTCCGCGATGAACGCGTGGTGCGTGTCGATCGCCTCGGCGACCTCCACGACCCCCGTTCCTTCGGTCGCCTCGGTCTTGAGAATCGGAACCTTCCACTCCGTGGGTGGCCCCAGCGCCAGCACACCGCGGATCTCGCGCACCATGCTGTCGGTCAGCGGATGGTCCGCTTTGTTGACCACGATCACGTCGGGGATCTCCATCACACCGGCCTTCAACGCCTGCACCGAGTCGCCCGAGCCCGGCATCAACACCAGCACGATCGTGTCGGCGTGGTCGATGATGTCGATCTCCGCCTGCCCCACTCCGACCGTTTCCAGGAAGACGTCCTGCTTGCCGGCGGCGTCCATCAGAAGCACGGTCTGCAGCGTCGCTTCCGAGAGCCCGCCGAGCGCGCCGCGGCTTGCCATTGAGCGGATATAGACACCTTCGTCGAGAAAATGCTCGCTGAGGCGGATCCGATCGCCGAGCAGCGCGCCCTCGGTGAACGGGCTCGACGGATCGATCGACAGCACGCCGACCTCCCGCTTGCCTTCGCGCGCGTGCTTGACGAGCACCCCGATCAGCGTGCTCTTACCGACGCCCGGTGGGCCCGTGAATCCGACTATGCGCGCTTTCCCCGTGCGCGGATAGACCTCGCGTACGAGAGCACGGCCCTGCGGGTCGTCGTTCTCGACCAGACTGATCCCGCGGGCGAGCGCGCGCTTGTCGCCGGCCAGCAGTCGTTGTCCGAGAGGAGCGTCGGCATCGGGCTGCGTGGTCTCGGCTTCCATGGGGGCGCCTATGATTGCAGTCCCGTGCGCACCGAGACGTCGAGCAAGCAGTCGCCGATCCCGCCGGCCGCGCCGCCGGCGCGGCGTGCCAAACCGGTCGGGGCGATCCGCTTCTGGGCGCGCAACGGAATGATCAAGCCGAAGTACGCGCTGCTGCTGTTGCGTCTGGCCTGGCGCCGTTTCCTGACTCCGACCGGCTGGAGAATCCGCCTAGACGGCATGCTGTTCCTCGCCCCTGGCGTCAAGTTGGAGATCAAACGCTCGGCCCGACTGCAAACCGGCCGATGGGTGTGGATCGGGCACGGGACGAAGATCCGCTGCCACGAGGGTGAGGTGTCGATCGGTGACAAGACCGTTCTAGGTCAAGAGTGCACGTTGTCCGCGTACCAGCACATCTCGATCGGCGAGCAGTGCATCATCGCCGACCGCGTGATGATGATCGACTTCGACCACACGGTGACCGAGGTCGAGCGGCCGATCCGCGTGCAGGGAATCTACAAGCGCGACGTACGCGTCGGCAACAACGTCTGGATCGGTTACGGAGCACAGATCCTGCGCGGAGTGTCGGTCGGCGACAACGCGATCATCGGCGCCAGCGCGGTCGTCACCAAGGACGTGCCGGCTAACGCGGTCGTGGCCGGCTCACCTGCTCACGTCGTGCGAATGCGAGAGGCGCCTGCAACGCTGCGCTGGCGCGACCCGGTCGAACCCGGCCGGCATACCTCCTAGGCGCGGGCCGTCGCTTCGAGCAGCTCGGAGTAGACCAGCTCGGTCTGCGCCGCCACGTCCGCCCAGTCGAATCCGCGCACGTGCTCGTAGGCCTCGGCCACGATCCGCTTGCCCAGCTCGTCGTCGGCCAGAACCCTGATCGCCGTGTCCGCCAGCGAGTCGGGATCGCGCGAGCGGAAGCGCAGGCCGACCTCATCGTGGGGAACCACCTCGCGCAGCCCGCCCGTGTCGGCGACCAGGCAAGGACAGCCCGAGGCCATCGCTTCGAGCGCCACCAGCCCGAACGGCTCGTAGATCGACGGCACGACCGTCAGGTCCGCGATCCGGTAGAGCGTGTGCAGCACGTCATCCCCGATCCAGCCGAGGAACGTGCCGTGCCGGTCGAGGCCCAGCTCGCTCGCCTGCGCGCGCAGCTGCTGCTCGTGGGTGCCCGAGCCAGCGACCAGGTAGCGGACGTTGCCCAGCTCGGAGATCACGCGCGGCATCGCTTCGAGCGCAATCTGGAAGCCCTTTTCGTACACCAGTCTGCCGACCAGCAGCACGAGCTTCTCCTCCGGAGCCGCGAACTGCGCGCGCAGCCTGCGCATCTCCTGACCGTTCGCCGGCTGGAGGTCGGACGGGTCGATCCCGTTCGGAATCACGGCGATGCCGCTCTCCTCGATCCCGTAGATGTCGGCGACGTGGTCACGCATGTAGGCCGAGCACGTGATCACCTGCTCGGCGCGGTTTGCCATCCACTTCTCGACCCCGTGGATATGGCTCTGGGGGTGTTCATCGACCCAGCCTTGGTGGCGCCCATACTCGGTCGCGTGGATCGTGACTGCGAGCGGCACGTCGAAGCGCTTCGCGAGGTGGTCGCCCGCGACAGCCACAAGCCAGTCGTGGCCGTGCACGAGATCAAAGTCGAAGCGATCGCCCAATTCGACTCCCGCGGCGAGCATGTCGGTGTTCATGTGCTCGACCCACGTGATGAACTCGGCCAACTCGGCGGGACGACGAGGCTCCCGGACCCGGTGCAGATAGATCCCGTCGACGACCTCCTCGGAAGGTGACTCCTCGCGCGCACGCGTGAGCACGTGCACGTCGACGCCAAGCTCGGCCAGGTTCTCGGACAGCTTGCGCACGTGCCGGGCGAGCCCACCCTCGATCAGCGGCGGATACTCCCAAGAGAGCAGCAGCACCCGCATTTCTAGTGATCACCCAGCGACTGCCGTCCCCAGGGGGACGCCGGCTCGAGCAGCGCCGCGAGATCGAGCCGCGGAGCCAGGCCGCGCAGGTTCGCCTCGGGGGGGGCGGGCATGGAGCGGGAGTCTTGCACGACTTGCTCGATCTCGGCCAGAGCCTTGCGAAAGGCGCTGCTGTGGCCGTCCGCTCGCTGAGCCGGGTAGCCGCCAGCCACCTCGCGCGAGCACATGAAAGCCCAATCGCTCGATTGGAGCGCGAGCAACTCGCGCGCTGCGCGCTGAGCTGCCGCGCCCTCACTTGGTGCGTGCGCAAGCATCTCGACCAGCTTCAGCTCGGCCTCGGCCGCCGACCAACGCAGCTCGGCAACCCCCGGCGAGTCCCACGTCGAGAGGTCCTTTTGCGCGCCCCAGCTCGACTCGTGCAACTCGCAGATCGTCGCCCGGTGGCGCGCCACCCCCTCGGCAAGAGTAACCAGCCGGATTCCGGCGTTCGCGACCTCGTCGGCGACTGCGTCCAGCCACGCCGGACCCTCGTACCACCAATGTCCCAGCAGCTCGGTGTCGAGCGCGCACACGCACAGCCCCAACCGATCGCTTGCGGCACGGTAGTCGTCGAGCCGTGCCCCGACGCTCGCGACGAACTCGCGCGCGTGCTCGCGCGCGCGCGCGTGGGCAGCGTCGTGATCGTAGGCGGCACCGTCGTTGGCCCAGGGCCGCATTCCGTTGAGGGTGTGTGCGTGATAGTCACGGTAGACGGGGTCCGACGGATATCCGCGGCTGTCCCACACCAGCGAGATCGTGCTCCAGTCGATCGGCACCGCGATCGGGCCGGCGTCCGTCCCGATCGGCTGGAGTTGGTCGAAGTCGTCGAGCCAGCCGGTCTGATCGACGCAGAACGCGCGCGCGCCGGCTTCGGCGAGCGGCTGCTCCAATCCGCTGCGGTACGCGCATTCGGGAAGCCAGAAACCGCCGTCCCAGCGGCCGAACCGCTCGCGGTGCGAGCGCACGCCGGTGCGCAACTGCAGCCGCAGACCCGCCTCCGTCCCGATCAACGGCAGCACCGCATGGGTCGCGGACGAGGTCAACAGCTCGACCACGCCCGCGTCGCCCAGGCGGCGAAATGCCGTCAGCAAGTTCCCGTCGAGTTGCTCGAAGCGGTGCGATGCTCGCTCGTAGTCATTCGCGGAGCGCCGCAGAGCACGCGCTGCTTGATGCTGTCCCTCACGCTCGAAGCCTTCGATGTCGCGTCGGTGGCACTCGGCCCGTGTTTTGTTCATGAAGCGCAGGAAGCGCTCCCCCACGCCGGGCAACGCGAGCTGATCGGCCAGCACCGGCGTGATGCCGACCGTGGCCACAGCGCCATCGCGTTGAGCCCAGCGCTCGAGCGTGTCGATCAAGGGCAGATAGCAGGTCGCGATCGCCTCCAGCAGCCATTCCTCGCCGAACGGCCAGGTTCCAAAGCCCTCGACATAGGGCATGTGAGAGTGCAGAACGATCGCCAGATCGCCGCGTTCGGGCACGACGCGGGTCGCGCTCATCGGCGGCAGACGGCAAGAAAGTCGAGTGCGGACTCCAGTGACTCCCTGCGAAACACGAAATCGCGCTCGCTGATGGCGGGAGTGAACCTGCTGTAGAAGGGATCGGTCACGCGTAGTGTCGCGTGCATGCGGTCCCAGCCCAGCTTGAGGGCGATCTCGTGCACACGCAGCTTGCGCGCATGGAACAGGCCGAGCACGTCCACCTGCGAGAAATGCGGCTCGACCAGACGCGTGAACTCGCTCGCCGTGTACTCGTAGACGTGCCAGGGATTGCCGGATCGCTCCGCGCCCTTGGGCGCAAGCGTTAGGCGATTGGGCGTGCTCACATATACGGCACCGTCCGACGCAAGCAAAGAAGCAAAGCGCTCCAGCAGCCGGTCCGGGTCCTCAACATGCTCGATCGTCTGAAGGAAGACGATCGCGTCGTAGGGCGCGTCGCGGTCGAACTGCTCGACCAGCGAGCGTTCGAAGCGCAGACCCGGCCGCGTGTAACGCAGGCGCGCGTGCTCGTGCGCCTCCGGGTTGGCGTCAACGCCGACGGTCTGCGCAGCTCGCTCGGCCAGCACCGCCGAGCCGTAGCCCTCGCCGCACGCCATGTCCACGACACGCTTGCCGTCGCAGCGCTCGGCGATCCACCTGTAAACGGCTAGATGACGCCGGTACCAGTAGTTCTCTTCGGGCACGTCGGGAAGCGTGCGCTCGCCGGTCAGCTCGAGCGGGGGCACTCCCAACGGTTGATTGCGCTGTATGTACGTGGCCAAGCGAGCGGCGAATATACCGCCGAAGCGATATGTTCCGTCCGGTCATGGAGTCGAGCCCAACGACGATCGACGCGGAGCGAGTTCGCGAGGTCAACATCCGCTACCACGACGCTGCGGCGGACGGCTACGACGCCAAGTGGGGCATCGACTACGGCGAGGTCGGCATCGACCAGGTGCTGATGAAGCTCGGCAAGGCGTTGGGGCGCGCACCGCGGCGCTTCCCGCGGGCACTCGAGATCGGCGCCGGGACCGGCTACTTCACACTCAATCTGTTGCGCGGTCGAGCGATCGAACGAGCCGTGGCCACCGACATCTCGCAGGGGATGCTGGATCGCCTCACGGCAACGGCAGACGACCTCGGGCTGGACGTGGCAACCGTGTGTTGCGACGCCGAGCAACTCCCATTCGAAGACGACTCCTTCGACATCGTTTTCGGCCATGCCGTGCTGCACCACATTCCTCGGCTCGATCGCGCGCTCGCAGAGTTCCACCGCGTGCTGGCACCGGGTGGTGTGCTGGTCTTCATGGGAGAGCCGTCCCGCTACGGAGACAGAATGGCGACGCTACCCAAGCGGGCCGGCGCGCTCGCGGCGCCGATTTGGCGTCGCCTGATGCGAGCGCAGGACGGTGTCGAGGACGGTCGGCTCGATCACGACCATGCGCTCGAACAGCTCGTCGACGTGCATACGTTCAGCCCGGTCGAGTTGCGCGCTCTGGCGACGGAAGCGGGGTTCGAGCAAGTCCGCGTCTGCGGCGAGGAGCTGGTGGCCAACCTCTACGGATGGGCGATGCGTTCGCTCGAGGCTGGAACAGACCCGACCAGCGTGCCGCACGCCTGGCACGTCCTCGCGTTCCGCGGCTACCTGGCACTTCAGTGGGTGGATACGAGGATGCTGGAGCCGCGTCTCCCGGCGGAGCTCTTCTACAACCTGCTGGTCTCGGCTCGCAAGTCGCACTGAAGCGACGTCGCGGCTCTAGTGGTTCCTTCTGTAAGTCCGGTGCTGATTCGGCGAGCGAGAACCGAGCCAGCCACAGACGCAGGGAGGCCGAATAGTTGTGACTATTCGGCCGACCGAGGACAAAGGATGGCGAAGGTTCGCAGCCGCCGAATCAGTGGCGGAATTTGCAGAAGGGACCACTAGACTGGCACCGTGCCGAGCGAGCGCCTGACGGACTTTCCGCTGTTCCCCCTGCCGATAGTCCTGCTGCCAACCGAGGTAGTTCCGCTGCACATCTTCGAAGACCGTTTCAAGACGATGATCTCTCTGTGCCTCGACGAGCACAGCGAGTTCGGCATCGTATGGCTCTCGGACGACGGTCTGCGCGAGGTCGGGTGCTCCGCGACCGTTGTCGAGGTGCTCGACCACACGGATGAAGGTCACATGAACGTCCTGGTGCGAGGCACGATGCCGTTCAGACTTGTGGAGCGCAGCGAGGAGCATGTGTTTCCGGCCGGAACGATCGACCTGCTCAACGATCGCCAAGAGGACGTTCAACCGCGAGCGGCCGAGGACGCGCGCTCCAGCTACGCGGACTTGCTCGAGCAAGCGACCGACCAGCGACCGGACATCGGCGCACTCGGCGAGCTGAACGCCTACGAGATGGCGGCGAGCGTGGACATCGGCCAAGAGGTCAAGCAGGGTCTGCTGGAGCTGCGCTCCGAACAGGCTCGGCTACGGCTGCTCGCTCGCCTGTTCAAGGACGGAGTCAAACGACTCGAGATCGCCGGCAAAATCGGGGAGCGCGCCCAGGGCAACGGGAAGGTCAAGTTCGACCTCGGACAGCAGTAGCTACTCCACCACGACCACCGCGCCGCCGCGGCGCGGATCTCCCCCGCCTGCCAGCGATCCCGTCTCGAGATCCCGGTGCACGGCCTGCGCACCGCCGAAGAAGAGGTTCCTCCGGCCCCAGCGGACGACTTCGTAACCGCGGCGCTCGAGGTCGGCCAGGGCGGCATCGCCGAAGCCGGGTTCGACATGCAACACGCCGGCCTCGTAGTGCATCCGCCCGTGGCGAATCGCCTCCTGGACAGGCATGCCGTAGTCCGCGACGTAGCGAATCGCCTGGAGGATCGCCGAGCGCAGTCGATTCGAACCGGCGCTCCCCAGAGCTAGCTCCACGTCGCCCTCGTTGATCACCAACGTTGGCGCCATCATGCTGGTCACGCGCGTGCCAGGTGGGTGCCGGTGAAAACCGAGGGGGTTCAGATCCTCTTCGCCGAGCATGTTGTTGAGGTGGATGCCCGTCCCGGGAACCAGTACGCCCGAGCCGGTGCCGTTCGAGCAGGTGACGCTGACAGCGTTTCCCCGATCGTCCATCACGGAGATGTGCGTCGTCGATCCAAGCGAATCCGGCGGCGGTTCGTCCGCCGCGGGCCGGTGCTCGGCGAGACGCTCACGAACGCGTCCCAGCGCCTCCTCCACGTGCGGGTCCGCAAGGAACTCCGACGCGAAGCTCTCGCTGTGCAGTCCGTCATCGAAGTCGGCTCCGCGCGCCATGTTCGACTCCTCCATCGATTCCACCAAGCGAGCAAGCGCATCCGGGTCGTCGAGCGAGCCGGGATCGCCGAAGCGTTCGAGCAAGTCGAGCGCGAACGCAATCAGGATGCCGCCCGACGAAGGCGGCGCATTTGTCAGCACATTGCGCCCGCGATAAGAGGCCTCCACCGGGTCGCGCTCGATCACTCGATAGGAGGCGAAGTCCTCGTGCGAGAGGAATCCCCCGCGTTCACAGACCCATTCACAGACGCGCTCGGTCACCTCCGACTCGTAGACCGACGCCGGGCCTCCGGCCGCCAGCCGCTCCAGCGCGTCGGCCAGCTCCGGGAACCGGAACGTGTCACCCTCGCGCAACAGCTTGCCGCCGGGAGCGTAAAGCTCTCGCGTTTCCCCGTAGTAGGTGACGATCGGCTCCAGTATCTCGAACAGATACGCGTTCTCCGCGGATACATCGACGCCCTCGCGTGCAAGCGTCACGGCGGGCTTGACAAGCTCCGTGAACGGAATCGAGCCGAAGCGCTCGGCCGCCTGCCACAGCCCTGCCGCGGTTCCCGGCACGCCACACGACGCCGGCCCGATGTTGAACACCTGAGGCGTCTCGTCGAACACAACTTCCGCCGCCACCAGCTCCGCTCTGCTGTTCGGGTCCAGGCCTCGCCCTCCCGCCTCGACGAAGAAGTCGAGGAGATGATTCTCACCGGCAGCGGTGTGCGCAAGCATGAATCCGCCGGCGCCGAGCCCCGTCAGCGTGCTCTCAGCCGCAAACGAGGCCAACACGGCGCAGATGGCAGCGTCGAACGCGTTGCCGCCTTCACGCAGCATCGTCGCGCCGGCATCAGCCGTGAGCGGGTGTCCCGCAGCGATTACGCCTCGTGTGGCCACGCGCAGATCCTATGCCGCCAGCCGCTAGCGCTTCTTGCTCTTTTTGACCTTGATCGACCCTGCGGCAAGCTGTGTCTTGCCAATCTTGAGGTTCACGTAGAACTTCTTCTGCCTGCGAACCAGTCTCTTGCCCCTCTTGGTCAGCTTGGCACTGACGGTTTTGGTCGCTCCAGCGGGGATGTTCAGCTTCGACCTGGCCACCGTGATCGTGCGGCTCTTCTTCGCGGCAGCTTCCGCGGCTCTGCGATTGGGCGCATTCAGGGCACGCAGAGCAGCTACATTCGCTGCCTGTCCTGCACGATTTTGAATCAGCACCGTGCCGATACAGGGCGTCGCCTGATTGCAGCGCAATCCGAAGCTCAGCACGTTGCCGCGCAGACGCGCGACCGGCTGAACCAAGGTGACCACGGCCCCGGAGTTGGCGTTACCGCCCGCGATCGGCTCCCAGTCGGCCTGCAACAGAACCTGGTAGCCGAGGATCCCGGCGGCATTGGCGCGCTCCTCACCCGGGCGCCAGGCCGGATAGTAGCCCGCCGTCAGGCTGCCGTTGATGTTGTCGGGGTTCTGCCACTCGCCCGTGTCCTGGGCCGGGACCGGCACGCCCGGAGCGAGGACGCTGAGGCCGAGCGTGTCGAATTCGACGGCCTGCGTGAGCGGGTTGGGCAGGATGTCGCTCCTGACCGGCAGTGCCATGGCGACGGTAGTGACGGCGTTGGGCGCCGGAGTGAAGATGGCGCTGCGGCCGGCCTCCTTGCAACAGGCGACGTTCACTCCGGGCGCGCCGGGCGTCTCCCCGGCCGGATTCGGATTCACCACCCCGACCACAGACCTGATGGCGCGCAACACTACGACCTGCATCGGGCCGGCGATCGCACCAACGCGGACGCGCACTCGCACGATCGTGCCGATCCCTGGCGGTACGAGAGAGTTTTCCTGCGTGCCCAGGTTCCGCCCCGTCGCCGACCAGGTGCAGTTCGTCTGATTGCTCGGATAGACGATGTGGACGAATCCCGCGAGCGTCACCGGATCGAGGCCGTACGGGCCCGGCAGGCCACCACAATCGATGCCGTTGGTTGCGGGCCGGCTGAGGTTGGTCCCGAAGGTCGTCAGCGCCTCGGCCGAGGGCGCGAACGCCAGCGGGGCGCCAATTGCCGTTGCCAGGAGCAGGCGCCTCAGGCTATGGCCAAGAGCGTGCGGCACGGCACGATGATAGTGCGAATCCCACGCCGGGACAGCACCGATTTCCTTGGCAAGCGGTCGGCTAGCGACCCGGGATGAACTCCGGGATCTCCAGCTCGTCCGCGAGGTCGCGAACGTTGCTGCGCTCGGTGCGCCGGACACGTGGCTCGCCCGCCGGCTCGTGCAGCCTGGTGGCGGTCGATCCCCGCATCGAGCGGTCGCCGTATCCGGTTGCCACGACGGTGACCCAGCACTCGTCGGAGATCTTCTCATCGACCATCGCGCCGAAGATGATGTTGGCGCCCGGGTGAGCGGCTTCCGACACCGCCTTCGCGGCTTCGTTGACCTCCCACAGCGAGAGATCGGGCCCGCCCGTGATCGACAGCAGGATCGAACGCGCACCCTCCACCGATGTCTCCAGCAGTGGAGACGAAACGGCCTGCTCGGCCGCCTCGATCGAGCGGCGTTCGCCGGTCCCCATGCCGATTCCGAGCAGCGCCTGACCGGCGTCACTCATGATCGTGCGCACATCAGCGAAGTCGAGGTTGATCAGACCGGGCAGCGTGACCAGATCCGAGACGCCCTGTACGCCCTGACGCAAGACGTCGTCGGCAACCCTGAAAGCATCGACCATCGTCGTCGTCTGCTCCAGCACCGACAACAGCCGGTTGTTGGGGATGACTATCAGCGTGTCAACCTGCTTCGCGAGTTCCTTTACACCCTCCTCGGCTGCGGCCATGCGCTTGGTGCCCTCGAAACCAAAGGGCTTCGTAACGATGCCAACGGTCAGCGCACCGACCTCGCGGGCAATGCGCGCAACGATCGGCGCAGCGCCGGTGCCGGTGCCGCCGCCGGCTCCGCTCGTAACGAAAACCATGTCGGACCCCTTGAGCATCGTCTTGATGCGATCGTCATCGGACACCGCGGCCGCATGTCCGATGTTGGGGTCGGACCCGGAGCCAAGCCCGCGAGTGATGTCGCCGCCGATGTGCAACGTGATGTCGGCCGCGCTCTCGTGAAGCGACTGCAGGTCGGTGTTGACGGCGATGAACTCCACGCCCTCGACGCCTGCCTCGATCATGCGATTGACGGCATTGACACCGGCTCCACCTACGCCCACGACTCGCAGGACCGGCATGTGCACGCTTGCCGGCCTCGATGTCAGCGGCTCGTCACGCGGCCGGTACTCGCGTGGCGAGTCGTCCGGGGGTTCGAGCACGTCGCTCGGAATATCCTGGGAAAAGGCCGCAGTGAGACGCTCCTTGGGGGTGGGGATGGCCGGGGGCTCGTCGATCTCGGGCCGCACGTCGGGCCCGCGCTCCTGCGGCTGCTGGGGTTGCTCATCCCCCGGCACGTCCGTGCGGCGGAAGAGTGCCGCCAACGGTCCTTCACGCATGCTGGCTCGCTTATCCCTTGCCATTATCGAGGACCTCCTTCGCAAGTTCTCTGTAGGACTCCGCGGCCACGCCCTCCGGCTCGTACTTGAGCACGGACGTTCCCTTCACGGGCGCCTCGGCGAACCGGATCGTCTTCTTGATCCTAGTCGCGAACACGCGATCGCCGAAGTTCTCCTCGAGGATCTCGATCGCCTCCTTGGCGTGCACCGTTCGGCTGTCGACCAGCGTGGGCAGGATGCCCTCGATCTCGACGTCGGGATTGAGTTCCTCGCGGATCATCGAAAGTGTGTTTTGAAGCTGAATCAAGCCGCGCATCGAAAGATACTCGCACTGGACGGGCACAATAACCTTGTCGGCGGCCGTCAGCGCGTTGATCGTCAGCAGGCCGAGCGAAGGCGGCGTGTCGATGCAGATGAAGTCGTAGTCGTCCAGGACCGGCTTGAGCGCCTTCTCCAGCGACCGCTCGCGGCCGATCTGCGTGCTCATGGCGATCTCCGACCCCGCCAGGTCGATCGAAGCGCAGGCCACGTCGACCTCCCGCTTGCGGATCACCTCGCGGATCGAGATGTGATTGACCAGCACGTCGTGCATCGACTTCTCGACCGTGTCCGGGTCGATCCCCTGGCTCATCGTCAGGTTCCCCTGGGGGTCCATGTCGATCGCGAGCACCCTGTGCCCAGCCTCGGCAAAGGCGACGGCAAGGTTCAACGTGGTGGTGGTCTTGGCAACGCCGCCCTTCTGGTTGGCGAACGCGATCACCTTGGCCCGGCCCGTGCCAGGGCCCGAGGCCGGCTTGGACCGCTTTGCATCGGAGGCTTTGGTTGCGCTCACCTCAGTGCTCCCTTCGTCAGCCGGCGTCGACGGCTTGGAAGCCGCCTCCGGCACTGTCTCGGGTACCTGCCCAGCGGGCGCCTCGACGGTTGCTCCCGGCTCATCTGCCGGCTGCAACAGCCCCGAGCGATACTCGGGACGGGCAAATCGCTGGAGTAATCCCATTGCGATGCCCTATTCGCACAGGCCGCAAGGAATCCTTCAGCACGCTCCGCCGCCCCGAAACGGCGGGCGGGGCCCTGCGGCCCCGCCCCAGTCCGTGGATCACGTGTCAGTCGCCGACCGCGTTCACTCGTAGCTATCAGGTGACATAGCCCTCGTAAACGCACGTGCCGGCGGGCAGTCCGAGGATGTTCACACCAGCCACGAGTTCGCCGTGCAGCGAGGTTCCGTCGGGAGCCAACGCGTAGCCGTCGCTTTCGTGGTCGATCTGGGCCGTGCCCGTACCGATCGTGGCGTTGACGAAGTCACGGTTCGCCTCGGCCGTGGTCGTGTCGAGATCCGGAGTCGTGTCGGACCCGTCGAACGCGGAGTTGTCCTGCGTAGTCGAGATCAGGATGTTTGCTATGTCGTTACCACCGGAATTGATCGTGCACTTGGCGGTCAGCGTGAAAGGCCCCTTTGTAAACATGTTCTGCGTTTGACTGTTCGTCAGGGTGAAGCGGGCGATCCGCTGCACGTCCAGGTACCCGCTCGCGGCCCTGTTGCCGAGCTTGTCCGCGTTCGGCACCGTGCCGATGCTGGACTCGTTGAGCTTCGCGCCGGTGACCGCGTCGTCACCGATTTGACTGACGCCTACGGCCTTGTTACTGATCTTGGAGCGCGTGACCGCTCGCTTCCTGATCTTGGCCGTTCTGACAGCGTTCTTCTTGAGCTGCCGCGGGCCGACACTGTTCTTCGGCAACGACAATGCATAGCCGGTACCGCCCAGCGCCACGAACAGCGCGAGGGTCGCTATCACGAACGCGGGCGAC
>JBBDJG010000033.1:0-11939 GCA_040880005.1 Solirubrobacterales bacterium
GCGCGAAGGCCGATCAGTGCTGGGCGCTTGACAAACGGCTCTCCATATCAGCGGAGTCAACCGGATATACACGAGCAGCGCTATTCGGGCTTCCTGCGTCCTCGCCCCGTGGTGCCCGAACCTCGTCATTTCGCGGCCAACGTTACGAGAGAGACCACCAGCGCTGAGCAGCAGCTTCGTCGCGGGCCGCCTTCCGTCCGCGCGCGCTGCGAGCCTGCCGGTGTGGCCGGCGGGGGACACGCTTCAATCGACGCTGCCGCCGGGGCCTCGAGGCGCTGGCAAGTCGATCCCTGCCGCTATGCCGAGCTGCGCGGCCTCGTCGATGCGCTCGGCCTGAGTGAGACCGTCGCCGCGGTGCTGGTGCGCCGCGGGCTGTCGGATCCCGACCAGGCCCGCCATTTCCTCGACGCGGATGAGCGCCACGATCCGTCACGGATGCCCGGCGTGGACGGCGCAGTCGCATCGATCCTCGCGCATGTGAAGCGTGGCGGCCCGATCGCGGTGCACGGCGACTACGACGTTGACGGCGTGTGCTCGACCGCGGTGATGGTGCGTGCGCTGCGTGAGCTGGGCGCGGAAGTCATCGCGCACCTGCCGAGCAGGCACGACGACGGCTACGGGCTCTCGGTGTCGGCGATCGAGCGTCTGCGAGGCCAGGGGGCTTCGCTTCTGGTCACGACCGACTGTGGCATCGGGGCGGTCGAGGAAGTTGCGCACGCTCGCGGGCTCGGCATCGACGTGGTCGTGACCGACCACCACCTTCCCGGCGACGATTTGCCGGCCTGCCCGATCGTTCACCCCGCGCTGGGCGAGTACCCATGGCCCGAGCTGTGCGCGACCGCGGTTGCGCACAAGCTTGCCCGCGTGCTCTACGAGCGCGCCGGGCTCGACCCGGTGTTGCTCGACCGCGAGCTGGACCTGGTCGCGCTCGCGACCGTGGCTGACGTTATGCCGTTGATGGGCGAGAACCGCGCGCTCGTGCGGGAGGGGTTGCGAGTGATCGCCGGCGCCGGGCGCCCGGGCCTGCGTGCGCTACTACGCGTCGCCGGCGTGGATCCTCAAAGCGCGACCGAGTACACGCTCGGCTTCGTGATGGGACCGAGGATCAACGCCGCCGGGCGCCTCTACCGCGCCGACGCGAGCCTGGAGCTGCTGTTGACGCCCGACGACGACCGCGCGCTCGAGATCGCGCGTGAGTTGGATGCGATCAACCGCGAGCGCCAGTCGGTCGAGACCGAGATCCTGTTCGAGGCTGAGCGCGTGCTGTCGCAATCCGGTCGGCGCGACGACTCCGCGCTGGTGATCGCGGGCCAGGGTTGGCACTCGGGCGTGATCGGGATCGTGGCCTCGCGCTTGGTCGAGCGCTACCACCGACCCTGCGTGCTGATCGCGTTCGACCCCGACGGACACGGCAAGGGCTCGGGACGCAGCATTCGGGTGTTCGATCTGCACGCGGGGCTCGAGGCGTGCGCTTCGCACCTGTCACGTTTCGGCGGGCACCGCATGGCGGCAGGGCTGGAGCTGGAGGCTGCCTCACTCGATCGCTTCCGCGAGGCGTTCGTCGCGCACGCGTCGGAGCGGATCGCCCCGGAGGACCTCGTGCGCAGCGAGCGCGTCGATGCGGTCGTGCCCGGCGACATGCTGACGCTCGATCTCGCGGAGGAGCTGGAATCGCTGCGTCCGTTCGGGATGGGCAACCCGTCCGTCAGCCTGATGGTTCCGGCCGCCCAGCTATCGGACGTGCGCCCGATGGGCGAGGGACGACATTCGCGCTTCACGCTCACCTCGGGCGGCGCGCGCTCACGTGTGGTCGCGTTCGGCGGCGGGCGCTCACCGGGCGGCGTTTCGATCGACCGCGGCAACGGCGAGCGTCGCTTCGACGTGGTCGCGCGGCTCGAGCGAAACGAGTGGCAGGGCGCGGTTGAGCCGCGTTTGGTGCTGCGCTCCCTGCACGAAGTTTCGGGCGCAGGCGATGACGACGTGCCGGGCGGGTGTGATAACTGCGCTCACCGCGCGACGGGGTCGGACTGGTGGCGCAGCGTGTTGCGCGAGTTGGACGCGCCGTTGGAAGAGAAAGCCGACTTGCCCGACGCCGCAATGTCCGCCCGCACGATCGTCGATCGTCGCGGCGCCGGCGTGTTCGGGGCGCTCGCGGCGCTTGCGACGTGCGGCGAGGCGGTCGCGATCGCCTGTGCCGACGTATCGCGACGCCGCGTCGCGCTCGAGCGTGCGCTTGGCATCGAGCGCTTCTCGGACAGCTCGCTGGGGGCACTTTCGGAGCGTTGCGCCGAAGCTGCGCATGAAGGCTTCGAGCGCGCCTGGGACGACGGGATTCTGCTGACCGATCATGCCACGCTGGTTCGCCATCGCTCGCGGCTCGGACGCTTCGAGCACTTGTTCTTGCTCGACCCGCCGCGCTCGGGCGCGCGACTCGAGGCCTTGACCGACTCGGGTCGCGTCGGTCGGACCGGTTTCGTCCACCTCGGCTGGGGAGCCGCGGAGGTGCAATTCGCGAGCCGAGCGCTGGAGGCGGAGTTCTCGCTGCGCGAATCGCTGCGCGCGATCTATGCCGAGTTGCGCCGCGGGCCCGAGGGCCTGTCGGGGCCGGCGCTGGAAGCCGCTCTGGCCGGCCCCGGCGAGCATTCACGCAAGCCCACCGTGGTGGGCCGTTGCCTGCGCGTGCTGGAGGAACTCGGCCTGGTGGGGATCGACCGCTCAAGCGGTACCGTTAGGTGCACGATCACTGAAGGGAAGCAGGTCGAGCTGGAGGCCTCGCAGGCCTTCGCGATTTTCGAGCGAATTTGCCGGGAGGGTCTCGGATTCCTAAGCGCGCAGACAATCCAAAGGAGCCAGGAGCGAGCGGCGTAGGCGCCGGTCGCCGCAGTTCCACGCGCAACCCCAGCAGGACCAAGGCTGCCGCGACCGCCGCGAAGGCCAAACCGCGCGCAGGGACGGCACGCACCCGCACGGCGTCGCGAGCCCCCGCAAAGGCCAAGAAGTCCCCCAACGGCGCCCCGGTGCCCCTGCCGGAGGCGCACATCCGCGTCGGCCTGATCGAGCAGCCTCCCACCAAGCCGCTCGCCGCCGGCGTTGCGACCGACGACCTGCTGCCGCGCGAGCGCGACCTGCTGGCCGACCTGCTGGCGGTGATCTCCGAGCACTCCAGCCAGGCAGTAACGCCGGTTGACGTCGAACAGGTGGGACGCGCGTTCAAGTTCGCGTGCGAGCGCCACGCCGATCAACACCGCCGCTCGGGCGAGGAGTTCATCACGCACCCGGTCGGCGTGGCAAAGATCTGCGCCGGCCTGCGACTCGATACCGAGACTCTCTGCGCGGCACTGCTTCACGACACCGTTGAGGACACGAGCGCATCGCTCGAGGACGTCGAACGCGAGTTCGGCACCGAAATCACCCAGCTCGTTGATGGCGTCACGAAGCTGGCCGGCATCACGTTCCAAAGCCGGGACGAGCAGCAGGCCGAGAACTACCGCAAGATGATGGTTGCCATGGCGACCGATATCAGGGTGATCCTGATCAAGCTCGCCGATCGCCTGCACAACATGCGCACCCTGTCGGCTCTGCCGAAGCAGAAGCAGCTCGACAAGGCCAAGGAGACGGTGGACATCTACGCGCCGCTCGCGCATCGGCTCGGCATCCACTCGATCAAGTGGGAATTGGAGGACCTCGCCTTCCAGACCCTGCACCCACGCAAGTATGCGGACATCAAGTCGCTCGTCAGCCAGCAGCGCGCCGAGCGTGAGGACTACGTCGAGCGAGCGGGCCGTTACCTGAAGCAGGAACTCGAGGCAGTCGGCATCGAGGCAGACGTGTCGGGTCGCGCCAAGCACTTCTATTCGATCTACGCGAAGATGACCAAGAAGGGCCGCGAGTTCAACGAGATCTACGACCTCACCGCGATGCGCGTGATCGTGGACTCGGTCAAGGACTGCTACGGGGCGATCGGCGTGATCCACTCGCTGTGGAAGCCGATCCCGGGACGCTTCAAGGACTGGGTCGCGATGCCCAAGTTCAATCTCTACCAGGCGCTGCACACGACCGTGATTGGCCCCGAGGGCCGCCCGCTCGAGATCCAGATTCGAACGCGCAAGATGCACTACACGGCCGAGTTCGGTGTCGCAGCGCACTGGACGTACAAGGAGAAAGGCGGTCGATCCGCAAGCGGATCGGCCGGTAGCAAGCGGGATGGTCGCGATAAGGGCCGCGCCAAGGCAGCGCGGGCTGCCGATGCGGACGCCGGTGGAGCGACCGCCGAGGCGGCGAGGCCCGACTGGCTGCGCCACATGGTCGAATGGCAGGAGGAGGAGTCCGACCCGCGCGAGTTCATGGAGACGCTCAAGATCGACCTCTTCGAGGACGAGGTGTTCGTCTTCACGCCCAAGGGCGAGGTGATGTCGCTCGCGTCGGGTGCGACGCCGCTCGATTTCGCCTACGCGGTGCACACCGATGTCGGCCATCGTTGCGTCGGCGCCAAGGTCAACGGCAAGATCGTGCCGCTGCACTACAGGCTTCAGTCGGGCGACATCGTCGAGATCCTGACCTCCAAGCAGGAGCGCGGGCCCTCGCGCGACTGGATCGCACTCGTCCGCACTTCGCGTGCGCGCAACAAGATCCGCGCTTGGTTCACGCGCGAGCGGCGCGAGGACTCCGAGCACCGCGGTCGTGAGGAGTTCCAGGACGCGTTGCGAAAGCAGGGTCTGCCGGCGCAGAAGATCGCCGGCTCGCCGCTTCTGGCTGACGTGATTCGCGAGATGGGCTTCAGGAAGGCCGACGACTTCTACGTCGCGCTCGGCCAGGCGAAGATCACCCCCAAGGTCGTCGTCAACAAGGTCATGCAGCGCCTCAAACAGGGTGAGGCGGTCGAGGAGCACGCCGGCGAGGATCTTGCACGGGGCAAGGAGGAGCGTCCGCGGTCCAGTGGCACGGCGTCGCGCTACGGGATCAAGGTGGCCGGGATCGACGATGTGATGGTGCGGATCGCGAAGTGCTGCAGTCCTGTGCCGGGCGACGAGATCGTCGGTTACATCTCACTCGGGCGCGGGATCACGATCCACCGCACCGACTGCAACAACGTGATGGCACTGATGAGGGACCCGGACCGCTTCACCGACGTTTCATGGGACGGCGAGAACGAGACTTCCTTCCGCGTCGAGCTTCAGATCGACGCCTACGACCGCACTCGCCTGCTGGAGGATCTCTCGCGCACGTTCGCCGAGGCCGGCATCAACATCCTCGAGGCACGCTGTACGGTCAACCCGCCGATGGTCAAGAACCGTTTCGTGGTCGAGGTGGGGGACACCAAGAGCCTGAAGGGCGCGATCACCCGCCTGCGCAACATCGAGTCGGTGTTCGATGCGTTCCGCGTGACGCCCGGCGGGTAGCGGCGCGCGGACTGCGGTCCGATCAGGGAACTGGCCGACATTGGCCCTTGACCCTGAAATAGATGGCGAATGTCTGCCGGTCGGGCATAAGTTCCGGACGGGGGATTGTGATTCGGCTTGGCGGCGGCTACCCTGAGTCTGTGCGTCACCTTCCGATCGGCGGCTGATGGTGTCATCGAGGGGCAAGCGAGTGGGTTTGGCGGTCTGTGTTGCGCTGGTGGGCGTCAACATTTGGACCGGTAGCCCGGCGTTCGCTCTGTGGGTGGGATCGCGGGCTCAGGGCGGCGGTCCTCCGACCATGACGAGCGTGGCAGTGGTGATCGTCTTGATGGCAGCGCTCAGCCTTGCGCTGGTCAAGTTGCTTGCGCTGCTGAACGCTGCGTACCAGCGGTCCACGGGTCATCAGCGCACCGTGCGCACGCACGCACCCTGGCTTCGCAGCCTGGGAGCGGAGCGATCGGCATATCCAGATGAGCGACCCCGGCTAACTGTCCCGGAGCGGATCCTTGTCGCCGTTGCGGTGATCGCCATTCTGGTGTTCGAGTACTGGTTCTTCTTCCTCTCCGGATCGCCGATCGATCAGCGCAACGGTCGGTCTGCGTCGCTGCCATCGTCGCAGGAACGGGCATATCTCCGCCTGTCTGCCGGTAGCGGCGCTACGCGAGCACCGACAGCGACGCCGGGCACGCTTCGAACGTGATCCCCGCGTGCTCGCCGATGTAGTCGCCGTCCACCTCGACCGGCAACTCCGCAGGTCCGCCCTCGATCGGAACCACGCGCACCTCGTCGAGACGGGTCAGGCTGACCGCCTGGGGGTGCGTGGCCAGATGGCCGTCCTTGGCGAACAGCCGACGCACGATTCCGGGGGTGTCGCGTAGCTTGCCGCGGGACATGACCATCGCTGACAGGTGCCCGTTGTCGAGCGAGATGTCCTCGCACGCTCTGAGCGGCGTCGAGCCGAGGAAGGTGTAGGGATCGGAGTTCTGGATTAGGGTAGACAGGCCCTCGTAGCGTCGGCCGCCGGCCTCGACGGCGAGCCGGGCTTCGCCGCCGCGGTAGTCGCGCGCGTAGGTGTGCAGCGCCGCGAACGCAAATGTTCGACCACCGCCGCGCTGCTTGGCGCGTGGGCGCTCGTCCACCCAGCGCGTGACGTCGGCGTCCATCCCGACGCCGCCCGAGAACAGGAAGTAGCGCCCGTTGGCGCGGCCGAGGTCGATGCGGCGCGGAACGGACTCGTCGGCGAGCTGAAGCAGGTGCTCGGCGGCATCGACCACGTCGATCGGGATGCCGAGCATGCGACACATGACGTTGGTGCATCCGCCGGGCAAAATCGACAGCGGAACGTCGGTGTGCGCGAGGCCGTTGGCCGCCTCGTTGACGGTGCCGTCGCCGCCGAAGGCAACCACGAGGTCGGGCCGGCTGTTCGCTGCCGCCGCCACCGCTTCGCGAGTCAGCTCGATCGCGTGATTGGGCGAGTGCGTCTCGATCGCATCCACTTCGTAGCGTCCACGCAGCGCGTACACGACAAGGTTCTTGAGGCGATCGGAGACGGTCGTCGCCATCGGGTTGACGATCAGCAGCATGCGCGGCTTTGTGCGGATGCCCCGCGCCGCGGTGGGCCGACCGAGTGTTGCGGTCGCTTCGCTCATCGGGAATCTTTCAAGATAACCCTAACCCCTAGACCGCCTCGAAGCGAACGACGCCATCCTGCTCGGCCTCGCGCACGCGCCCCTCGTTGAGCAGCAGATCGACGTGGCCGAGCACCTCCGACAACGTCAGATAAGCCTGCGTGACGGCGATGTCGCCGAACAGCCCCTGTGCCAACTCGTGCCCGGTCTGGGGCTGCTCGGCGATCAGCCGGTAGATCTTCTCCGCTCGCTTGGCGTGAAACTCGAGTCGCTCATCGATCAGCTTGCGGTGGTCAGTGATCGGCTCGCCGTGCCCGGACAGCACGATCTCGGCCGGCAGCTCGCGCGTCTGCCGCAGCGACTCTATGTACGTGACGAGCGCCTGCGGCCGGTGGGCCGCATCATTCGGCGCGTCGGGGTCGAGCGGCCGTGAGATCAACGGGTTCGACGAGATGTGCTTGATCAGGTGATCGGCGGCGATCAGAATGCGGCGCTGCTCGTCCCAGAAAATCGTGTCCGAGGGCGAGTGGCCGGGCCGGTACAGCACTTCGAAGCTGCGGTCGCGCAGCGTCAGCTTCTCCCCGTCGTGCAGCGGACGAGTGACGTGCGCCTTCGAGCCCCATGCCCGGAACGCCTGCGACACGGTTGCGAGCGCCGTTACGGTTTCCTCCGAGATGCCGTTTCGCAGCATCACCGCCTGCGCGAAATCGTCGTCGCGCTGGGCATCCTCGGCGAAGTGCTCGGCGAAGCGCACGAGCTTGTCGATCGCGGCGACGTCTGCACCGGAGTGGCTGACGATGATGTCCACCAGCCCCAGGTGGTCGATGTGCTGGTGGGTAAGCACGACCAGCTCGATGTCGGCCAGCGAGCGGCCGCGCTCGGCCAGTTGGTGCTGCAGCTCGTCCAACGCCCGACCGGAGTTGGGTCCGGAATCGACCAGCGTCAACGGCTCGTCCTCGATCAGGTACGTGTTGACGCGCCCGACCGCGAACGGCGTCGGGATGCGCAGCATGTTGATGCCCGCCTCGCGGATCCGCTCGAGTGCCTGCTCGGCCGACAGCTCGCCCGACAGCTCGCTCATTGGCGGATCAGCGCAAGCAGCTCGTCGCGGCGCCGCTCCATCTCCTGCTGGGAGGAACCCTCGAGGTTGAGCCGCAGCAGAGGCTCGGTGTTCGACGGCCGCACGTTGAAGTGCCAGGTTTCGTAATCGACCGAGATGCCGTCCAGCCGGCTCACCTCACCGTCGGAATAGCGCTCGGCGATTTCGGCCATTCTTGCCTGTTGATCGCCGACCTCGGAGTTGATCTCGCCGGAAATGAAATACCTGGCGCGAAACGGCGCCAGCAGTTCCGACATCCTCTTGCCCCGCTTGGAAAGCAGCTCGAGGATCAAGAGCGCCGGGACCGTGCCCGAATCGGCGTACCAGAAGTCGCGGAAGTAGTAGTGGCCCGAGACCTCGCCGGCGAAAGCGGCGTCCTCTTCGCGCATGCGCGTCTTGAAGAAGGCGTGGCCGACGCGGTTGACGAGGGCCCGCCCGCCCGCCGTGGCGACCGTGTCGGGCACCGCACGGCTGGCGCGCAGGTCGTAGAGGATCGTCGAGCCGGGGTTCCTTTCCAGAATCGACTGTGCCAGGAGCGCCGTCAGGAAGTCGCCCGGCACGAACTCGCCGGTGTCGTCGATGAAGAAGCAGCGGTCGGCGTCGCCATCCCAGGCGATTCCCAACTCGGCGCCCGACTCCAAGACCTTGTCGATGATCAGCTTGCGATTCTCGGGCAGCAGCGGGTTGGGCTCGTGCCCGGGGAACTCGCCGTTGGGCTCGAAGTACAGCCGCTCCTGGTCGAGCGGGAAAGAGTCCAGCAGCGGCCCGATCATCGGCCCGGCCATGCCGTTGCCGCCGTCGAGCACGACCTTCAGCGAGCGAAGCGCGTCAGGGTCGATGAACGACAGCACGTGCGCGCGAAACTGGTCGTATACGTCGACACGCTCGTAGGCACCGCGCGCCGCTGCTGACCCTGGCATTCCCTGCTCGATCAAAGCACGAATCTCGCCGATGCCGCGCTCACCCGACAGTGCGATCGCTCCCTCGCGCAACAGCTTGAACCCGGCCCACTGTTTGGGATTGTGCGACGCGGTGACCGACGCGCCGCCATCGAGCTCGCGCGAGCCGACGGCGTAGTAGACGATTTCGGTGCCGACCATGCCGATGTCGATCACGTGCGCTCCCTCGGCTATCAGGCCCTCGCAGAACGCTTCGGCCAGCGGCGCGGAGTGGTGGCGCATGTCGTGCCCGATCGCGATCCGCAGACCCGCGGCCGACTCGACCTGCTTCTCGGCCGCTCGAACGAGCGCGAACGCGCGGCCGATCGCGAGCGCTGTGGTCTCGTCGATCTGGTCCGGATAGGTACCGCGGATGTCGTAGGCCTTGAAGACGGCGGGGTCGATCGCGGCGCTCACGCGCCAGTCTCCAGCTTCGCGAACGCCTCACGTATGTTGCGCAGCGTGTCGCCCAGCTCCTCGGGCAGCACGCGCACGTCGCCCACCACCGGCATGAAGTTCGTGTCCCCCTTCCAGCGCGGGACGACGTGCATGTGCACGTGGTGCTCGACGCCTGCGCCGGCTACCGAGCCCAGGTTCGCGCCGAGGTTGTAGCCCTGCGGCCCGTAGGCCAGCTCGAGAGCCCGCACGCAGCGCTGGGCGAGCGACATCAACTCATTTGCGGTCGCCTCGTCGAGCTGCTCGATCCTCCCGACGTGCTCGTAGGGGGACACCATCAGGTGCCCGTTGGTGTAGGGGAAGGCGTTGAGGATCACGAAGCAGCGCTCGCCCCGATGGGCGATCAGGCCCTCGTCGTCATCGTCGCGCGCCGGCTTGGCGCAGAAGATGCACTCCCCGCTCTTATCGCTCTTTACGTAGTCCAGACGCCAGGGTGCCCAAATACGATGATTTGCCAAAGCGTCCTGATCCTAGTCCGTTTCTCGTGAGACCGGACCCGCGGCAGAGAGCCTCGCGAGGCGTAGCCGAGCGGGGCCAGTTGTTCTTCCGCCCGCCCGTGTGCTAATAATGCGCGTCACATAGCTACGCATCCAGAGGGGTTTAGGGACTGGCCCTATGAGACCCCGGCAACCATTCCAAGCGCAAGCGCGGAAACGGTGCCAATTCCAGCAGGCTCCAAGTAAAAGCCTGGGAGATGTGTGGGGGCTTCGGATCGAACCTCTGCACACCGGGCAGAGGTTTTTTTATTGGAAAGGACATAGCCGAGATGCCAGCCGAAGCTCTCAAATGCAAAGAATGTGGCGCAACGTATGAGCTCAACGCGAGCTTCTACTGCATGCAGTGTTTCGGGCCGCTCGAGGTCACATATGACCACTCGGCCCTGACCGACCCTGCCGAGCTGCGCCGCACGATCCAAGCCGGCCCGCCCTCGATCTGGCGCTACTCCGACTTCCTGCCGTTCGCGAGCCGTCCCAAGGTCGCACTCGAAGCCGGCTTCACGCCACTGATCCGCTCCGAGCGGCTGGCCGAATGGCTCGGCCTGGGGGAGGTGTACGTAAAGAACGACGCCGCCAACCCGACGCACTCGTTCAAAGACCGCGTCGTCTCCGTCGCGGTCGCCAAGGCCAAGGAGCTTGGCTACAGCGTTATCGCCTGCGCGTCGACCGGCAACCTCGCCAACGCCGTCGCCGCGCACGCCGCCGCCGCGGGACTCGACTCCTACGTGTTCGTGCCATCCGACCTCGAGGAGCAGAAGATCCTGGCGACCGGGGTGTACGGGACCAACTTGGTCGCGGTGAAAGGCAGCTACGACGACGTCAACCGCCTCTGCACTGAGCTGGCAGGCGAGCAGCCCTGGGCGTTCGTCAACGTCAACCTGCGTCCTTACTACGCGGAGGGCTCCAAGACGCTCGCCTACGAGGTGATCGAGCAGCTCGGCTTCGAGCTACCCGACCGGCTCGTGTGCCCGATCGCCTCGGGAGCGCTCTTCACGCGCATCGCGCGCGGCTACGAGGAGTGGATCGACCTCGGCCTCGTTGACGGATCGCTGCCGGTCTTCCACGGCGCGCAGGCCGAAGGGTGCTCACCGGTCGCGAAGGCGTTTGCAGACGACTCCAAGACCTGCAAGCCGGTGCGACCACGCACGATCGCCAAGTCGCTTGCGATAGGCGACCCCGCCGACGGCCCGTTTGCGCTCGACGTTGCGCGGCGCACGGGCGGCACGGTCGATTCGGTAACCGACGAGGAGATCGTCGAGGGCATCACCTTGCTGGCCGAAACGACCGGCATCTTCACCGAGACCGCTGGCGGCGTGACCGCGGCGGTGCTGAAGAAGCTGGCGGATCGCGGCGAAATCGGCTCCGACGAGCACGTTGTGCTGTACATCACCGGCGATGGGTTGAAGACGCTCGACGCTGTGCGCGACGTGGTCGAGACTCACGAGATCGAGCCAACGCTCGCGAGCTTCAACGAGACGGTCCCGACCGCCACGGAGGTTGCGTAGGAGATGGCGATCACGGTCAAGATCCCGGCGCAGCTGCGGAACCTGACCGGCAACGAGGCCGAGACGGCGGTCGAAGGAGCGACCGTCGGCGAGGTGCTGGAAGCGGTGTATGACCGCTACGACGGCCTGCGCGACCGGATCACCGAGGGCGGCGAGCTACGTCGCTTCGTCAACGTCTATGTCGGCGGCGAGGACATCCGCTTCGGCAATGGCCTCGAAACCACGGTCGGCGACGGCGACGAGGTGACGATCCTTCCGGCGGTGGCCGGGGGGTAGGAGCGCATTCGACTGGGGCCGAGCGGTCGCTGGTTCAAATCCAGTCGCCCGATATCTGAAGGCCCGCTTTGAGAGCGGGCTTTCGTTTGGTACGCCCGGCATGGACACAGACTCGGGGGTGCAAGTCCTCTGTGGAGGTTG
>JBBDJG010000034.1:0-41144 GCA_040880005.1 Solirubrobacterales bacterium
AAAATGAACAACTTCTCAAACCGTCAAGCCTTGGTGGGCTTGACATAGGAGCGACATGTGGCGCAACTGGACCGGTGACCAAAGCTGCGAGCCGGCCGCGATCGAGCGGCCCGGCTCGATCTCCGACCTGCAAGCGGTCGTGGGGCGGGCTGCCGAGCGCGGCCAGACCGTGCGCGCCTGCGGCTCGGGCCATTCGTTCACCGACGTCGCCTGTACCGACGGCGTGATGATCGACCTGCGCCCGGGCATGAATCGAATCCTCGACATCGACCGTTCTTCGGGGCTGGCGAAGGTCGAAGCCGGCATCAACCTGCACGATCTCAACAACCGCCTATGGGACGAGCAAAGCCTGGCAATTCCCAACCTCGGTGACATCGACGTGCAGAGCATCGCCGGGGCCATCTCGACGTCGACGCACGGTACCGGCGCGCGAGTCAAGACGATCGCCGATTCAGTCGAGGCGATGGAGGTGGTCACCGCCGCCGGCGACGTGCTCGAGGCCGCGGTGGGTAGCGATGCGGACCTGGTGCGCGCCTTTCGCGTCGGTCTCGGCAGTCTTGGTGTGATCGCGTCGCTGACGCTGCGGGCCGAGCCCGCGTTCACGCTGCAACGTCGCGACCATTCGCTGCCGCTGGACGAGGCGCTCGGCCACTTCGACGAGTTGGCGGACGGCAACGACCACTTCGAGTTCTTCATCTTTCCGCACACCGAGGTTGCGCTGTGCCGCGAGACCAAGCGGGTGGACGGACCTCCGAAGCCTTGGAGCAGGGCGAAGGCCTGGTGGGAGGAGACCGCGGTCGAGAACCACGCGATGGGACTTGTTTCGCGCGCGAGTCGGCGCTTTCCGTCGCGCATCCCGCAGATCAATCGCCGCATCGCCGGCATGTTGGGCGGCTCGGTCAAGACCGACCGCAGCTACCGGGTCTATGCGACGGTGCGAAACGTGCGCTTCACCGAGATGGAGTACGCGATCCCGCGCGAACGCGTCGCCGATGCTTTGCGCGGAGTGCTCGACATGATCCCCCGCCGCGGGCACGCGGTCGGCTTTCCGATCGAGGCGCGGGTGCTCGACGGCGACGATGCGATGCTCAGCACGGCGTATGGGCGCCAGACCGTGTACATCGCCGTTCACATGTACGAGGGAATGGCCTGGGAGCCCTACTTCCGCGACGTCGAGGCGATCATGGACGACTGCGAGGGCCGACCTCACTGGGGCAAGCGCCACTTCCAGACTGCGCAGACGCTCGCGCCCCGCTACCCGGAGTGGGATCGCTTTCAGGAGATCCGCGCCCGCCTCGACCCCAACGGCCTGTTTGCCAACGCATACACCGACCGCGTCCTCGGTCCGGTCGGTGTCGTGGTCGCGTAGCGCGCGCTCACGGTCCCGTTCCCCCGGTGCACTCCTCCGGGAGCGAGCGGTTTCGCGGTTGAAGCGGCGGCTCGGATCGCGTCATCGGTGGGTCGTCGAGCCGGACGATCGACTCACCCCCGGCGAGGTGTTCGACATTGACCACGCATATCGGGGCAAATGTCGAACGCGTGATCGTGAACCCTCATCAAGCCTCTAGAGGAACGCCTTGCCCTCGCCGCGGTAGGTCGGCAGCTCGTCGGTCACCTGGTCGCCCTCGACCAAGTGCAGCGAATTGAAGCGCTCGCAAAGCTCCCCCGCCTTGGCGTGGCGGAAGTACACGCGGTCGCCTACATGCAACGACTTGGCCGCGTCGCCGAGCAGCGGCGTCTGTACCTCGCCGGCCCCTTCCTGCGAGTCGAGCCGCAGCCCCGCAGGTAGGTGGGGCTCGGGCAGACGGCTGTTGTCTGCCGTGCCCGAGGCCAGGTAACCGCCGCCGAGCACCGTCGCGATCGAGGGCGAGGGCTTGCGCACCACCGGCAGCGCGAACATCGCAGCCGGTTTCAGCGTGAACGAGCCATAGGCGTCGAACAACGTCGGCGCGTAGAAGCCCGAACCGGCGGCGACGTCAGTGACGGCCGGCTCGCCCGCGGTCGCCTCGATGCTGCCGGTGCCGCCGCCGTTTACGAACTCGAGATCGGCGATTGCGCGCAGGGCCTCCACGACCGCCGCGCGGCGCTTGCGGATCTCGGCGGCCGATCGCTTCTGCATCGCGCGGACCCCGACACCCATCAGGCGCTTGCCGGGCGGCCGGTCGCCCACACCGGCGATGTGTCCCTCGTAGGCCATCAGCCCGACGAGCCGTACGCCGTGGCGCCGATCGATTCCTCGTGCAAGTGAAACCGCTTGATCGGGCGTGCGTATCGGCGACCGCTTTGGGCCGATCTTCACACGACCGCCGGCGGCCCAGTAGCTGGTGTCCAACTCGATCGCGACCCGGATCGGCGCGTTCGTCGAGATGTGCGCGCTCGATTCGATCAGGTCGAGATGCTCGATGCAGTCGACCATCAGCACCGGCGCGCCTGCCGGGTCGTCCGCCGTGACCTCGGCGAGCTCGGCGATCGCGGCGCGATCAGTGGTCGGGTAGCCGATCACCAGTTCGCGCAGCCCGGCGCGATACAGCCATAGGGTTTCCGGCAGCGTGAACGTCAAGAGCCCGCGAAAACGCTCGTCGCGTTCGAGTATCCGGCGAATCAGCTCGCGACAGCGCAGCGACTTGCTCGCGACGCGGATTGGCTTGTCGCCGGCGCGGCGCAGCATGTCGTTGGCGTTGGACCACATCGCGTCGAGATCGACGAACGCGAGCGGTGATTCGAGCCCCGCGAGCGTGCCTTCGTAGCGTCGATAATCGGTTTCGCTGGCCAATACGCGCGCGAGCCTATCGCCAGCGGGTTATCGGGGTGCACACCAAGTTGCGCGCTGGAACGCAAGAAGCGCACCGTTACCAGGCAATTGGTACAGTTCCGCCGTCTCGGAGGCCCGTCGATCTGGCCAGGATCGCGGACCGTAGGAAGAAAGGACACATACGCCGAGTCTCCCGCGGATCAATTCGGGCGGGAGAGCGGGGGAACCAGTGGGGCGGGACATGGTGCCCGCCTTGGGGCGAATCGCTTCATCAGTTTCGCGTAGCGCCACTTCTTCGGCGCGAGCCCGACAGCTAACCCCGTAGGCGCCGGAAGGAGGTCGTCTGTGGTGTACGGCTCGCGGCAACGGATGCTGCTTTTGATGTTTGCGATGGGAGCCCTCGGCGTGGGGTTCGTCGGCGTGCTGGCGCCCCGGGCTCAGGCGGCCGATGTCGCGGCTCTACAGGCTCGGGTGGAGACAGCTCGCAAGGAGGCGCGCGCGCTGGCGGGCACTGTGGTGTTGCGCAACGAGCAGTTCCAGGCCGCCGCAGCCAGCGCAGCGGCCGCGGCGCAACGTCAGGCCGTCCTGGAGATGCAGCTCGCGCGGGGGCGCACGGTCCTGAAACGTCTACGGCGCAGGCTGGCCGCGGCGACCGCGAGGCTGGCGGAGGCCCAGGCGCGCTTCCGTCGCGCTCAAGACCGGCTCGCCGGCCGTCTGGAGACGATCTACAAGAGCGACTCACCCGACATGACCACGGTCCTGCTCGAGGCAGACGGCTTCGAGGACATGATGACGCGTGCCACCTACCTGAAGGCCGTCAACAAGGCCGACAGCTCTCTGGTGGATCGCGTCAAGGCGCTGCGCAATCAGGTACGCGAGGCGATGTTGGTCGTGAAGACGGCCAAGCGCCGGCAGGTGGTCGAAGTTCGGCGCCTCGCCGACGCTCGCGCGCAAATCGCTGCTGTGCGCCGCGACGCGCAAGCGCGCGCCGCCGAGGCCGAGCGAGCGCGGGAAGCGGCCCAGTCCTCGCTCGACACGCTGCACTCGCGCATCTCGGGGTGGACCGCACAGGTAGCCGCGCTTCAGGCCGCGACCGGAGTGGGCGGTAACGCCGGCGAAACGGTGCAACAGTGGTTCGGCGACTTCGCGATCCCGAAGTACATCGTCATGTGCGAGTCGGGCGGCAACTACAAGGCTTACAACCCCTCGAGCGGAGCGGGGGGCGCATACCAGTTCATGCCCGAGACCTACAAGGCGCTGGGCGGAAAGTACGGCTCGCCCCAGAACGCCCCCAAGTGGGAGCAGGACAGGCTCGCCGCCAAGCTGTGGGACAGCGGTCGTGGCGCCGGCAACTGGGTCTGCGCCGGGTAGCCGAGCCCTCGGGGTAGCCCTTCGCTGCCCGCCAATCCCGCAAAGTCGGGAAAGCCGAACGTCGAAACACTCGCTCTGGCGTCGGCCGCGGCACATAGACTTGCCAGTCCCGTGAGCAAGCCGCAAGCCGTTCATCTGCACGTCCATTCCGAGTACTCGCTACTCGATGGAGCATGCAAGGTGGATGCGCTGGCGGCCCGCGCCGCCGAACTCGACATGCCGGCGCTCGGGCTTACCGATCACGGCGTGTTGAACGGGGCGGTCGAGTTCTACAACGCCTGTCGGAAGCACGGCATCAAGCCGATCCTAGGCCTCGAGGCCTACCTGTGCGACGACCGCCACGAGCGTGACAAGCTCAAGTACGAACGCAACCATCTGACGCTGCTGGCTCGCGACAGGACCGGCTTCGAGAACCTGATCAAGCTGTCCTCGCTCAGCTACCTGGAGGGCTTTCGCCGTGGTCAGGCAAACGTCGACATGGCGCTGTTGGAGCGCCACTCGCAGGGCGTCATCGCGCTCTCCGGCTGCCTTCAGTCACGTTTTTGCCAGCGACTCGTGCAGGATCGCGAGGCCGATGCGCGTGAGCACGCCGACGCGCTGTTGCAGATCTTCGGCGCCGACGACCTCTACTTCGAGGTCCAGAACAACCGAATCGCCGAGCAGGACAAGGCCAACGAAGGCATCGAGCGCATCGCGCGCGAGTTCGGGCGGCCGCTGGTCGGCACCGCCGACGTCCACTATCTGCGCCGCCAAGACTACGACACGCACGCCGCGCTGCTGTGCGTGCAAACCAAGTCAACGCTCGCGGAGCCAAAGCTGAGCTTCGACACGAACGAGTTCTATCTGAAGAGCTCGGACGAGATGGCGCAGTCGTTTGGGGCGTGGCCGGACGCGATCCCGACGACGCTCGAGATAGCGCAGCGCTGCGAAATCGAGCTCGAGCTGGGCAACCTGCTGCTGCCGCGCTTTCCAACGCCTGACGGAGCCGAGCCGGCCGACTATCTGCGACGGGTCGCCGAGGAGGGTTTGCGGCGCCGTTACGGCGATCCCGTCCCCGCGCACGCGGCCGAGCGACTCGAGGTTGAGCTGCGCACGATCGCCGAGATGGGCTTCGACTCGTACTTCCTGATCGTCTGGGACTTCGTCAAGTACGCGAAGGACAACGACATCGCCGTCGGCCCCGGCCGCGGATCGGCGGCCGGATCGATCGTCAGCTACAGCCTCGAGGTAACGGATGTCGATCCTCTCGCGTACGACCTGATGTTCGAGCGCTTCTTGAACCCCGAGCGCAAGTCGATGCCGGACATCGACATCGACTTCTCGATCCGCGGTCGCGAGCGCGTGATCAAGTACGTTCAGGACAAGTACGGTGGCGACTCGGTCGCCCAGATCATCACGTTCGGCAAGATGAAGCCGCGCGCCGCCACGCGTGACGCGGCTCGCGTCCTGGGTCAGGACTACGCGACCGGCGACCGGCTGGCGAAGCTGATCCCCGAGCCGATCATGGGTCGCTCGCCGAGCTTTGACGAATGTCTCGCGGAGGGTACGGACCTGCGCAAGGCGTACGACGCCGAGCCGGAGGCGAAGAAGGTTCTGGACGTCGCCCGTGGCCTCGAGGACATCGTGCGCAACAACTCGATCCACGCCGCTGCGGTGGTGATCGCCGACCGCCCGCTGATGGAGATTGTTCCCTTGCAGCTGGCCGAGGATCGTCCGGGGGCCGGCCAGGGCGCCGGCAACGGCCGTGGCGCGAAGGCTGAACGCGTCTACAAGACGGTGACCCAGTACTCGATGGGCCCGATCGAGGAGATCGGCCTGCTGAAGATGGACTTCCTCGGGCTACGCACGCTGGACGTGCTGGAGAACGCGACCGACATCATCGAGCGCTCCCGTGGCGAGCGGATCGACCTCGCCCGGCTGCCGCTCGACGACACCAAGACGTACGAGATGCTGGCGCGGGGCGACTCGATCGGCGTGTTCCAACTCGAGTCCGAAGGCATGCGCGACGCGCTCAGGCAGGTCAAGCCAACCGAGTTCGAGGACATCGTCGCGCTGGTCGCGCTGTACCGGCCCGGGCCGATGCGGTTCATTCCCGACTACGCGCGCGGGAAGCACTCGCCGGACTCGGTGCGCTACATCGACGAGCGTCTGCGCTCGATCACGGAGCCGACCTACGGCATCGCGATCTATCAGGAGCAGCTGATGAAAATCGCGCGCGACATCGCCGGATTCCCGGGGGCCCGCGCCGACACGCTGCGCTACGCGATCGGCAAGAAGAAGCGCGGCATGATGGCCTCGCTGAAGGAGGACTTCCTCGCCGGCTGCGAAGCGAGTGGGACTTCGAAGTCGGTCGCCAGTCAGCTCTGGGGGCTGATGGAGGCGGCGGCCGATTACTCGTTCAACAAGTCGCATGCCGTGAGCTACGCGCGCATCGCCTACCAGACGGCATACCTGCGGGCCGACTACCCGGCCGAGTACATGGCGGCGCTGATATCCAGCGTGATGTCCACCAAGGACAAGGTGCCGTTTTTCGTCTCGCGGTGTGAGGAGATGGGAATACGCGTCCTGCCTCCCGACGTAAACCAGTCCGGCCACGACTTCGTGGTGGTCGAGCGCGACATTCGCTTCGGGCTCGATGCGGTCAAGAACGTCGGTCACGTGGCGGTCGAGAAGATTCTCGAGGCTCGTGAGCGGGGAGCCTTCTCTTCGATATGGGACTTCTGTGCGCGTGTCGATGCGCGCACCGTCAACAAGAAAGCAATCGAGAGCCTTATTCGCTGTGGAGCGTTCGACTCGACCGGAGCGACTCGCAAGGGAATGCTCGAGGTCTTCGGACAGGCGCAGGCATCGGGCGCCAAGTCTCAGGAGGACGCCCTGTCGGGGCAGGGGTCGATCTTCGACCTCGGTGGGGCCAGCGACGAGGAGCACTCGCCAGCGAGCACAAACTACCCGCCGATTCCCTCGGTCGAGTTCGAGAGGGTCGAACTCCTGGCCGGCGAAAGAGACACTCTCGGCATCTTCCTGTCGAGCCATCCACTGACCGACATTCGTGATCTCTTGAACAAACGCGTCGACTGCCAGATCGCCGAGTTGCAGCGCAAGCCCGACGGGGCGTGGGTGACGGTTGGCGGCTTGATCACGCAGGCGAGGCGCATCCGCACGAAGTCGGGCGAGCCGATGATGTTTGCGACCCTGGACGACCTCGATGGCCAGGTGGAGCTAATCGTCTTCAACTCGGCCTACGCGTCCAACGAGAGCAAGGTCGGCGTCGATCGATGCGTGGTGGTGCGAGGGCGAGTCGATCACAAGGATCGTGGCGAGACCAAGCTGATCGCCCAGGAGATCGAGCCGTTCGACCCGACGCCAGAGGAGATCGCCACCGCGCCTGCGAGTGAGGCTGCGACTCCTCGCGCGGTCGCGCAGAAAGGCGAGGGTGAGCCGGTCCTTTTGCGAGTGGACGCACGTAGCTGCCCGGCGAGCATCGTCGAGGAGCTGAAAGCCGTGCTGGAGCACTTCCCCGGCGACGCCGAGGTGCGGCTCGAGATGGAGACGACCAGCGGTGCGCGCCTGCTGCGGTTCGGCGCCGATTTCCGCGTGGCACGTTCGCACGCGCTTCAAGCCGAATTGGACGACCTGCTCGGCCCGGACGCCCTGGTCGCGTAGCCACCGAAGCAAGCGGTCGATTCGCTATCACGACCGGCCGACGTTTTCAAGCGCCGACTGGACGACAATCGTTGTACGCGGGCAGGTCGCGCGGCTACACTTGCGGCACATGGCGGTCCACACGACAAAGGTCAAAGCGGGAACCGAGTGTCGGCAGTGTTGCGCGTTCTGCGACAAGATGATCATGCCGCGCGAGTGCATCGCCGCGCAGTGCCCGTTTCTGTACACGTATGAGAACGAGAAGACGGGACGCAGGTACATGGGTTGCCTGCAAAAGGTGTTCGGCGTGGAGATCGACGTGGACATGTTCGAGCACGCCGAGCGCACCAGGCAGGGATTCGGTGGCGTGAAGGCGGCGCGCGAACCGTTGCCGATGTGCCCGATCAAGGTCGAGCGCTCCTACGAAGGCAGCGGACCCGCGTTCGACTGCACGAACGCTCCCTTCTTCGACGCTAGTCAGCTCGACCCGGGCGGCTACCGGGCGTTCGACCTGCGCGAGAGCTTGATCTTCGAGTAGCCATGACCCGCGAGCAGGCCGCCGCCGAGTGCACGCGACTGAGTCGCGAGGATCCCGAGCGTGAGCGGTTCGAGTTCATGCCGCGGGAAGCAGAGGGCGAGTGGAGCGTGGTCAAGGTGCCGCTGCCCGAAGGAATTCGGAGAACGCGTCACACGGGCACCGCCATTGAGCCTCCTCCGGAGTCCCCGGCAGGGCCTGACAGTGACGAGCGCGCGCGTAACTACTGGCCGGCGGGTGGTGCTTAGGCCGCCAGCGCCCGCTTGCGTAGCCTCTTGGCTATCTCGACCTGACGTTTGTCGGGGCCCTTCTTTTCGGGACCCGGTACCTCCAGCAGCACCGGCAATTCGCGGAAGCGCTTGTCGGAAAGAAACGCGACGATGCCCTGCTCGCCGATCTCGCCGTCACCGAGGTTCGCGTGACGGTCGCGATTGGAGCCAAGCGGCGTCATCGAATCGTTCAGGTGCAGCGCCATCAGCCGGTGCGTACCGAGGTCGCGCTCGCACTCGTCGATCACGGCGGCGCGCGCGGCCATGTCGCGAATCTCGTAGCCGGACGCGAGCAGATGGCACGAGTCGAGGCAAACGCCCGCGCGCTCGTCGGCGCCCGCCAGCTCCACGAGACGTCCCAGCTCTTCGAAGCTGCGTCCGATCGTGCCGCCGGCACCTGCGGTGTTCTCGAACAGCAGCGGGCAGCGCTCGGTTTGCGCCAACGCCTTGCCGCAGGCGGTGCCGATCATTTCGAGAGTCTTGTCGAGCGCGCGCTCCTTGCCGCTGCCGGGGTGCACGATCACGCCGCCGGCGCCGATCGCGTCGCCGACCCGCAGCGCGTGAGTCAGGGAGGCGAGTGACTTGCGGCGAACATCGGCATCGGTCGAAGCGACGTTGATCAAGTAGACGGCATGAATGAAGACCGATTCGACGGAACTGGCCGCCAGACGGTCGCGGAACCGTTCGAAGTCGGCCTCCGAATATGCGGTTGGACGCCACATGCGCGGGCTCTGGTTGAAGATCTGCATCGTCTCGCAGCCCAGCGCCTCGGCACGGTCGATTGCCTTTACCAGGCCGCCGGACGACGAGACGTGTGCGCCGATTAGCATCTCGATGCGATGAGTGGCTCTCCAGTACGCGTACGGTTTGCGCCCAGCCCGACCGGCGTCCTGCACATAGGCGGCGCGCGCACGGCACTCTACAACTGGGCGCTGGCCAAACAGGCCACCGACGGCTCGCTGATTCTGCGTATCGAGGACACCGATCGGGAGCGCTCGACCGACGAGGCTGTCGAGCAGATACTCGACGCGTTGCGCTGGCTCGGCCTCGACTGGGACGAGGGCCCTGTGCACCAGACCGCGCGCGAGCGCGACTACGAGGCCCGGCTCGAGCAGCTGCTCGAATCCGGGGCCGCATACTGGGACACGGCGACCTCGGACGACGTCAAGCGGCAAAAGGAAGGCGCCGAGGGCGCCGGCTACAGGGGAGAGCCGGTGAGCGGGGGCAGTCACGGCGCCGCCGTCCGTCTGCGGGTGCCCGATGAGGGCACGACGATCGTGCGCGACCTGATCCGTGGCGAGTCGAGCTTCGAGAACCGCCTGCTGGACGACTTCGTGATCGCGCGCGCGGACCGATCGCCGCTGTACAACTTCGCGGTCGCGGTTGACGACACCGACATGGGCATCACCGAGGTCGTGCGGGGCGAGGACCATCTCTCAAATACGCCCCGCCAGCTCCTCGTGATGCAGGCCCTTGGCGCGCAGCCGCCCGAGTACGCGCACCTGCCCTTGCTGCACGGCACGGGCGGCAAGCCGCTTTCCAAGCGTCACGGCGCCGCCTCGGTCCAGGAGTTGCGCGACATCGGCTACCTGCCCGAGGCCGTGGTCAACTACCTCGCGCTACTCGGCTGGGGCTACGACGCCGAGACCACCTTCTTCTCGACCGACGAGTTGATCGAGAAGTTCTCGCTCGATCGGGTCTCGAAATCACCGGCCGTGTTCGACGAGCGCAAGCTCTCTTGGATGAACGGCCAGTACATCCGGCGCCTGACCGACGCGCAGCTCGCGACGAAGTTGGGCGTCTATCTCGAGCAGCGCGATCTCCCCGGGGCGATGGATCCCAGACTGGAGCAGGCGGCCGCCGCGGCGAGAGAGAAGCTGTCCACCTTGGGCGAGTTCCCGAAGCTGGCGGGTTTCGCCTTTGAGCCACAGATCGAGATCGACCCCAAAGCGTGGAAGAAGGTGATCGGACGCGAGGGGGCGGGCGAGGCGCTCGAGCAATCGCGGGCCGCGCTGGCAGGCCTCGAGGGGTTCGATGAGCAGCAGATCGAAACGGCCTTGCAGGGGGTGGTCGCGCGGCTCGGGGCCAAGCCCGGAGCCGTGTACCAGCCGATTCGCGTGGCGATCACCGGATCGACCGTTTCGGCGGGCATCTTCGAGAGCCTGGCGCTGCTGGGGCGCGACCAGTCCCTGGCGCGCCTGGACGCCGCCCTGGACCGTCTGCGGGCCTCATCAACGGGTTGATCGGGCGTCTAGCCGCCGTCCAGCGGGCCGCGGGCCGCCTAAACGTCTAATCCCCCGCAATGGGTCAACTGATCGTCTATTGCTGCCGATACTGCCCCTACGAATGTCCAGCAGCCGCCATGCAAGGAAGCGATAATGGCAACTAGACCACAGAAGCAAAAAATAGCCGCAGCGCCCCCAGCACGGGAAGCCACGGGAGCTGCCGATCAGGCCAAGAAGTACAACGAGGGCCACGGACGCCGGCTGACGGCCGCGTTCGAAGCGCTCGAGGCGTTCCCCGCCCTCGCCGAGTCGCGCAAGCGCGTGCTCACGGTGGTCGGGCAGGAGCAGCCATCAGTGGCCGAGATGGTCGCTGCGATCGAGTCGGACGTCGCGCTCGTGATCGCGGTCATGCGGCTGGCCAACAAGCATGCCGAAAGCCGCGGCAAGGTAAGAAGCGTTCCGCAGGCGATCGAGGTCTTGACGCCGGCTGGCGTCGAGGCGCTGATCGGCTCGACGAAGACTTTCGACTTCTTCGAGCGCACACCGTTGTGGGACGCAGCTCCTGAGCGCTTCCGCTTGCACGCGGTCGCGACGCAGCGGGCGGCCGACCGGCTCGGCGTACGGATCGACTTTCCCGATCGTGACGAGCTGCTGATCTCGTCGCTGCTGCACGACATCGGAAAGCTGGTTCTCGTACAGGCATATCCGGGCTATCCCGGGCAGATACACACCACAGCGAAGACGCCCGAGCAGCGCATCCATGCCGAGCGCCGCGAGCTGGGTATAGATCACGCCCTCGTGGGAGGGGTCATGGCGCGCAGATGGGGGCTGCCACAGCAACTGGCGTCTGCGATCGAGCATCACCACGCCGACGAGGTGACGGGCGAGCCGGCACTCGTGCGCCTCGCCGACATGCTGGCCCACTACGCTCAGGGACAGGCCGTGGCACCCGACCAGCTTCTGGCGGTCGCGCGGCAAGTGGGCCTCGGGCCGCAGGACCTCAGGGAGGTCCTGTTCGAACTGCCAGGCCCTCCGCCCGATCGCAGACGCTCGACCTCTCCGTGCCCACTCTCGGCGCGAGAGTTGGAAGTGCTGCGTCGCCTGGCCGAGGGGAAGGTCTACAAGCAGATTGCGCTCGAGCTGGGGCTTTCGACCAGCACGGTGCGTACTCACCTGCACAACGTGTATGGCAAGCTCGGCGCCGTGGATCGCGCTCAGGCCGTGCTGATGGCCACCGAGCGCGGCTGGCTGTAGCGACCGCCGCCACCTGCATGATTGATGGTTGACGGTGGCCGAGCAGAGCATCCAAGAGAAGCAGTTCGACCTCCTCTACCAGGAGTTGCGTCGTGTGGCCGACAGTCTCGAGGCATTGCAGGCTCGGATGTCGGTGCTCGAGAACATCCCGGGCGCGGTCCATGAGCTATCGCGGTTGAACGGGACGCTCGAGTCGCTCGCCTACGCTGCCCTCGGTCGCGAAGGCCCGACCCTTCGCCGGCGCGCGTAGGCCAGCGCCAGTAGCGCGGCGATCGCCATGCCGATCGCGTCGATCGCCACGTCACGTGGTGCACCGTGCCGTCCGGCGACGAACTGCTGGTGGAACTCGTCCGAGGCCGCATAGGCCAGTGTCAGGCACAACGCGCCCGCGATCACCGCGCCGACCCTCCAGCGGGGCAGCAGGCCGCGCAGCGCCCGCATCCAGCACAACGCCAGCAGCATGTATTCGAACGTGTGGAACGTCTTGCGGGCAAGCGTCTCCCAGAAACCCTGGGTCGGAACCAGGTTGGGCTGGGCCGACAGAAAGAAGATCACGGCCATCACCGCCAGCGGCGGGGCCACGAGCGATGCGACCTGGCCGAGGCTAGACTTGCTGTCGATTCCAATCATGAGTACCGCGAAACATCGTAGAGGGCGCGCATGAGGCGATGATCACCATCACGGCCAAGTCACAGTACGCGGTGCGCGCGCTGGCGGAGCTGGCGCGGATGGGTGCGCTACCCGGCGAGAAGCCGGTGCCGATCGCCGAGCTGGCGCGCCGGCGCGAGATCCCGTTGCAGTTCCTCGAGCAGCTCTTCGCGACCCTGCGCCGGGCGGGCGTGCTGCAAAGCCAGCGTGGAGTCAAGGGTGGCTACACGTTCGTGAATCCGCCCTCGGAGCTGACCGTGCTCGATGTCGTCCAGCTGCTCGACGGCGAGGTCGGCGTCGAGATCAACCCGAGCGCGGCGAATACCCACGGCGTGTGGACCGATGCGGTCAAGTCGCTGCGCAACGTGCTCAGCAACACCACGATCGCCGACGTGGTCAGCGAAGAAGCCCAGGCCGCCGGGGCGCAGATGTACTACATTTAGCTAGTAGCGGTCGGGGCCCATCCGGGGGGATCGCAAGTGGAAATCTCGGCCGAGACTCGCTCGAAACCCCCGCAAGCCCCTGTTAATTGTCGCGCAACTGTCGCGCACTCATGTCGGGCAGTCATGGCCACGGCGCTCCTACTTCTTACGGGCGTACTGATGCAGCCATACATGACCCCACAGGGTAACGGCGATGATTGCCACGCCGAGCAGGCCAGTGTTTGAGTCATCGAAGCACGGCTCTGCGTCAATGCACGGTTGCCCGGCGAGCACAACCATCAAGGACAGCACGCAACCTCCCACCAGGAGCAGGTTGGCGCAGAGAGCGATCGTCCAGATGCGTGCAGCTCGTCTCGTCATGGCAGGATCTGTCTGAACCTTGCGGCTAAACAGATGCGAGCCCAACCCCACCCCTTCTAGGAAAAGTCGCAACACTGCATAGCCTGCCACGATGCCGACGATCCAATAGGCCGGTGTTGCGGAGTTACTCAAAACGGGGTACCCGCTACTGATTCGGCTGTCTGCTGACATCCTTGACTGTCGCACGGGCAAACGCTTGGGCCATACTCGGCCTCGGAGACGGCGCTTCCTAGATCAAATACGCGTGCGTACTACATCTGACTCGGCGCGGACCGCCTCGATTGCCCATTGCATGGCGGTTCGATGTGCCCGCAACGCTTCGTGCGAAGCGAAACCCGCAAGTAGCGCACCGGAATCGGGATTCGGTTAGGGTTTCCCCCAGAATCGATTCGACCAACTCGGTGGGTTCGTTTGCAGCGTAGTGAGCCGCCCCCGAGGACCGGAGGAGGAAACCAAGTGCGAAAGCTGTTTATTTTCACTGGCGCGCTGGCGGCCCTCGGTGGCCTTGCTGTAATGGCGCAAGCCGAGATCATCCAGACGTTCACCATCTCTACGCCGCCTGCCAAGGCCGGCAAGCCGATCGCGTTCAATGTGACCGAGACGACTTCCGACAGCGCCGGGCCGGGCGTTCAACCGCCCCCGTTGCGTCAGCAGATCATCCGCATCAACAAGGGCGGACAGTACAACGGCCAGTTCTTCCCACGCTGCGACAAGCAGGAGCTCTTGGACAAGACCACCTGTCCGGCGGGCTCGAAGATCGGGACCGGGAACGGCACGGGTGTGGCGCTACCGATCGTGCCGTCCGTGAGCGCAACGCTGACCCTATGGAACGGCGAGAAGCAGAGCGGCCACAACACCGTTTACGTCTACGCGGTTCCGGACCTCGGCCCGAACTTCGTCACCATCGGCGAGGTCTACAAGCAGCCGAAGGGCGCGTTCGACTACAAGCTCGACTTCAAGATCGATCCGATTCAGACGTTGCCGGGTGCGCCTGACGCGTCGGTGACGTCAGTCAACACGAAGACGCCGATCAAGAAGGCCCCGGCGAAGCTCAGCCGCGCGAGCACGAGTAAGAAGAAGAAAAAGCCGGCGAAGTACCTGACCGTCGCGCCGAAGAAGTGCACCGGCAAGTGGGTCGGCGAGTCCGAGTTCCACTACCAGGTAACGGGCGGGCCGGAGATCGTCAAGACCGTTCAGGGTCAGGTGACTTGCAAGAAATAATGATTCCAACTTTTCCTTAGCCGGAAAAGTCGGGAGCTCCAAGGGCTCGGACAACAACCCGGAGCCCACACCAACCTGGTGCAATAGCCGCCGCCAAGGCGGCTATTGTGCATTCAATGACCGGAAATCCCACCGGAATTGCGCAGAATGTCGCCGAGCTGGTCGGCGACACCCCGATGATCGCTTTCCCGAAGCTCTGTGAGGGCGAGGCGGGCGAGGTGGTCGGCAAGCTCGAGGCGTGCAACCCGGCCGGGTCGGTCAAAGACAGGATTGGCGTGGCGATGATCGAGACAGCCGAGGAGCGGGGAACGATCGAGCCTGGCAAGACGACCGTGATCGAGTCGACGTCGGGCAACACGGGAATCGCGCTCGCGTTCGTCTGCGCGGCAAAGGGATACAGGCTCATTCTGACGATGCCGCAGGGAATGTCACGCGAACGCGAGTCGCTGTTGCGGCTCTACGGTGCCGAGGTGATAGTCACCGAGTCGATGGGCGGCATGCACGAGGCGGTCGATGCGGCGAACAAGCTCGCTGCGGAAATCGGCGACTCGTTCGTGCCGGACCAGTTCGCGAATCCGGCCAACCCGGAGGTGCACCGCCGCACGACGGTCGAGGAGATCTGGCGCGATACCGACGGAAAGGTGGACGCCTTCGTGGCGGGCGTAGGCACCGGCGGAACGATCACGGGTGTGGGCGAGGTTCTGAAGCAACGCAATCCAGATGTTCGGATCGTGGCGGTCGAGCCGGCGGGCTCACCGGTGCTCTCGGGCGGAAAGCCGGGGCCGCACCGTATTCAGGGCATCGGCGCCGGCTTCGTGCCAAAGGTGCTCAACCGCGACGTGATCGACGAAATCGTCCAGGTCAGCGACGATGACGCTGTCGAGACGGCGCGCGCCCTTGCGGCGCGCGAGGGAGTCTCGGCCGGTATTTCGACAGGGGCCAACGTGTGGGCAGCCTTGGGGGTGGCCCGCAGGCCCGAGTTCCGCGGGGCACGCGTCGTGACCGTCGTTTGCGACGCCGGTGAACGCTACGTCTCCACGCCCTTCTTCGCGCCCTGAGGCAGGCGGCTTTTCCAGACACGGGGGCACCGTGGCGTACCCTTATCCGTATGGAAGCGGAGCTGTCCGACATCGAGCGCAAGCGCTACTCGGCGCAGATCGCTGCCGGTGGCTTTGGGCTGGCCGGCCAGCAAAAGCTCGCGCAGGCACGGGCCCTGGTTGTCGGCGCGGGTCGCGTCGGCAGCACCGTGGCGGCGCAGCTCGCCTCGGCCGGCACGGGGTATCTGGGCGTGGCGGACGGCGAGACGATTGCCGACGCCGACCTCGCCTCGCAGTCGATGCATTTCACGCTCGACCTGGGCGCGAGCAAGGCCGACAGCGTTGCGGCGAAGCTGGGAGTGTTGAACCCGCAGGTTCAGGTCGACAGCTTTCCCGTGGAGGTGACGCCGGACAACTGTGAGGCGATCGTGGCCGGCCACGACCTGGTCGTGACATGTGTCGGCGACCGGGCGACCAGGCTGCTCGTGAACGACGCCTGCGTGGCCGCCGGGATTCTCCTGGTCGACTGCGTGGCGGGCGGCGCTCGCGGTGCGGTGCAACCGATCGACCCTGGCCGCAGCGCATGCCTTCGCTGTTCGGCCTTCGAGGCGAGCGACGCCGGCGCGACGCCGGCACTTGCCGCGGCGGTTGGCGCGCTGGGTGCGATCGAGGCTGTGAAGTTGATGTCGCGCACGGGCGTGGCGTCGATCGCGCGGATCGAGCTGGACGTGGCCGCCGGCTCGATCGAACTCCCGCCGCTCGCTCGCGACGAATGCTGCGAGGTTTGCGAGTCTGCCGCGCAGCTGGGGCAAGAGGTGCACGCATGATCGGGATGTCAACGCTTTCGCGGGTGCTGCGCGAGTTGCGCGAGGACGTCGCGGCGGCACGGGATCGGGATCCGGCTGCGCGTCGCATCGGCAGCCTCGAAATCGTTCTGAGCTACGCGGGCGTGCATGCCACGCTTGCGCACCGTGTCTCCCATGCGCTGCACGATGCGGGCGTGCCGATCGTGCCGCGCGTGCTCTCGAACGTCAGTCGTATCACGACCGGCATCGAGATCCACCCCGCCGCCAGCATCGGGCACGACTTCTTCATCGACCACGGCACCGGCGTGGTGATCGGCGAGACGGCCGAGATCGGCGACCGCGTCACTCTCTACCAAGGAGTGACGCTCGGCGGCACCGGGTTCGCGTCCGGCAAGCGCCATCCGACGGTGCAGGACAACGTCACGATCGGATCGGGGGCGAAGCTGCTGGGTCCGATCACCATCGGCCACGGCGCCAAGATCGGGGCCAACAGCGTGGTGATTCACGACGTTCCTGCTCATTCCACTGTCGTCGGAAACCCGGGACACCCGGTGCGCGTAGAGGGCCGCAGGCCCGAAGGTCCCGACACCGATTGGATTCACCTGCCCGACCCCGTCGCGGATGCTCTCAAGGGCCTGGCCGACCGCATCGACGAGCTGGAGCAACTGATGGCGGAGCTGACGGGGACCGAGCGCAAGCACAGCGCCGAAGTTCGCCCCTTGCGCCGCGGCCAGGGCCAGGACCCCGCGAGCGGCTAGCGGTAGCTTGGAGGCTCGGGCCGCCAAGACGTCATCCGGCACGGATTGCGCCGAGCGGTTGCTGGACAACCTCAACCCGCCTCAGCGTGAGGCTGTGGTGCACGGAGAGGGGCCGCTGTTGGTGCTGGCCGGCGCGGGGTCGGGCAAGACCCGCGTGCTGACACATCGTGTGGCCTATCTCGTCGCGTGCGGGAAGGCGAAGCCGTCGGAGATCATGGCGATCACGTTCACGAACAAGGCCGCCGGAGAGATGCGTGACCGGGTCCAGCAGCTGGTTGGGCCGATGGTGCGCGCCATGTGGGTGATGACGTTTCACTCCGCGTGCGCCCGCATGCTGCGCGCCGAGGCGGAACGCCTCGGTTACACACGCCAGTTCTCGATCTACGACGACGCGGACTCGGTGCGGCTGGTAAAGCGCTGCCTGGACGAGCTGTCGATCGATCCGAAGCGATTCGCCCCGCGGGCGATCAAGACTCAGATCTCGCGAGCAAAGAATCAACTCGCCGACGCGGCCGCGTATCGCCAGCAGGTGGGGTCGTTCTTCGAGCAGACGGTGGCCGACGTCTACGAGCTGTACGAGAAGCGGATCCATGGCATGAACGCGATGGACTTCGACGATCTGCTGCTTCGCACCGTCAATCTGCTCGAGCTGTTCGATGACGTGGTCGAGCGCTACCGGCGCACGATTCGCTGGCTGCTGGTCGACGAGTACCAGGACACCAATCACGCCCAGTATCGGCTGCTTCAACTGCTTGCCGGATCGCAACGAAACGTGTGTGTGGTCGGCGACGACGACCAGTCGATCTATGCCTTTCGCGGCGCGGACGTCAAGAACATTCTCGATTTCGAGCGGGACTTCCCCGGCTCCAAGGTCGTGAAGCTGGAGCAGAACTACCGCTCGACGCAGACGATCCTCTCGGCCGCCAACGCCGTCGTCGCCAACAACGACGATCGCAAGCCGAAGCAGCTCTGGACGGATGCCGGCCAGGGCGACGCGGTCCATCTACGGGTGCTCGACGACGAGCACGTGGAGGCACGCTTCGTCGTGTCGGAGATCGAGGAGCTGGCCGAGCAGGGCACCTCGCCACGCGATGTCGCCGTGTTCTATCGCACGAACGCGCAGAGCCGAGTGCTGGAGGACACGCTGGTCCGCTTCGGCACGTCCTACCAGGTGATCGGCGGAACGAAATTCTACGAGCGGGCCGAGATCAAGGACGCGCTCGCATATCTGACCTTGCTCGTGAATTCGGCCGACACGGTCTCCTTTCAGCGCATCGTCAACTCACCCAGGAGAGGCGTCGGGCAGACGACGCAGGCGCGTGTCCTGTCGCATTCGAACACGGTCGGTCGGCCGGTGCTGGAAGTTGCCTCCGTGCCGGAGGAGATTCCCGGATTGGGTGCCGCGGCGGTCAAGGCACTCGACCGCTTCGGGTCGGTGATCGAGCGCCTGCGCGAGCTGGCCGGGCGATCCTCGGTCGGCGACCTGCTCGAGGCCGTGCTCGAGGAGACCGGATACGCGGAGGCGCTCGAGGCCGACCGCACGATCGAGGCGCAGGGACGGCTCGAGAATCTCCAGGAGCTGGTCGGGGTTGCGCGGGAGTTCGATGCAAACTGGGACGCCGATCCCGGCCTCGACGCGCTCGGCGAGTTCCTGCACCAGCTCTCGCTGTATTCGGAGCAGGACGCGCTTCGCGACACCGAGGAGCTGGTGACGCTGATGACGTTGCACAACGCGAAGGGACTCGAATATCCGGTCGTCTTCATCATCGGGTGTGAGGAGGGGGTCTTTCCGCATGCGCGTTCGATCGACGAGGGCAACCTCTCGGAGGAGCGCAGGCTCTGCTACGTCGGCGTCACTCGCGCCAAGAGGCGGCTGTACATGACGTGCGCGCAGACGAGGTCGCTCTACGGTGACCGGTCCTACAACGTCCCCTCGCGGTTTCTGGACGAGATTCCAGCCGAGCTGACCGACGTCGAGGAGGCCGAGGCCCCGCACGTATGGCCCCAGCGCCCGACCGGCGGCACGGCACCGTTGCCGTTCCAGGTCGGAGACGACGTGCTGCACGCCAGCTTCGGCGACGGTGTCGTGATCGGGCTCGACCAGGGCGGTGTCGTTGTGGTGCGATTCTCCTCCGGCGGGAAAGAGCGGCGACTGATGGCCGACTACGCACCGCTGCGACGCAAGTAGTCGTAGGTGGCCCATCCACTAGCATCGCGGTCGGTGTCACCCGAGGCGACGATCATCGATGGCAAGGCCGCAGCGGCACGCGTGCGGGCGGAAGTCGCGCGCGAGGTCGAGCGCTTTCGCGCAGAGCACGGCGCCGTGCCGGGTCTCGCGACAGTGCTGGTGGGGGATGACGCCGCCTCGCGCGTTTACGTGGCGGGCAAGCAGGGTGCCTGTGAGGAGGTCGGGATGCACTCCGTCGCGCACGAGCTCCCGGGTAACGCCGGCGAGGGCGAGCTGCTCTCGCTGGTGAGTCGGTTGAACGACGATCCTGCGATCAACGGCTTCATCGTCCAACTCCCACTTCCGGCCGAGATCGATGCGGCGAGGGTGACGAGCGCGATCGACCCGCACAAGGACGTGGACGGACTGACGCCGACCAATGCGGGATTGCTTGCGCAGGGACGCCCCGGACTCGTTCCCGCAACGCCTTCGGGCGTGATGGAGCTGCTCGACGTGGCAGGCGCGGCCCTCGAGGGTGCCGACGCCGTCGTGGTCGGCCGCAGCGACTTGGTAGGGCGACCGTTGGCTTCACTTCTGCTGGCGCGCAACTCCACCGTCACGGTCTGTCACTCGCGCACGCGCGACCTGGGAGCGGTCTGCCGCCGCGCGGACGTGCTGATCGCCGCGGTGGGAAGCCCGCGACTGATCACCGCGGACATGGTGAAAGAGGGCGCGACCGTCATCGACGTCGGAATCAACCGGACGGGGGAGGGGCTTGTCGGTGACGTCGACTTCGGACCGGTCAGCGCAGTGGCAGGAGCAATCACACCGGTGCCCGGAGGCGTGGGCCCGATGACGATCGCGATGCTGCTGCGCAATACGCTTGAGGCCGCGCGCGGTCAGCGCGCGCCGGCGATCGCGAGAGGAGGCTGAATGCGGCTGGGCAACGTCAAGATGGCGCAGTGGATAGCGGGAGCGGGTGGCGTCGTGCTGCTCGTGTCGATGTTCATGGACTGGTATGGCACGGTGGTGGACATCGGCGGGGGCAGCGCCTTCGAGCACCCCGGAACAGCGGGGGCGGCCGCGGACGCGCTCTTGATCGTCGCGTGCGCAGTCGCAATCGTTGGCGTGGCGCTGGCCGCGGCATCGCGCTCGCCCGGAATTCCGGTGGCGGTCAGCGCTTTGACCACGTCGTCGGGAGCGATCGCCGTGGCGCTGGTGGGGGGGCGCATGTTCTTTCAGCCGGGCCCGGACGAGTTCGTGACGCTCGATGTCTGGATATTCGTGGCGCTGTTCGCAGCGGGCGCGATTCTCTACGGGGGGTGGATCGGGACGAAAGACGACTCGGTTGCCTCGACGCCAGAATCGGCTCCGTCGGCCCCGATCCCCGTCCCAGCCACGCCTGCGACGTCGAGCGCGGCAGCCACCCCGAGCACCCCCGCAAGGACAGCCGCAGCGCCGGTCGCGACCCCCGCAGCGGGTGCCGCGACGGCGGGGCCCGCACAGACGACTGCCGCGGCCACTAGAGTCCCGCAGGCGCCATCCGTATCGCAGGCGCCAAACCAACCTCAACGGGGGACGAAAATGGACCTCAGCAACGTCAAGACTGGAGGGCGGATCGCAGCGGTCGGCGGCCTCGTGCTGCTGATCTCGATCCTGTTCTTCGATTGGTACAAGGTGGGAGGCGAAGTGGGAGGCGCCGTCGAGGCCTTCGGCAACCTCACCGGGGCCGACACGGACACCGGTTTCAGCGCATGGGATGGCGAGGGTTTCTTCGGCATGATCGCCAACCTCGTGATGCTCGCGGCGTGCATTGCAGCGATTGGACTGCCCGCGCTGGCCGCCACGTCGAGATCGGTCTCGCTTCCCGCGCCGCCCAGCACGGTGATCGGCGGCCTCGGCATCGCAGCGGTCGTGATGATCTTGCTGCGCATGCTGTTGCAGCCGGGAGAGGGCGAGTTCGTTGACCTCGAATGGGGAATCTTCGTGGCGCTTCTGGGTGCGACCGGCATAGCCGCCGGCGGATTCATGTCGATGAGTGACGAGGGCACGTCGTTCGGTGAGGCCAGCGACCAGATCCGGCGCTCGACCTCGGGCGGAGGCGCGGGTCAGCCGCCCCCGGGTCAGCCGCCTCCAAGCCAACCACCTGAGGGGCAGCCCCCCGCAGGGGGGCAGCCGCCGGCCGGTGGCCCGCCTCCGCCTGGTGCTCCTCCGTCCTGACGTCGCACGATCGTGAGGCAGAGCGTTTCGGTAGGGTAGGAACGGCAGTTAGCAATCAGCGGCCCTGCTCTCAGTAGGGCCGCGCCGCGTTAGGAGGCAGCAGTGCCAGAGGGCACCGTCAAGTGGTTCAGCAACGAAAAGGGTTACGGGTTCATAGAGCACGACGAGGGTGACGACGTGTTCGTCCACTTCTCGCAGATCAACCAGGATGGCTACAAGACCCTGGAGCAGGGCCAGAAAGTGACCTTCGAGGTCACCGACGGGCCCAAGGGGCTTCAGGCAGCCGAGGTACGACTGGCCTAGTGGTTCGTTCGGCGAGAGACTAGCCGGACGGGCCACTAGCTTCGCTTCGCCTGGCTAACCGGCTTTATTGCTGGGCTCTACTATTTCTTGGGGGCCTCTCTTGCGAGGGGCCTTCTCTCTTTGAGAGAGATCACGAGGGTAGTGCTGTGTGCGCCCGTAGAATGACTCCACGATGATCGATCACGACCAGGTCCTACACGTCGCCAACCTGGCGCGCCTGGACCTCTCCGAGCAGGAGGTCGAGCGCATGGCGCGCGACCTGTCGGGGGTGCTCGACCACATCGAGAAGATCTCCCAGCTCGACCTGGACCGGGTTCGACCGACCTCGCACGTGGTCGAGGTGGAGAACGTGCTGCGTCCGGACGAGCCTCGCCCGAGCTGGCCCAAGCAGCGAGTACTCGAGAGCGCGCCCGACGCCGCCAAGGGCGGTTTTCGGGTCCCGACACCGGGACGATGACGACAGGGGCTCACGACGTGCCGGCGGCGCAGCTCGTCGATGGATTGCACAACGGCGACTTCTCCAGCACCGAGCTGTTCGCACACTTTCGACGGCGCATCGACGAGCAGTCCGACCTGGGTGCGTTCCTGTGGACCGCCGAGGAGGCATCCGAGGTGCCAACCGACTCTGCGCTCGCCGGCGTTCCGATCGCGATCAAGGACATTTTCTGCGCCGAGGACGTCCCGACCACGGCGGCGTCGAAGATTCTCGAGGGCTACAGGCCGCCGTACACGGCAACGGCCGTGCGCAAGCTCGAGCAAGCCGGAGCGGTTTCGATCGGCAAGACCAACATGGATGAGTTCGCGATGGGATCCTCGAGCGAGAACTCGGCCTTCCACCCGGTGCGAAACCCCTGGGATCGCGAGCGGGTACCGGGGGGGTCTTCAGGTGGTTCCGCCGCGGCGGTGGCCGGGAAGCTCGCGCCTTGGGCGATCGGCACCGACACCGGTGGGTCGATTCGTCAGCCCGCAGCACTGTGTGGAATCGTGGGACTGAAGCCCACCTACGGATCGATCTCGCGCTACGGCATGATCGCGTTTGCGTCCTCGCTCGACCAGTGCGGCCCGCTGACGCGCAACGTGAGCGATGCGGCGCTGCTGTTCAAGCACCTCGTGGGTAGCGATCCGTGTGACCCTACGTCGATCGGCCACGCCAACGAGGTGGAAATGCCGTCGCGCACCAGCCTGGAGGGCGTGCGCTTCGGCATTCCGAAAGAGATGGCCGGCGACGCGGAGGGCATCGAGCCAGGAGTTGGCGACGTCTTCGATGCTGCAGTAGGCCAGATCGAGCAACTCGGCGGCACGATCGAGTTGACGGAACTGCCGCACGCCCAGTACGGCATTTCTGCCTACTACGTGATCGCGCCCGCGGAGGCCTCCTCCAACCTCGCCCGCTACGACGGGGTGCGCTTCGGCATGCGCGTCGAAGGGGCACAGGGATCGCTGCTCGATCTGTACAAGAGCACTCGTGCGAACGGCTTTGGCGAGGAGGTCAAGCGCCGCATCATGCTCGGGACGTTTGCGCTCTCGTCGGGATACTACGACGCCTACTATGGGCGCGCACAGCGCGTGCGGACCAAGATCGCCGAAGACTTCCGAAACGCGTTCGAGCGCTTCGATTTCTTGCTGACGCCGACTTCGCCGAGCGTGGCCTTCAGGCTGGGAGAGCGCACTGCGGACCCACTCGCGATGTACATGTCCGACTACTGCACGGTGCCGATGTCGCTGGCCGGGATCCCGGCGATCTCGATTCCGGCGGGCGTGGCGAGCCCACCCGGTGGAGGAACGGCGCTGCCGGTCGGCCTCCAGATCTGCGGGCCCGCCTTCTCGGAGAGCAAACTGCTGGACGCGGCCCACGCGATCGAGCAGTCGATCGACTTCGATGCCAATCATCGGCCCAAAGGCTTCGATGAATGATCTGCGCGGATACGAGCCTGTGATCGGCCTGGAGATCCACGTCCAGCTCAGCACGCGGACGAAGATGTTCTGCGCCTGCGAGCTGTCTTTCGGAGAGGAGCCGAACACTCGGACATGTCCCGTCTGCCTCGGCCACCCCGGCACGCTTCCGACCGCGAATCAACAGGCGATTCGCTACGGAATCATGATCGGGATAGCGCTCGGGTGCGAAATCGCACCACGGTCGATCTTCCATCGCAAGAACTACTTCTACCCGGACCTGCCGAAGGGGTATCAGATCAGCCAGTACGACACCCCATTGTGCTCGGGCGGTGAGCTGGTTGTGCCGGGAGGACCAACGGTCCGCATCCACCGCGCGCACCTCGAGGAAGACGCGGCCAAGTTGATCCACCACGGCGAGTCCGGGCGCATCCACGGAGCCGGCGAGTCGATCGTGGACTTCAACCGCGGCGGCACTCCGCTGGTCGAGATCGTCACCGAGCCCGACCTGCGCTCAGCGTCAGACGCGCGCGAGTTCCTCCAGCTACTGCGAACGACGATCAAGCAGATCGGCGTGTCCGACGTGAACATGGAGGAGGGCTCTCTTCGCTGTGACGCAAACGTTTCGGTGCGGCGAAAAGGTGAGGGACTGCGCGCCAAGACCGAACTGAAGAACATGAACAGCTTTCGCTTCATCGAGCGCGGCATCGAGGCCGAGATTGAACGGCAGATCGAGATGTGGGAGTCCGGAAGCGAGGTGAGCGGTCAGACGCTGCACTTCGATCCGGGCACCGGAACGCTAACGTCGCTTCGCTCGAAGGAGGAAGTGCACGACTACCGCTACTTCCCGGAGCCCGACCTCGTGCCGGTCGCGCCAGGCAAGAGCATGGTCGAGGAGATCCGCGAGCAGATCCCGGAGTTGCCCGTCGCGCGATTGCAGCGGTATGAGTCCGAGTACGGGGTGACGGACGATGCGGCCCAAACGCTCGTCAACTGGGTCGAGCTGGGCATGTTCTTCGAGCAGACGATGGCGCTCGACGGAAGCGTCGATGCCCGGCTGATGGCTCAGTGGATAACGGGGGAGCTGGTGGCCAGGTTGCGCGAAGCGGGAGTGGACGATCCGAGCAGCACGGAACTGACCTCGGCGGCGCTCGCGGAGCTGGTCGTGATGGTTCAAGACAAGGCGGTGTCTCAATTCGCCGCCAAAGAGGTGCTGGCAGCGCTCGTGAACGAGGGCGGCGAGCCGCGCGCGATCGTCGCCGCGCGCGACCTCGGCGCGATTGACGACTCCTCTGGCGAGCTGGCGTCGATCGTGGAGCAGGCGCTGGCCGACAACGCCGACGCGGTCGAGACGATCAAGGCGGGAAAACAGCAGGCGATGGGCGCGATCGTGGGCGCCGTGATGCGTGAGACCAAGGGGCGCGCCGACGGCGCCGAGGTCAATCGTCTGATTCGGGAAAGGTTGGGGATCTAGTGGTTCTTTCTGTAAGTCCGGTGCGGATTCGGCGAGCGAGAACCGAGCCAGGCACGGACGCAGGGAGGCCGAATAGTTGTGACTATTCGGCCGACCGAGGACAAAGGATGGCGAAGGTTCGCAGCCGCCGAATCAGTGGCGGAATTTGCAGAAGGGACCACTAGGTTGGCCACGCCGCTGCCGGCGCTTCGCGCCCGCTCGATCTTGGCGGCGGTTGTGCTTTCGGCGGTGTTCGCCACGACGCTCGCGGGGCACGCCGACGCGCGCAAGTATCGGCGCTGCCCGGACGGGGATCTGCTGTTCCAGTGCACGACGGTCGAGGTGCCGATCGACCGCGGCGGGTCGGTTCCCGGCACGATCCCACTGCTCGTGAAGCGCACCCCGCCGGGTCTGATGGAGGTGTTTCGCCTCTTGCTGGACTCGATCGTGGTCGAGCTGTCGAAGCGAAACGCGTCACGTACGCTCGATGCCAGGCCGGCGGCTCCGCGGTGGGGACGGCGCGGCGCGGTCTTCGTTCTGGCGGGAGGGCCCGGCGAGGCGGCGACGCCGTTCGCGATGGATGAGCTGTTCAGCCTCGCCGGCGCGATACGCAAGCGCGAGATCGTGCTCTTCGACCAGCGCGGGACCGGCCGCTCCGGCCTATTGCGCTGCCCGTCGCTCGAGAAGCAGACGATCGGTGACGTCGGCCGCGCGATGAACGCCTGTGCCGCCGCGATCGGGCCGAAGCGGCGCTTCTTCACCACCTGGGACTCGGCGCAGGACCTCGAGGCAGTGCGACAGGCGCTCGGCGTGGAGAAGATCACGCTGTACGGAGTCTCGTACGGAACGAAGCTGGCGTTGACGTACGCGGCCCTGTACCCCGAGCACGTTGAGCGCATGGTGCTCGATTCCGTCGTTGCGGGCGACGGGCCGGACCCGTTCCAGCGCAGCGGGCTCGAGGCCATTCCACGCATCCTGCACGACATCTGTGCGCGTGACGCCTGTGCCAGGATCACGCAGGATCCGGTCGCGGATCTCGGGACGCTGGTCGGACGATTGCAACCACGCCCGATCACCGGCCGGGTCGTCGGCGGCAACGGGCGACGACACGCTCGCCAGCTTGGACGGCTGCGACTGCTCGACGTCCTCTATGCGGGCGACTTCGACGAAACGATGCGCAACGCATTGCCGGGCGCAGTGCGGGCCGCCCTGCGCGACGACACCGCTCCTCTGCTGCGGCTCTACTACGAGGCGGCCGGGGTCGACGAGCTACCGGAGCCGCGCCAGTTCAGCACGGCCCTGTTCTTCGCGACGACGTGCGAGGAAGGGCCGCTGCCGTGGTCGCCGGAGCTCGCTTTCGCAGATCGCTGGAAGCAGTCGCTCACCGCAGCGGCAGCGATTCCGGACAGTGAGTTCGGCCCGTTCGATCGCCAGACAGCGGCGGCGGGCAGCGGCCTGCGTTTTTGTGCGCGCTGGCCGTCCAGCGGCGTACCGAGAGCGCTCCTCACGCCACCGTTGCCCAACGTGCCCACGCTGCTGCTCAGCGGCGCGAACGACATGCGCACACCGGCCGAGGATGCCGCGCGGGTAGCTGCGATGCTGGCCCGCGCCAGCCAGTTGACGATCGACGGAGTCGGGCACTCGGTGCTCTTGTCGGATCCTTCGTTCTGCGCAGACGGTGCGATGAAACGGTTCTTCGCGAACAAGCCGATCTCCGGTTGCGGATCGGCGGCGCGCAGGGAGCAGCGGCGTGAGAAAAGGCAGACCCTGCTGGATCCGGTTCCACCCCTGTCTCTGAACGAAGTCAAGCCGGCCGCGGGAGTTCCCGGCCGCGGCGGCCGCCTCCTGCGGGCCACCGAGTTCAGCGTGATCGACGGCCTCAGCAGGTACCCGATCGAGGACGCCTTCCTTGCCGACTTCACGGGGGAGAGGTTCGTCAGTCGCATCGGTGGCCTGCGCTCAGGCCGGATGCTGATCAGGTTCACCCGGCATGGAGGCCTCGAGTTCGATCGGTACGCCTATGTGCCGGGCATAGAGGTTAGTGGCGGTACGCCACGGCGCGGAAACTCAGCCGACTTGCGATTCCGCGTACGAGACAAAGGCAGGCTTGCCGGTCGATTGGTTTTCGACTCCCGTCACGAACGCATCCGGGGGCGCCTCGGGGGGCGCCGGTTCAACCTGCGGGCGGCGGAGTTCGCGCGCGCTGTCAAGTCATTCTTCCGCGGAGTCCGCCTCAGACAGGACGGCACCGCGGTGGCTTCGCTGGTGGCCGGCAACCCGGTCGCCCTGGCCGCCGAGCGGTTGCCGCCATCCTCGAACCCCTGATTGCAGCCCCGCGCGTGCGATCACCCGGTACCGTTTGCCCGGAGATGGGCTCCCCCAACGTGTACCTGGCGATAACGATCGCCGCGCTGCTTGTGGCACTGCTGCTCGCCCTTCAGGTCGTCGGCACATTGTTCAAGCTGGTGTTCATCGGGCTGATCGCTGCAGTCGGCTACGCGGCCTTCCGTGCATGGCGCGGCGCCGTACCGCGCTAGGTAATGTACGGCGCGGCCCTCTTGATAGTGATGCTCTCTTTCGGGCTGGCGACGGCGATCGTGGCCAAGATCAAGGGAAGCTCCTTCTTCGTTTGGTTTCTGGTCGGTTTCTTTCTTCCGATCTTCGGGCTGATAGCTGCCTTGCTGTACCGGTACGAGCGGTTCGAGCCCAAGCGCCGCTGCCCTCGCTGCGGACGCATACGCGAAATCACAGATCAGGTCTGCACGGGCTGCGGTGAGGAGCTCTACTGGCCCGAGCGCGATGCGATCGTGCGCCCTCAGTAGCGTAAAACCGCTCTGGCAAGCCGATTAGCGCTGCTACACTGGCAATACTCGGCGCGACGCGGGGTTTTCGCGATTCGTGCCGAAGAACGTTCAACGAGACGCGATCCGTAGAAAGGGGGATAGCGCACGTGCGAGCGGTCGACGCGATCATGGAATGTCTGAAGGCAGAGGGTGCCGATGCCGTTTTCGGCATACCCGGCGGCGCCAACCTGCCGACCTACGACGCGCTCTACGATGCGGGAATTCGCCACATCCTCTGCAAGCACGAGCAGGGAGCGGGCCACGCTGCGGAGGGCTACGCGAAAGCCTCGGGCAAGGTTGGCGTGGCACTTGCGACGTCGGGGCCTGGCGCCACCAACCTGATAACGGCGATCGCCGACGCGATGCTGGACTCGGTGCCGACCGTGTTCATCACGGGTCAGGTGCGCACGGACCTGCTCGGCACCGACGGCTTCCAGGAGGCCGACATCATCGGCATCTCGATGCCGGTCGTCAAACACTCCTTTCAGGTGCTCGATCCGCGCGAGATACCGCACCTCATCCACGAAGCGTTCCACGTCGCGCGCACCGGCCGGCCCGGCCCGGTGCTGATCGACGTCCCGCAAGACCTTTCGCGCGCCGATATTCCCTACGACCCTTCCGCTGCCGCCAAGGTCGACCTGCCGGGCTACAAGAGCTTCGACGAAGGCAATCCCAAGCAGATCAGGCTGGCTGCGAAGGCGCTCGCGAACGCCAAGCGCCCCGTGATCTATGCGGGCGGTGGAGTCATCAACGGCAACGCCGCCGAGGAGCTGACCGAGCTGGTGACGACCGGAAAGTTCCCGATCACCTGCACGGTCATGGGGCTCGGTGGGTTCCCGGCGCCACACGAACGGTGGCTTGGCATGCTTGGCATGCATGGAACGCGCGCTGCGAACTACGCGATGGACGAAGCGGACCTGATCGTTGCGGTTGGCGCGCGCTTCGACGATCGCATCACGGGCAAGCTGAGCGAGTTTGCGCCGCGGGCTAAATTCGTCCACATCGACGTTGATCCCGCTGAGATCTCCAAGAACGTGCCGGCGCACATCCCGATCGTCGGCAACTGCAAGCTGGTCCTGCCGAAGCTGACGGCCGAATATCGTGCGGCGGAAGCCGATCCTGCCCGCATGAACGAGTGGTGGGAGAAGATCGACGCCTGGCGCAAGCAGTATCCGCTCGAGTTCAAGGAATCGGTCGACGGAGACATCGCCCCTCAGCGGATGGTCCAGGCGATGTACGAGGCGACCAAGGGCGACGCGATCGTCACATCGGATGTCGGTCAGCACCAGATGTGGACGGCCCAGCACTATCACTTCGCCAAGCCGCGCCGGTGGATCAACTCAGGTGGGCTCGGCACGATGGGCTTCGGGCTTCCGTCGGCGATTGGCGCGAAGGTCGCGAGACCCGACGAGCTGGTCGTGTGCATGGCGGGCGATGGCAGCCTGATCATGACCTGCCAGGAGTTTGCGACCGCGGTTGAGAACAACATCGACGTGAAGGTCTTCCTGATGAACAACGGCTCGTTTGGAATGGTCCGCCAGTGGCAGGAGCTGTTCTGGGAGGAGCGCTACAGCCACGTGCACATGGGCGAGAGCCCGGACTGGGTCAAGCTAGCCGAGGCATTCGGTGCGACGGGCATGCGAGTTGACCGCAACGATGAGCTGGACGACGCGATGCGAACGGCCATAGACACGCCGGGAACCGTGCTGGTCGATGTGCACGTGCGAAAAGACGAGAACTGCTATCCGATGATCCCCGCCGGGCAGGCGGCGCGGGACATGGTGGGTTAGGCAATGGGTGACCCCGGAACCAAGGAGGTTCTGCGTCTCGAGGACCTCGAGGCGGCGGGCAACCTGCGCACCGGCCGCAAACACGTCCTCTCGGTGCTGGTCGAGAACAAGCCGGGCGTGCTGACGCGCATCGCCGGCCTATTCGCCAGGCGCGGCTTCAACATCGACACGCTGGCCGTCGGGCCGACCGAGGACGAGGAGGTCTCGCGCATCACGATGACCGTGGACGGTGCGACGCACTCGATCGACCAGATCACCAAGCAGCTGCACAAGCTCGTCAACGTGATCAAGATTCGCGACCTCGAGCCCGCCGAGACGATCGCTCGCGAGATGGCGCTTTTCAAGGTGTCGGCCGACGGCCAATCACGCGCCGAGGTGATGCAGCTGGTCGATATCTTCCGAAGTCGCATCATCGACGTTTCGGGGCGCACGGTGACGATCGAAGTCACTGGCACCGCCGACAAGATCGAGGCGCTCGAGACGATAGTGAGCCCGTTCGGGATCGTCGAGATGGTGCGCACTGGCGAGATCGCAATCGCGCGCGGCAAGACCCAAACCTAGCGTTAGCTTGAGCGCGCAACACAGCCTGGTCGGGGCGCTCGAGCGATTGAAGCTCAGGCTCGCCGATCGTATCGGCGTCGCAGTGGACCGGGCCGAGCAACTCGGCCGGTCGGTGGTTGCAAGCGCCACTACAGAGATTTCGCTTGACCTCGACCTGGCGGCGTGCGTCTTTGCAAGCCGTGGCGCTGGCGCGGAGGACCGCTACTTCGTATGGGAAGAGCCCGACAACGACGGTTTCGCACTCGGAGGGATCGGATCGGCTTGGGCGATCGACGACGTTTCTGCTGCCGAGCGATTTGGCGACACGGCGGCCCGTTGCGTCGAGCTGATGCGCGATGCGGTGATCGACGAGGAGCTGGACGGCCCGGCAGCGGGGCCAGTTTGGCTGGGCGGCTTTGCCTTCTCGGCCGGCGGCGGTCGTGCGCCGCAGTGGCAGTCGTTGCCGCCGACCTTGATGGTGCTGCCACAAGTCACCCTTGCGCGGTCTGCCGGACGAGCCAGCATCACGGCCAACGTCGTGTGTGGGCCGCATGACGATGCGCAGCGGCTGACGGCAACGGCCATGGCCCGACCGAGCGCCTTGCGCGTGGCGTCGATCCCGATGTTGGATCCGGACCCGATCGCAGGCTACGAGATCTCCAGCGTCGCCAGCCCGCATCGCTACGAACAGGCTGTCGGTGAGGCGCGGGACCGCATCCGGTCGGGAGACCTCGAGAAGGTCGTGCTGGCGCGGGAGGTCGAGGTGCGCTCTCCGGCGCCGTTTCGAGCGTCCGCAGTCTTCGACGGGCTGCGCAGGGGATACCCCGAGTGCTACTGCTTCTGCGTCGGCACTCCCGACGTTGCTTTCGTGGGCGCAAGCCCGGAGTTGCTCGTAAGCAGAGAAGGCGCGAGACTCAGCGCGGTGGCGCTCGCGGGATCGACTCGCCGCAGCGCGGATCCATCGGTGGACGACCACCTCGGAGAGCGCTTGCTGCACAATGCCAAGGATCTGGCCGAGCACGAGATCGTCGTGCAGCGCATCGAGCGCGCGCTCGCCCCGCTGTCGGTGTGGGTCACGACCGCGGAGGGCCCCGGCCTGATCAAGGTGGCCAACATCCAGCATCTCGCTACGCCGATCCGCGCTCAGCTTGCCGAGCCGCTCAGCACGATCGAGCTGGCGGGCCTGCTGCACCCGACACCGGCGGTGGGGGGCGAGCCTTGGGAAGCGGCCGAGCCGGTGATGGTCGAGCTGGAGGCGCTGGATCGCGGCTGGTACGCGGCGCCGGTCGGGTGGATGGACTCGACCGAGGATGGCGAGTTCTGCGTGGCCCTGCGTTGCGCCCTGCTCGAGGGACGCACCGCGCACTGCTACGCGGGCGTCGGCGTTGTGCGCGACTCCGAGCCCGAGGCCGAGCTGGCCGAGACCGAGGTCAAGCTGCAGGCGTTGCTCGCGGTGCTGGCCGGCGCCTAGCGCGCAAGCGCTTCGCCGACGCTCTCGAACAGCTCGCGGTGCAGCTCCACGTTGCGGGCGCGGTTCAGAGGAACCTCGATGATTCCCGGTGACGCGAGCGCGCCACCCAGATCCTCGTACGACGCGACGCGCGTGAACGGAACCTCGTACAGGTCCGCAACCTTCGACATGTCCAGGCCCGTGGCTGTTCCGAACAGCTCTTCGTAGGTATTTCTCTCCCCGGCAAGTGCGGCGGCGATCGGCAGGAAGTCGAAGATCGCCCCGCCGCCGTTGTTCATGACCACGATCGTCGCCGCGACTCCGTTGCGCTTCATTGCCAGCAGTCCGTTCATATCGTGGTACAGGGCCACGTCGCCGAGCAGGACGAACGCTGGAGCATCGCTTGCCGCGGCGGCACCGAGTCCGGCCGAGACCGTGCCATCGATTCCGTTGGCGCCGCGATTAGCGAGGAAGCGAATCTGTTTCGGGCTACTCGGAAGGAAGCTCTCCAGATTGCGCACCGGCATACTGGAAGCGACGTATACGGTCGCCGGGTCGGGCAGCAGGTCCGCCAGCATCCGGTGCACGCCGGGCTCGAACAGCTCGTCGGTATGTGAGAGCAGGAAGTCGTCAATCGCCTGGTTGGCGGTTGCGTCCATGGTTTGCCAGCTCTCGAGCCACCCATCCGGGGCCGGAGCGATGCGCGCGGCGATCGCATCAAGCAGTCCGCCGGCGTCGGCTCTGACGATCGCCGCCGCACGGGTGGTGGGCTCGTTCCAGGCCCCATCGGGATCGATCACGATCTGGTCGCACTCGGGATGCGATGCGAGCCAGGTGCGCACGCCTTTGGAGGTGACCATGTCGCCGACGCGGACCACGATCTCCGGCTCGAGGTCCCTCGGCAGCGACCGGAAGATCGCGTCGTATGCTGCGACCAGGTTGCCCGTGTCGGCGACCGCAGCTCGAACGGGGGAGGTCGGCTCGCACAGCACCGGCCAGCGAGCGGCAGCCGCGAAAGCGAGCACGCCGGGGGCAGGGCCGGTTCCGGCCTGCCTGCCGGCAAGGACAACGCCGCGTCGCCGCGCAAGCGCGACGTCGAGGGCATCGATCAGTCCCGACCATGGTGAGGTTGGCGCACGCGGCACTGCCGTGAGCGGCCGGGCCTCGTCGCGTCCCTCGCGCGCCAGCTCGCTGGTCGCGCTCACATCACCCTCCGACCGAGTTGGCGCGAGTGGGTCGCGTAGCGGGACGTTGAGGTGGACGGGCCCGGGCGGGCTGCCGAGTGCCTCCGCGACCGCCCTCGATCCGGCCGAGCGGAAATACAGCAGCCCGTCGTCGTCGGCATCGATGGTGCCCAGCTCGCAAAACCAGCGCACGGAGCTGCCATAGAGCTTGAGCTGGTCGATCGTCTGGCCCGCGCCACGACCGCGCAGCTCCGGTGGCCGATCGGCCGTCACGACGAGTAGCGGAACACGCGCCTCGTCCGCCTCCGCCACTGCAGGATGCACGTTGGCCGCCGCCGTGCCCGAGGTCGTCACCACCGCGGCCGGCAGCCCCGTCTGTTGCGCGATGCCGAGCGCGAAGAAGCCGGCACTGCGCTCGTCGATGATGCTCCAGACCTTGATCCGCGGCTCGTTCCAGAACGCCAGCGCCAGCGGTGCCGAGCGCGAGCCCGGAGCGACGACCGCGTGCTCGACCCCCGCGCGCGCCAGCTCATCGACCAGCACCGAGCAGAGCGCCGTGTTGCGATTGGTGGCGTCCACGGTGTCGCTAGCTTACGTCCAAACGAAAGTCGGAGAGTGCCTGCTCGTCGAGCTCGACGCCGAGCCCGGGGGCGTCAGAAGGAAGCAGCATGTCGCCCTCGAGCCGTGCTCCGGCGCGCACGGGCCACTCGGCAAACAGGGCCTGCGTAGCCAAGCCGTGCGCAAGGCCGATGTCGGGCATCACTTGAGCGAGATGAGCGGCGGCCGCGATGCCGACCGGCCCGTCGAGCGCGCTCGACAGGTAGGTGGGCAACGTGGCCGCGATGTTGCGCGTCCGCACACTGCCGCCGGTCTTGGCTAGCTTGACCGTCACGTAGTCACAGGCCTGGAGCTGGACCGCACGTCCGGCATCCTGCTCGCTCGCCACGCTCTCGTCGGCCGCCAGCGCGACGTCGGTTGCGGCCCGCACGAGGGCGAGCTGATGGAGCGTCGCCGTCGGCTGTTCGGCCAGCTCGATCCCATGCTGCTCCAGTCGCGCGAGCCAGTCGATCGCCTGTTCGGTACTCCACGCGCCATTTGCGTCGATCCGGATCTTCGCTTCCGGGCCAATCGCGTCGCGCACCGCCGCCACACCCGCGGCGTCATCGTCGCGCGCCCCGACCTTGAGCTTGAAGGTGTTGAAGCCATGGCTCGCCCAATCGGCGGCGTCGGCCGCCACTTCCTGCGGAGCCCCGGCCACCAGCGTGGCATTGCATCGAACGGGCTGGACCTTCGTCGCGCCGTGCAACTCCCAGGCTGGACGTCCGGCGTGCTTGGCGGACAGGTCCAGCAGTGCCATGTCGACAGCGGCCATCGCGGGAGTACCCGGATTCAGCGAAGCACAACGCTCCAGCAACGAGGGAATCTTCGCTGGCGACGCGTCGGCCTCTTCGAGCACCCCGCGCAGTCGTTCGAGGTCGCCAAGCACCGCGCCCAGCTCACCGCCCCGCAAGGTCACCGGGACGGCCTCTCCGAGTCCCACCAGGTCCTGGTCGGTGAGCAATTTGGCCAGCACCATCTCGCGTCGCTGCAAGGTCCCCCGTGCCGTGACGTAGGGTCGCTTGAAGTGCAGCGCAAACGGGACCAGCTCGACGCGGGTGATCTTCATCCCGAGAGCAGCAGTGCCGCCGAGAGCAGCACGGCGAACGATGCCAGCAGACGGCCGCAGGCGCTCAGCGCGGCGTTCAGAGAAGGCCCGTCGGTGCGATGCGAGACGCTGGCACTCAGCGATGGCACCAGCGGCAGCGTGCCGAACACGATCAGCAGCTCGAAACGCAGCTCAGCCAATGCGATCGCGGCCAGCGCTGCGTAGGCCAGCACCACGGCGACTGTGAACAGCGTTCGTGCTCGGTCGCGCCCGAGGCGCACCGCCAGCGTGCGCTTGCCAGCCCGCCGATCGGTGTCGATGTCGCGGATGTTGTTGACCATCAGGATCGCCGAGGCCAGCAGGCCGATCGGGACCGATAGCGCGACTGCCAGCCAGGTCAGCTCCTCGGTTTGCACGTAATAGGAGCCGACAACAGCCACGAGGCCGAAGAAGAGGAATACGAACAGCTCTCCGAGTCCCTCGTAGCCATAGGGCCTCGGACCGCCCGTGTAGAGCACACCGGCGAGGATCGACAGCACGCCGACCACCAGTAGCTCCCAACCCGCTATCGCGACCAGGTAGAGGCCTGCGAGCACCGCGATCCCGAAAGCCAGCCAGGTTGCGACAAGCACCTTGCGCGGTGGCGCGAGGCCGCCGGCCGTGACCCGCACCGGGCCGAGCCGGTCGTCTGTGTCGGCGCCGCGCCGCGCATCCGAGTAGTCGTTGGACAGGTTGGTCCCGATCTGGATGAAGACGCTGCCGATCATGGCGGCCACGAACGCGAGCGGGCGAAAGATGTCCTGCGAGCCTGCCAATGCCGTGCCGACCAATACCGGTGCGACAGCGGCCGGCAGCGTTCGCGGCCTCGCCGCGATCAGCCAGATGCGCGGAGAGACCGGCCGGCTCAAGGCCTACGGGGAAACTTCGAGAAGTCCGGCTCGCGCTTCTCCTGGTAGGCGTTGCGCCCCTCCTGACCTTCCTCGGTCATGTAGAAGAGCATCGTTGCGTCGCCGGCGAACTGCTGCAGCCCCGCGAGCCCGTCGGTGTCGGCGTTGAAAGCGCCTTTGAGCAGGCGCAGGGCGACGGGGGAGTGCTGGAGCATCTCGTGGCACCACTGCACGGTCTCCAGCTCGAGGCGCTCGAGCGGCACGACCGTGTTCACGAGCCCCATGTCGAGTGCCTCGCGGGCGTCGTACTGCCGGCACAGATACCAGATCTCGCGAGCCTTCTTGTGCCCCACGATGCGCGCGAGGTAGCCGGCCCCGTAGCCGCCGTCGAAGCTGCCGACCTTTGGGCCGGTCTGGCCGAAGCGCGCATTGTCGGCGGCGATCGTCAGGTCGCACACGATGTGCAGAACATGGCCGCCGCCGATCGCGTAGCCGGCGACCATCGCCACGACGGGCTTCGGCAGTCGCCTGATCTGGACCTGGAGGTCGAGCACGTTGAGACGGCCGATCCCCTTGCGCGCGATCTCGTCGCCGCCGATGTAGCCATCGTCGCCGCGGATGGCCTGGTCGCCCCCGGAACAGAAGGCCTCGGTTCCCTCGCCCGTGAAGATGATCACGCCGACGTCGGTATCGTCGCGCGCGCGCTCGAACGCGTCCTGCAGCTCGAACAGGGTCTGGGGACGGAAAGCGTTGCGAACTTCCGGCCGGCAGATCGTGATCTTCGCGATGCCGGCTGCCTCGTCGACGCCGTTCTCGTAGCGTATGTCGGTGTAGGTTCCGCTCGCGGTCCAGCCGATCGCCATCTGATGATCACCTCGAAGAAAAAGGGAATACCGGCCGGCAACGATAGCTACTGGATGCTGTGATGAAGATCTCGAACTGGTTGGCAGCCGCCGCCGCGGCGCATCCGCAGCGCACCGCGCTGGTCTCACGAGGCGGTCAGTTGACGTACTCCCAGCTCCGGCGGCGCGTCGAGCGCGCCTCCAGTGGGCTCGCCGGACTTGGCGTATCGCAGGGCGATCGCGTTGCCACCACGCTGGCGGGCGCCGACTTGGTCGTGCTGACGCACGCCGTGCTGCGGCTCGGGGCGGCGATCGCCCCGCTCGATCCGAACCTCACCCTTGCGGAGCTGGAGCCGATCACGGACGCACTTGCCCCCGTCGCGGTGGTGTCGAATCTCGAGCAAGTGGAGCAGATGTTCGCTCCGCCGAACGTTCCGCCGCCGCCGCTCGGCCTCGACGATGTGCTCTGTGTGATTCATAGCTCGGGAACGGGCGGAGCGCCGAAGGCGATCGAACTGACTTACGGCAACCACCTGTGGAGTGCGGTTGGCTGCGGCATGCGCATCGGCATGCAGCCGTCCGATCGCTGGCTGTGCTGCCTGCCGATGCACCACATCGGCGGTTTCGCAATCGCGATCAGGTGCGCGATCTACGGAGCGACCGCGATCGTCGAGCGCTTCGAGGCTGCACGCACGGCGGAGACCCTGCGTCACGAAGACGTCACGATTGTCTCGTTGGTGGCGACGATGCTCGACAGGCTGCTCGAGCGCGGCGACCGGTTTGGCGATCTGCGCTGCGCGCTGCTCGGCGGCGGTCCGGCGCCCGAGTCTCTTGTCGAGCGCGCCGTCGAGGCGAGCTTCCCGGTCGCGCCCACCTATGGAATGACAGAGACCTGCTCTCAGGTCACGACGCTCGCCCCCGGCGAAGTGCACGAGCGTCCTGGAAGTGCGGGCCGCCCGCTGGCCGCCGCCAGAGTGCGCGTCGGCGAGGACGGCCGCATCGCCGTGTCCGGCCCAACGGTCGGGCCGGCGCTGGTGGACGAAGGCGGCTGGTTGCAAACTGCCGATCTCGGCCGGCTCGACGAGGATGGATTCCTGTACGTGCTGGGCCGCGCCGACCAGGTGATCGTGACGGGCGGTGAGAATGTTTCGCCAGAAGAGGTCGAGTCGGTGCTGGTGGAGCATCCGGCAGTTGCCGATGTGGCTGTGTTCGGCCGGGACGATCTGCGCTGGCAGAATGCAGTTGTGGCGGCGGTCGTCATGCGCGAGGGCGAACACACCGATGCCGACGGGCTAAATGAGTTCTGCCGTGCTCGCTTGTCGGGCTTCAAGATCCCTAAGCAATTCGAATTCGTCCCGGAGCTGCCGCGCAACGAGCAGGGGAAGCTGCTTCGGGCTCGGCTCAGGTGATCCAAGGCCAGAGGCGGAGTGTTCGACATTGTCTCCTTATATCGGAGAAAAAGTCGAACGCGTCGTCGGTGGCCGGCTGGGGCGGAGTCCTACCAGGGAAGCTCGGAGCGACCCGTCTGCTCACGGGCGTGCTGGACGCCCTCCATGAAGTGCTCGGTGCCAACGATCAGATAGATCGACGTCGCCTCGGCCACGAGCGATCCGTCGCCGTCCAGCGCCCTGCCGGCATAGTGCATCTTGCGGCCTTCGGTCCGCTCCAACTCTGCCTCGATCCGGTGCGGCGTCCCCAGTAGCCATGGCTTGCGGTAGTCGATCTCGAAGTGCACCGTCACCGCCGGCTTGTTGACCAGTCGCAGAATCATGCCGAAGGCGTCGTCGAGCGCGGTCGCCACGGCACCGCCGTGGGCAAACCCCGGAGCGCCCTGATGACGCTCATCGATCGTCAGCTCGCCCCAAACGCGATCTGTCTCTCCGTACATGACCAGGCCGAGCGAACAGGGGTTGTCCGGCCCGCATCCCAGGCAGTGACGGCCGTGATTTCGAAGCGGCTCTGACATCATGTGTTGGCGGCCACCGTAGATGGACGCTCGTGACTGAGGTGGTCGGCGAAGCCGGCCGTAATGTTTGGATCATACGGGGCATCCGCTAACGGCCTGATACGCTCGCGGTCCCATGGTCAGCGCGAACAAAGATGTCTTTTACGAGGACGACGCCGACCTCTCGCTGCTCGACGGCAAGACGGTCGCAGTGATCGGCTACGGGTCGCAGGGTCACGCTCACGCGCTCAATCTCAAGGACTCGGGGGTCAACGTGGTGGTCGGCCTGAGGCCGGACTCCGCCAGCAGGGCTGACGCACAAGCCGCCGGACTGGAGGTGCTCGATGTCGCCGACGCTGCAAGCAGGGGCGACATCGTGATGATGCTGCTGCCGGACGAAAAGCAGGCCGAGGTCTGGGAGGACGAAATCGAGGACGGTATCGCCCCCGGCAACCTCGTGCTGTTCGCGCACGGCTTCACGATTCACTTCGACCAGATCGAGCCCCCCGCAGGCGTGGATGTGGCGATGGTCGCCCCCAAGGGTCCCGGCCATCTGGTGCGTCGCCAGTTCACAGAGGGCAAGGGCGTTCCGTGCCTGATTGCGATCCACCAGGATGCCACCGGAGACGCGCGCAGTCTCGCGCTCGCCTACGCCAAGGGCATCGGCGGCGCGCGCACCGGCGTGATCGAAACCACGTTCAAGGACGAGGCCGAGACGGACCTGTTCGGCGAACAGTCGGTTCTCTGCGGCGGCGTGACCGAGCTGGTTCGCGCCGGTTTCGAGACGCTCGTCGATGCCGGCTACGACGAGCGTCTCGCATACTTCGAGTGCATGCACGAGCTGAAGCTGATCGTCGACCTGATGTACGAGAAGGGGATCACGGGCATGCGCGACTCGATCTCCAATACGGCCGAGTACGGAGATCTCACGCGCGGAAGTCGAGTGATCGGTGAGGAGACGCGCGCGGCGATGAAGCAAATTCTGGCCGACATCCAGTCGGGGGACTTCGCACGCGAGTGGATTGCCGAGAACCGCGCCGGGCAGGAGAACTTCCAGCGCATGCGCGAAGAACAGAAGGGGCACCAGGTCGAGAAGGTCGGCAGCGAGCTTCGATCGATGATGCCCTGGATCCAAGGCAGAGGCTGACCACCAGCCTCAACATCACCAAGGTCTTCGGTGAGGCGCTGCGTCTGTACCGCCGGCACTGGGGTCCGCTGCTGTTGTGCGCGCTGGTGATCTTCGCCCTGCCCGTGGCGCTGCTGTTCGTGGTGGTGGTGTTCGATCCGGACCTGGGGTCGGCGGCCGTCGGCCTGCTGGGATTCTTGATCCTGTTCATGTACACGACCGGCGGCTTCTGGTACAGGGCGCTTACGACGCACCTGGTGTTGGCGACGCGCAAGGGTGAGCCCGTCGTCTTCCGCAAGCTGGTCGGCAGGACCTTTGGCGGGTTCCCGCGCGTCTCCACAGTCGGGTTCCTGGTCTGGTTCGGCACCGTGTTCGGACTGCTACTTCTGGTGATCCCGGGCATCATCTTCGGCACGCGTCGCGCCCCGGCGATCTCGGTCGCGGTGGTCGAGGGCAAGGGCGCCTTCTTCGGCCGCCGCTACCGTGACCGCGAGCGCAGCGCGATGCGCCGCAGCCGTGACCTCGTCAAGGACAGCGGCAACAGCTTCGAGGTGTTTGCCGTAATCGCTGCCAAGAACGTCGTCTACGGCGTCTTCAATTCGATCTTCCCGATCCTGTTCGTGTTCGCGGTGCCGTGGGGCGCCCTCGCCGCCTCGCTGGTCTATTTCGAACTGGCGGGCATCGAGGCGGGCGAGCCCGCCCTTCCCGCAAGGCCGGAAGCCCCCCTGGGACAAGCCGCCGACAGCGTCTGGCGACCAAAGCCGAGCACGGTCTTCCCCTCGGAGCCCGCACTCCTCCGGCCGCACCGCTAGGCTTGCGGCCGTTCACTCAATCCACGCCCGACAGGGCGAAAGGAGAGCTCAATGGAAGCTGGTATTCCACCCGCCGCGCCGCCGGTCGCACCTGCGGCGACGGGCCAGTATCCAATCCGGTTCGACGTCGACTACAAGGACAAGCTCTCTCGGTTGACGACGTTGTTGCGATTGATCCTGGTCATACCGCAGATAATCGTGCTGTACGTGCTGTTCATAATCGCGGAGATCTGCGTGCTGATCGCGTGGTTCGCGATCGTGATCACGGGGAAGATGCCGCGCGGCCTGTTCGACTTGATCGTGAACGTCAACCGCTGGAGCGCGAATGTCAACGCCTACATGTGGTTGCTTCGCGACGAGTATCCACCGTTCACCTGGGACCCGGGCAACTATCCCGTCAGGTACGAAGCCGACTACGAGGAGAAGCGGTCGCGCCTCACGACCTTGCTGCGCCTGATCCTAGTCATCCCGCAGATGATCGTTCTGTGCTTCGTGATTCTTGTCGCGGAGATCCTTGCCATCATCGCCTGGTTCGCGATCCTGTTCACCGGGCGCTTCCCGGAGGGCATGTTCGGCTTCGTGAGGGGTGCGCTCCGTTGGCAGTTCAGAGTGAATGGGTACTTCCTGCTGCTGACAGACAGATACCCGCCCTTCAGCTTGGACTGATGCTGTCGGTCCCGCGGCCGCGCACGCGGCCTTGCCATCGGCCGGCGGGACGGCTAA
>JBBDJG010000034.1:41154-64000 GCA_040880005.1 Solirubrobacterales bacterium
CGGCCGCGCACGCGGCCGCGGGGCGTCCAGCGGGGGCTGGTTGGTTCGCTATGCTCGCTGGCACGCCGCATTCAAGCCCGGTGAGCGCAAATGACAGCCTTCAACAAGCAATACCTGATGACCGCGGGGCCGACCCCGCTACCGCCCGAGGTCGCTCAGGTGATGGCGCAGCCGATCCTCTATCACCGTGCTCCGGCGTTCATCGAGATCTACGCAAGTGTGCTGGATCGCCTCAAGGCCGTGTTCCAGACCTCGAACGAGGTCCTGATGTTCGCAGCGTCGGGATCGGGCGCGATGGAGTCCGCCGTGGCCAATCTCGTCGCACCGGGCGATGCCGTGGTGGTTGCCTCTTGCGGAAAGTTCGGCCAGCGGTGGGCCGAGCTGTGCAACGCTTACGGCGCCGAGACGAACCACTTGGAGACCGAGTGGGGGCTGAAGATCGATCCCAATCAGGTCGCCGAGCGAATCGGCTCGGCCAAGCTCGTGTTCACGACCCTGTCCGAGACATCGACCGGTGTCGTCAACGACGTTCGTGCGCTCGCTCAGGTTGCACGCGAGCACGATGCGATCCTTGTGGTGGACGCGGTTTCAGGGCTCGGGGCGGTTGATCTTCCGACCGACGACTGGGGAATCGATGTCGTCGTATCGGGCTCGCAGAAGGCGCTGATGTCACCACCGGGCCTCGCTTTCGCGGCCGTGTCCAATCGCGCTAATGAGCTTGCCGCAGAGGCTCGCGAGCGTGGAGCCCGCAGCTACTACTTCGATTGGGCCAGGACACGCGACGGTCAGACGAAGGACCCGCCGGATAGTCCCTTCACGCCGGCGGTCACGCTCGTCCGTGCGCTCAACGTGGCGCTGGAGATGATCGAGCGCGAGACGCTGCCGAAAGTCCTCGAGCGACACGCGATCCTCGGGCGGGCGACACGCGAAGCGGCCACCGCGCTCGGACTGGAGCTGTTCGGCCCCGAGGACGAGGGTGCAAATGTGGTAACCGCGATTCGCGCCCCCGACGGCATCGACGGGGCCAAGATCCCGAAGCTGATGCGCGACACCTATGGCATCACGATCGCCGGCGGCCAAGCGCATCTCAAGGGCAAGATCGTGCGCATCGCCCACTGCGGCTACTACGGCGCCTTCGACATCATCGCGACGATCGCGGGACTGGAGATGACCCTCGCTGAGCTTGGCGCAGAGGTCATGCTTGGCGCCGGCGTGGCACGCGCGCAGCAGGTCTTCCGCGAAGCGGGCATGCCCGTGCCGGCGCCGGTCGGGTAGGCGAGCCGATGACAGACACGAACGGCTATCGAGTGCTGGTGAAGGAGAAGATCGCCGATGCGGGCGTCGAGCTGCTGCGCGAGCACTTCGAGGTGGACGTCGCGATCGACATGCCTCAGGAGGAGCTTGCCGGCGCGATCGCCGACTACGACGCGATCGTGATTCGCTCCGGGACCACGATCGGCGCTGACGTGCTCGAGCACGCGAACCGCCTCAAGGTGATCGGCCGCGCCGGAATCGGAATTGACAACGTTGATGTACCGGCCGCGACCAAGCGAGGTATCATCGTCGCGAACGCGCCCGAGTCGAACATCATCGCGGCCGCGGAGCACACGATCGCGATGATCCTGGCCCAGGCACGCAACATCCCGCAGGCCAACGCGTCGCTGAAGGCGGGAAAGTGGGAGCGCAGCAGGTTCGGCGGCATCGAGGTGTACGAGAAGACGCTTGGCGTGATCGGCTTCGGGCGCATCGGACAGCTCGTTGCGGAACGCGCCAAAGCGTTCCAAATGAGGGTGGTGGCACACGATCCGTACGTGAGCGCAGAGAAGTACAAGGAGCTGGGAGTGGAGCGCATGGAGAGCGCCGACGGCCTCTACTCATGTGCCGACATCATCACCATCCACCTGCCGAAGACCGACGAGACGCGCGATTATCTCGACGCGGCGGCGTTCGCCAAGATGAAGGACGGGGTGCGCATCGTCAACTGCGCGCGCGGCGAGCTGCTCGACCACGACGCGCTCGAGGACGCGATCCAGTCGGGCAAGGTCGCTGGCGCCGGCCTCGACGTGTTCCCCGAAGAGCCGATGACGGAGCATCCGCTGTTCGCCCACGAGAGCGTGATCGTGACGCCTCACCTGGGAGCATCGACCGTGGAGGCCCAGGACCGTGCCGGAGTGATCACGGCCGAGCAGGTCGTGGCCGCCCTCAACGGCGACCTCGTCAGCAACGCGGTCAACATCCCGCGGGTTCACGGGGAGGACCTGGCAGTGCTCGAGCCCTACCTGCCACTCTGCCGGCAGTTGGGTCGTCTCGCGATGTCGCTTGCGGCACATCCCTCGGTCGATCGGATCGAAGCCGCGTTCTACGGAAGCCTGGCCGACTTCGATACCCGCCTTCTGTCGCTTGCCGTGCTGCAGGGCGCCTTCCAGGGCCGCGTCGATGAGGACGTCAACTTCGTCAATGCCCCCACGATCGCCGAGGAGCGCGGCATCGCCGTGTCGGAGTTCAAGGAGACCGAGTCCCACGACTACGCGAGTCTCGTGTCGGTTGCCGTCGTGGCCGATGGTCAGCGCACCGAGGTTGGAGGCACCACGTTCGGACCCCGCAACGTGCCGCACCTGGTCTCGCTCTACGGACAGAGCTTCAACATCGAGCTTGCGAAGCATCTCGCCGTCTTCCGTTACTCGGACCTGCCGGGAATGATCGGCAAGGTCGGAAGCGTGCTCGGCGAGCGCGGCCTCAACATCGCCTCGACCGCGGTTGGGCGCGAGCCCGACCGGGAGCCCGGCGAGCCGGTGAAGGGTGGCAGCGGCGCTCTTGCCGTGATGGTGGTAACTGTCGACTCGCCGGTGCCGGACGAGGTGATCGCGGAGATCACTTCGCTCGAGGGCTTTCAGCAAGGCCGCGCGGTCACCCTCTGACTTGGCGCGCTGAATTGGCACGCGTCGTAGCGCTCGTCCCCGACCTCTTCTTCGCCGCCAAGGTGCGCGAAACGCTGACGTCCGCCGGGCACGAAGTCGAGCTGGTTCGAACCCACGCGGAGGCGGTGGGCGCCGACGCGGACCTGGTGATCGTCGATCTCGACGCCGACGACATCAACTCCGGTGTGCTCGTCAGCGATCTGCTTGGCACCCCGACGCTCGGCTTCTACTCGCACGTCAACGAGGAGACGAAGCACGCGGGCCGCCTGGCGGGGATCGACGTGGTCGTGCCACGCTCCCGCATGGCGCGCGAGATGCCGAAGCTCGTCGAGAACCTGGTCGCGAGCTGATCCGCTAGGTTGCGGGTGCGATGCGCGCACTCGTCCTCAAGAAGCACGGCTCGCCAGACGACGCTCTGGCGGTGGAGCAACGGCCCGATCCCTCGCCGGGCGAAGGCCAGGTCAAGATCAAGGTCAGGGCATGCGGGATCAACTTTGCCGACTTGCTCGCCCGCGTGGGCCTGTACCCGGACGCTCCCAAGCCGCCGTGCGTGATGGGTTACGAGGTGGCGGGCGAGATCGACGAACTCGGACCGGGAGTCAACGGCTTTGCTCCCGGCCAGCGCGTCTTTGCCGCCACGCGCTTCACGGGATTTGCCGAGCTTGCCGTGGCCGACCTTGCCAATGTGCTGGCGCTTCCGGATCGCTTCAGCTTCGAGCAGGGCGCCGCGCTGCCGGTGAACTACGGCACCGCCTACGCGGCGATCGTGCTACTCGCGGACGTCCAGCATGGAGAGACCGTGCTCGTGCACGCGGCCGCCGGTGGCGTCGGCATCGCGGCGTTGCAGCTTTTGCGCGACCGCGGCGCGGAGGCGATCGGGACCGCCTCGGCGTCCAAGCACGAGTTCATCCGCGGTCAGGGTGCGGCACACACGATCGACTACCGAACACGGGATGTTTCCAAAGATGTGAAACGGATCACCGACAGCAGGGGAGTCGACGTTGTGCTCGACTCGCTGGGAGAGTTCAAGCAGAGCCTGTCGCTTCTAAGACCGAATGGACGCGTGGTCATGTACGGCGTGTCGAACCTGATGGCAGGAGATCGGCGCAGACTGGGAACCGTCGTCAGGGGAATGGCCTCGATCGCGGGGAACCTGCCGCGCTTCAACGCGATCAAGCTGATGAACGGGAACCAAACGAAGAAGGTCGGCGACAAGTCGATGATGGGCCTCAACGCTCTGCACTGGTGGGACGACAAAGGTTCGCTCGAGGAGCTTACGAACCCGCTGGTGGGTCTGATCGAGCAGGGCGTGATCGAACCGGTCGTCGCCGAGAGCTTCCCGTTCGAGCGCGCTGCCGAAGCGCACCGCTACATCCAGGACCGCAGGAACATCGGCAAAGTCGTTCTGACGCCCTAGTGGTCCATCCGGCAAGTACGCCGACCGATATCCCGGCTGCGAATCTTCATCTGCCTTCGTCGTCGGTCGTCCACATACCTTCTGGTATGCGGACTCCCTGCCTCCTCGGCAGTCTCGATTCTCGCTCAGCATATCGGTGACGTACTAACCGGACGAACCACTAGCGAACTTCGTCAGGCCGTTTGTTACGATGGTTGCCTGATGAATGGCCAATCGCGCAGCCCGAAGCTCATCTCCGGACCAGGCTTCTCCCTGGCGCTGCCGGGCCTTTTTCTCGGCCTTCTTCTTCTCCCCCTGCGGGGGGAATAGCTACGGCCGCGGGTCCGGGGACCCGCACGCGCAACGGGAATAGCGGTCAGCAAGTCGGCGGAAGGCCGCCGAACAGGCTCTGGAGAAGGAGGCAAACGATGTCAGCGCAAACGAACGGCAAGCAGATGGATCGTGTGTACATCTTCGACACGACTCTGCGCGACGGCGAGCAATCGCCCGGCATCTCGCTCAACGTGCCCGAGAAGCTGGAGATTGCGCATCAGCTCGCCCGTCTGGGCGTGGACATCATCGAGGCCGGCTTTCCGATCACCTCGCCCGGCGACGCGAAGGCCGTGTCCGCGATCGCCCAGCAGGTCGAGGGGCCGGTGATCTGCGGCCTTGCCCGCACGGCAAAGCAGGACATCGACGCGGCCTGGAACGCGATCAAGTACTCCGAGCGCCCGCGCATCCACACGTTCATCGCGACCAGCGACATCCATATTGAGCGCAAGCTGCAGACGACGCGGGAGGATGTCATCGGCCAAGCGCGCGCCGCGGTCGCCCACGCCCGCGAGTACACCGACGACGTCGAGTTCTCGCCCGAGGATGGGTCGCGCTCGGAGATCGAGTTCATGGCGGAGGTGGTCAAGGTCGCGATCGAGGAAGGGGCGACCACGATCAACATCCCCGACACCGTCGGCTACACGATGCCGCAGGAGTACGGAGAGATCTTCGCGCGACTGTATGACTTGGTGCCCGAGTTGAAGGACGTTGTCGTATCGGTTCACTGCCACGACGACCTCGGGCTCGCGGTGGCAAACTCGTTTGCCGGCGTGACCGCGGGCGCGCGGCAGGTCGAGTGCGCGATCAACGGCATCGGCGAACGTGCCGGCAACGCTGCACTGGAAGAGATCGTGATGCTGATGCGCACGCGCCGATCGACGGTCGGACTGGACACCGGCATCGTTACGCGCGAGATCGCGCGCACGAGTCGACTGGTATCGAGGCTGACCGGCTACCCGGTGCAGCCCAACAAGGCGATAGTGGGACGCAACGCGTTCGCGCACGAGGCCGGGATTCATCAGGACGGCGTGCTCAAGGACCGCGAGACCTACGAGATCATGGACGCGACGACGATCGGCCTTCAGACCAACCAGATCGTGCTCGGCAAGCATTCCGGCCGCCACGCGCTGCGCAACGCGCTGGAGGAGCTGGGCATCCGCGTCGATGGCCAGGCGCTCAACACGGCCTTCAAGCGCTTCAAGGAGCTTGCTGACAAGAAAAAGAAGGTCACGGCGCTCGACCTCGAGGCGATCGTGTCGGACGAGATTCGCGAGCAGGCCGAGGCCTACAACCTGGCCTCGTTCGAGGTGCGCGACGCTTCCGGCGAGAGCCCGGTCGCCAAGGTCAGCGTCACGACGCCGAAGGGCGAGACGGTGAGCGGCGAGGGCAGCGGTGACGGCCCCGTCGACGCGCTGCTTCAGGCCGTGAATGCGGCCACGGGTATCGATGGGGTTCTCAAGGAGTACCACGTCGCGGCTGTCACGGCCGATACCGACGCGCTCGGCGAGGTCTCGGTGCTGGTCGAGTGCGACGGTCGCCTGGCGTCGGGCCAGAGCGTTTCGACCGACACGCTCGAGGCGTCCGGCAGGGCGTACTTGCGTGCGCTGTCGAACGCCCTTGCCGGCGTCGGCACGATTGGCCAGACGGGCTCGCAGACCGGGCAGCAGCGCATCGAATCGCCATAGGATCCTTAGACTGCCGCCGGTGGACGAGTTCACGTTCCTCGACGGCGAACGCCTGGTTCGCTTCGGCGCCGGTGCGCTCGATGACGCACCCGAGCTGATTGCCGGGCGTGGGCTCGACGGCTACGTGCTGCTCGCCACCAAGCGTTCGGTGGCGATGGCGCCCGAGCTGGCCGATGCATCCGCCGACGTCCTGCACGTGGCGGGCGGATCTGTTCCAGAGGCAGCCGCGGCGGTACGCGCGGATGTTCGCGGCAGACCGATCGTCGCGCTCGGCGGAGGCCGCGTGATCGACGCCGCCAAGGCGATCGCCGGCGCCGACGGCCTGCGCTGCGCGGCCGTCCCGACCACCCTTTCGGGGGCCGAGATGTCGGGCTTCCATCGCATGCCGGCCGGGGTCGAAGTGTTCCGCCTGGTGAGACCGGTGCTCGTGATCGCCGCGGCGACCGTGATGGCTTCCCAGCCCGCGCCCGATCTGGCGGCCAGCGCCATGAATGCACTCGCGCACGCCGTCGAGGCGCTCTACACGCCGCTCGCGAACCCGATCGCGAACATGGCGGCATTGCGCGGCGCCGGGCTGCTGGCGTCGGGGCTCGAGCCGGACGAGCCAAACCGCGATGACCTCGCGCTGGGTGCACTGCTGGCCGGGTACGCCGTCGGCGCGACCGGCTTCGCCATCCACCACGCGCTGTGTCAGACGATCGTGCGCGTGGCCGGCACGCCACACGCACGAACGAACGCGATCATGCTGCCGCACGTCGTTCGCATGATGAGCACACGCGCGCCGGAGGCGATCGGCAAGCTTTCGGTGGCTGTGGGAGCCGGGGGAGACCCGGCCGCGGCGGCTGACCGGATCGCGCAACTTGCCGCACGCTGCGGCGTCACGCGGCTGAGCGAGGTCGGCTTCGAGCGTGCCAAGCTGACGGAAGTGGTGGCAACGGCGGCGGCGCGAGGCGACGTGATGGCTAACACGCCCGGCGCGCCGACGGAAATGGAAATCAAACAGATACTGGAGGAGGCGCTTTGACAGAGACACAAGCGAAGGCCGAAGCGAAGCCAGCCACGATCACGATCGAGGACCTGAAAGGCCGCGTGGGGGAGAAGCAGGGCCCGACGGAGTGGCGCGAGGTCACCCAGCAGATGATCGACACGTTCGCGAAGTTGAGCGGCGACGACCAGTGGATACACGTCGACCGCGAGCGAGCCGTCAAGGAGAGCCCGTTCGGCACCACAATCGCGCACGGCAACCTGACGCTGGCGATGATCGACGGCTTCCGCCTGGAGTTCGCCGTCAACATAGAGGGGGCCAAGCTGGGCGTGAACATGGGCTGGAACCGCGTGCGGTTCCCGGCGCCGGTGCCGAGCGGGTCGCGGATCCGTGCCAGCGCCGAAACGGTCGAGGTGACCGAGAAGGGCGATGGCTGGTGGGAGGTCGTGCAGCGCTTCACGATCGAGCTGGAGGGCGGCGAGAAGCCGGTTTGCGTCGCCGACAGCGTGGGACGGGCGCTGATGGCCTAACCAAGCCCTGTAACATACGGTCGTATGTGATAGCGTACAAGCATGGCAGTAGCCGCGCCCAGCCCCGACGCCCTCTCAGTCGGCTCGCGCGTGCGTGCGTTGCGTGAGGCGATGGGCCTCTCGCTGCGCGATCTGGCCGAGCGCAGCGCCGTCTCAGCCCCGATGCTCTCCCAGGTCGAGCGCGGTGAAACCAGCCCGACGATCGCGGTCGCCGCCAAGATTGCCGCAGGCCTCGAGCTGTCGCTTTCGCAGCTCTTGCGTCTGGACGAGTCGGAGGGCGTCACCGTCGTGCGGGTCAACGAACGCCTTGCCGGCCGCTGGGCGCGTGGGCATCGCTACGAGGTGCTGACGGCGCCGCTACCGGGCCAGCGCGCCGAGGTCTCGGAGCACACGCTGAAGCCGGGGTCCGCCACCGGCGGGCCGGACGACCCTCCGATGCACGAGCCCGGCAGCCGTGAGACGGCTGTCGTGCTCGAGGGAGAACTGTCACTCGTATGCGACGGCGAGGCCTACGAGTTGGACCACGGCGATACGGTCACGTTCGACGCCGATCTTCCACATCACTTCGAAAATTCCGGTACCGGCGACGCGCGTTTTCTGGCGATCGTCTCCGCCGGGCTGAGAAGGAGCTGACGTGCCCACAACGATGTTCGAGAAGATCTGGCAGACCCATGAGGTGCGTCCGCCTGAGAGCGAAGGTGGCGCCTCGCTGCTGTATATCGATCTTCACCTCGTGCACGAGGTCACTTCGGCGCAGGCGTTCGAGGGGCTGCGCCAGGCAGAGCGCAAGGTGCGCCGACCCGAGCGCACGCTCGCGACCGTGGATCACAACGTTCCAACCGACCCGGCCGAGCGCACGGGCCTAGACGCGATTCGCGACGGACTTTCGCGCAAGCAGGTGGCGACCCTGGAAGCAAACTGCGAGCAGTTCGGCGTGCCGCTCTACGGGATGACCAGTCGTCGCCAGGGCATCGTGCACATCATCGGGCCGGAGCTTGGCCTCACTCAGCCGGGGTTGACGATCGTGTGCGGCGACTCCCACACATCGACACACGGCGCCTTCGGCGCGCTGGCGGTTGGAGTCGGCACGTCCGAGGTCGAGCATGTGCTGGCCACTCAGACACTCCCGCAGACCAAGCCCAAGACGATGCGCATCAACTACGCCGGCGAGCCCGGATTCGGCATCACCGCAAAGGACCTGATCCTTGGCACGATCGGCCAGATCAGCGCGTCGGGCGCAGTCGGGTACGCGGTCGAATATGCCGGCCCGGCGATCGAGGCGCTCTCAATGGAGGGTCGCATGACCGTCTGCAACATGTCGATCGAGGCCGGCGCGCGGGCGGGCATAATCGCTCCAGACGACACCACGTTTGCCTACGTCGAGGGCAGGCCGGGCGCGCCGAACGCCTTCGAGGTGGCGGTCGAGCACTGGCGGGCGTTGCACACCGACGACGATGCCGCGTTCGATGCCGAGATCACGGTCGATGCGGCGGCGCTCGGCCCGCAGGTCACGTGGGGCACCAACCCCGGCCAAGTCGCATCGGTGACCGACGTCGTCCCCGATCCGTCGGCGCTCGAGGGTCCCGCGGATCGCGAGTCTGCCCAGCGCGCGCTCCAGTACATGGGGCTCGAGCCGGGCACGTCGATCGGCGAGATTGCCCTGGACCGCGTGTTCATCGGCTCCTGCACGAACTCACGCATCGAGGACCTGCGCGCGGCCGCGGCGATGATCGGGGAGCGCAAGGTCGCCGCGAGCGTTCGCGCGATGGTAGTGCCTGGCTCGACACAGGTGAAAGCACAGGCGGAGAGGGAGGGGCTGGACCGGCTCTTCAGGGCTGCCGGCTTCGAATGGCGCGAGGCAGGCTGCTCGATGTGCCTCGGGATGAACCCCGACATCCTTGCGCCGCAGGAGCGCTGTGCTTCGACCTCAAACCGCAATTTCGAGGGTCGCCAGGGCTTCGGTGGACGAACTCATCTCGTCAGTCCGCAGATGGCGGCGGCGGCGGCGATCGAGGGCCACTTCGTCGACATCAGGGAGTGGTCCTAATGCAGGCGGTGAGACAGGTGGCGGGCGGCGTCCACGTGCTCGACCGCGCCGACGTCGACACCGACCAGATCATCCCGAAGCAGTTCCTCAAGCGCATCGAGCGCACCGGCTTCGGCGAGTTCCTGTTTCGCGACTGGCGCAGGGACGGCCTCGAGCTGGACCCCGAATGCCCGATCCTGGTGACGGGGCGCAACTTCGGCTGCGGGTCGTCGCGTGAGCATGCCGTCTGGGCGTTGCAGGACTTCGGCTTCGAAGTGGTCGTATCGTCCAGCTTCGCCGACATCTTCTACTCCAACTGCACCAAGAACGGAATGCTGCCGATCGTCTTGCCGGAGGATGAGGTACGAGCGCTGATGGCCGCGCGCGAGGCGCTCGTCGATCTGGAGCGCCAGATCATCCAGTTCGACGATCACGAGCTGACTTTCGACATTAGCGAGGGGATCAAGCAGCGGCTCCTGAAGGGTTTGGACGACATCTCTCTAACACTGGAGCACGAGGCCGACGTCGAGCGCTTCGAGTCCGAGCGTGAGCCGATCGGCTCCCTGACCACATCGATCTAGGAGCATGCGAGTAGATGGCAGAGCAACAGCAAGCGCCGCCTCCGACCCCGCCGGGTCAATCGCCGGATGACCGCCTCGACAAGCTGACCTTTTGGTCGCGCTTCGCCGCCGCCGTGGCGGTGCTGGCGGCAATCGCAGCCGTGATCGCGATCGTTGCCGCGATCAGGGCCGATGACAACGAGACAACCTCGGCCAACGACGCCGCGGCGCAGCTCTCCGCGCTGCGCACCGACGTGGACGCGCTGAAAAAGTCCGTCCAGAGCACAACGGAAGCTTCGACTCAAGCCACCGATGAGATCAAGTCACTGCGTGATCGCGTCGCCAAGGCGGAACGGACATCATCGAAGCTCGAGACCGACGTGAAGCAGAACACGGACGACATCGCCTCGCTAGAGACCGAAGTGCAGGATCTGACCGACCGGGTGGACCAGCTCCAGAAGGCCCAGGAAAAGGACGCCTCCGGCGGCAAGTAGATGGGTCGGTCGCCGGCGCGCTCGTTCGAGATCGCAGCCCTGCCGGGTGACGGCATCGGGCCGGAGGTCGTCCTGGCTGCGCGACTCCTGCTGGACGCGATAGCCGAGCGTTCGGGGGTGAGCTTCAACGTCAGGGAGTTCCCCGTCGGCGGCAACTCGATCGACGAGCACGGAACGCCGCTGCTGCCGGAGGTGCTCGAGGCCGCCCGCTCGAGCGACGCCGTGTTGCTGGGTGCGGTTGGCGGGCCGAAGTGGGACACGACCGATCCCGACGCGCCACGCCCCGAGCAGGGACTGCTCGGCCTGCGCAAGGGGCTGGAGCTGTTCGCGAATCTGCGGCCGGTGCGCGTTGTGAGAGCGCTCGAGGACGCGAGCCCGCTGAAGTCGCGTCTCGTCCGGGGCGCGGACTTCGTGGTCGTGAGGGAGCTGACCGGCGGGATCTACTTTGGCGATCGGGGCCGCTCCGGCGACGTCGCCCACGACACCTGCGTGTACTCCGTTGCCGAGGTCGAGCGGATAGCGCGCCTGGCTTTTCGCACGGCCGAGGCGCCCTCACGGTCGGGCCGGGTCACCTCGGTGGACAAGGCCAACATCCTCGAGACGTCGCGGCTCTGGCGCGAGACGGTCGAATCGATCGCAAAGGAGTTTCCGGCAGTGACGCTCGAGCACATGCTGGTCGACAACGCCGCCATGCAGCTCGTCGCGCGCCCGGGTGACTTCGACGTGCTGCTGACCGAGAACATGTTCGGCGACATCCTCTCCGACGAGGCGGCGATGATCGCGGGCTCGATCGGACTGCTGGCCTCGGCAAGCCTCGGTGCCGCCGGCCCCGGGCTGTTCGAGCCCGTGCACGGCTCGGCGCCGGACATAGCCGGTCAGGGGATCGCGAACCCGCTTGCGACGTTTGGCTCGGTTGCCTTGATGCTGCGACACTCCCTCGACATGGACGATGACGCAGCGGCGGTAGAATCGGCGGTTGACCGGGTGCTGGAGCGGGGCCTGAGGACCCCCGATCTTGCCGGCGGCGCTGCCTCTGAGGCGGTTGTGAAGACCGAGCAGATGGCGGACGCGGTGATCGCGGAGCTCAAGTCCCCGGCCGCGACGACGAAGGAAGTAGGGCAGAGCGCGTCATGAACGAAGCCGAGTTCATCTGGATGAACGGAGAGGTCGTCCGCTGGGAGGACGCGAAGGTGCACGTCCTCACTCACGGACTGCACTACGGAACCGGCGTGTTCGAGGGTGAGCGAGCGTACGCGACCGAGCGCGGCACAGCCGTCTTCCGTCACAAGGACCACCTCGAGCGCCTGCACTCGTCCGGCAAGATGTACTACATGAAGATTCCCTACTCGGTCGAGGAGCTGCGCCAGGCGACCCACGACCTGATTCGCGCCAACAAGCTGACGAGCTGCTACATCCGGCCGATCGCGTTTCGCGGCTACGGCGAGATGGGGCTGTTCCCGCTCAACGCGCCGATCGACGTCACGATCGCGGTGTGGCCGTGGGGCGCCTACCTCGGCGAGGAGGGACAGAAGAACGGCATCCGCACCAAGGTCTCGTCGTGGCGCCGCATGTCCGCCTCGAGCTTCATACCGCAAGCGAAGGCCTCGGGCCAGTATCTCAACTCGATCCTGGCCAAGATCGAAAGCCACGCATCCGGCTACGAAGAGGCGATCATGCTCGACGAGCACGGCAACGTATCCGAGGGCTCGGGCGAGAACATCTTTGTCGTGCGCGATGGGAGGATCTTCACTCCTCACACCGACAGTGCGATTCTCGACGGCATAACCGCGCGCTCGGTGATGCAGATAGCCGCCGACCTCGGGTTCGGCGTCGAGCAGCGCGAGATCGCGCGCGGTGAGCTGTACACGGCGGACGAAGTTTTTTTGACTGGAACGGCTGCCGAGATCGTGCCGGTGCGCGAGATCGACGATCACAGGGTCGGCCCGCCGGGCGAGCTGACACAGGCGATCCAGAAGGTGTTCTTCGAGGCGATCGCAGCCAAGCGCGACGAGTACCTGGAGTGGCTCGATTTCGTCGACCTGGGCGATGGATCGGGCGAGAAGGACCAGGGGCGCGGGGTCGATCAATCCCAGGAGGCCTCGGCCTCCGCATAGGCTTCCGCCTAGCGCGGTCGCCGGGCGAGTATCCTGGAGGCCATGGCCATGCACGCCTTTTCGCTGGACATTCACCTGATCGGGGCGCGAATTACGCGCGCGGCGCGCTGAATCTGGCGTTCTCGAAGCGCCCGGCACGTCGCCGCCCAGATCCGGTCCAGCAAGCAGAAAGGCACGCAGTGAGTAGACAGATCCATCTATACGACACGACGCTTCGCGATGGCATGCAGGGCGAGGGCATGTCGCTATCGGCGGCCGAGAAGCTGCGCGTCGCCCACGCGCTCGATCAGCTCGGCCTGCACTTCATAGAGGCGGGCTTTCCCAGCTCCAACCCCAAGGAGGCGGAGCTGTTCGCCCTGCTGGATGGCGAACACTTCGATCGCGCTGAGGTTTGCGCGTTTGGCATGACCCGGAGGCGTGGCGTCGATGCCGCCCAAGACGAGGCGTTGCAGCTGCTGGCGGGGTCCTTCGCGCCGATATGCACGCTCGTGGGCAAGACGTGGAAGCTGCATCTCGAGAAGGTGATCCGCGCCGAGCCCAGCGAGAACCTCGAGATCATCGCCGACTCGATCTCATACCTGGTCGGGCAAGGCAAGCGGGTTTTCTACGACGCCGAGCACTTCTTCGACGCCTACCGCGATGACCCTCAGTATTCGCTTCGCTGCCTGTCGGCCGCGGTCGAAGCGGGCGCCGAGTACGTGGTGCTGTGCGATACCAATGGCTCGAGTCTGCCCAACCAGATCTACGTGGCGACCGAGGCTGTCGCGAGCGAGTTCGGAGGGGAGCGCGTCGGAATACACGCCCACAACGATGCCGAAGTGGGTGTCGCCAACTCGCTCGTCGCAGTGCAAGCAGGCGCATCGCAGGTGCAGGGAACGATCAACGGAGTCGGGGAGCGTTGCGGCAATGCGAACCTTGTATCGATCCTGCCCGCGCTCCAGTTGAAGCTCGGCTACAGCTGCGTTACGGCCGAGCAGCTTGCGTCTCTCACAAAGGTCGCACACTACGTCGACGAGCTACTCAATCTGACGCCCGATCCCAACCAAGCCTATGTGGGGCGCAACGCGTTTGCGCACAAAGGGGGAATGCACGTGGCGGGGGTCAGGGCCGACTCGCGCACCTTCGAGCACATCGAGCCGCAGCAGGTCGGCAACCGCCAGGAGGTGCTGGTGTCGGAGTTGTCGGGGAAGGGCACGGTGCTGGAGCGGGCAGAGCAGGCGGGCGTCGCGCTCGACGCCGACGCGGCCCAACGGGCGATCGATCGTGTCAAGGAGCTGGAGCACCACGGCTACCATTTCGAGGCCGCGGACGCTTCGTTCGACCTACTGTTGCGGCATGAGTCCGGCGACTACGAGCCGCTCTTTCGCCTCGAGAGTTTCCGCGTCGTGACCGACAAGCGCGAGGACGGCAAGGTCCAGACCGAGGCGACGATCAAGGTCTGGGCCAAGGGCGAGCGCTTCATCAGCACGGCGGAGGGCAACGGCCCTGTCAACGCCCTCGACCGCGCCCTGCGGGATGCGATCGGCGAGTTGTATCCACGCCTGCGCGACGTCGAGCTGGTCAACTACAAGGTGCGCATCGTCGATGAGCACAAGGGCACTGCGGCGGTCACGCGAGTGCTGATCGACGCCTCCGACGGCGATCGGACGTGGGGCACGATCGGGGTGTCGGAGAACATCATCGAGGCGAGCTGGGAGGCACTCGTGGACTCGATCGAATACGCGATGCAGCCAGGCAGGGATACGTGACCATCGGCACCGAGATACCGCTTGCACGCCCGGAGATAGGGGAGCGCGAGCAGCAGCTCGTGGCGGAGGTGCTGGCCTCGGGCAGGCTCTCGCTTGGCCCGATGCTCGAGCGCTTCGAGCGCGAGTTCGCGTCGTTCGTCGGATGTGAGCAGGCAATCGCGACCTCGAGCGGGACGGCAGCGCTTCACCTGGCCGTGCGCGCGGAGGAGTGGGGGGCGGGAGACGAGGTTCTGACGAGTCCGTTCAGCTTCATCGCGTCCGCAAACTGCCTGCTCTACGAGGGGGTCGATACGGTGTTCTGCGATGTCGATCCGCGCACGCTCAACATCGACCCGCAAGCGGCGGAGGCGGCCGTTACGGAACGCACCGCCGGCATATTGGCGGTGGACATCTTCGGCTATCCAGCCGACCTGCCTGCGCTCACGGCACTCACGCGGCGGCAAGGTTTCGGTCTCGTCGAGGACGCCTGCGAGGCGCTCGGCGCCGTCGATGCCGAGGGCGTCGCGGTCGGATCACGCTCGCACATGACGGCGTTCGGCTTCTACGCCAACAAGCAGCTAACCACCGGCGAAGGTGGAATGCTGACGGGTGGCGATCAGCGACAGCGTATCCAGGCCGCGAGCGAGCGTAACCAGGGTCGCGCGACCGACATGAGCTGGGTCGAGCACGATCGGCTCGGTTTCAACTACCGGCTGGGAGATGTCGCCGCGGCGATTGGAGTCGCGCAGCTCGAGCGCCTCGCCGACACTCTGGCTCGCCGCGAGGCGGTCGCCCAGGCGTATCGCCAGGCTCTGGAAGGCATCGAGGGGCTGGATCTCCTCTGCCCGAACGAAGGCGACGAGCGCCGCAGTTGGTTCGTCTTCGTCGTGCAGCTTCCGGACGGGACCGACCGCGACGGCGTCATGGATGGCCTGCGCGAGCGGGGGGTGGCCTCGAAGTCCTACTTCCCGTGCATCCACACTCAGCCGCTATACAGGGAGCGCTTCGGCTTCCGTGGCGGAGAGTTCCCGGTCGCGGAGCGCGCCGCCGCCCGCTGCCTGGCGCTGCCCTTCTTCCCGGGGATGGAGGAGGCTCAGGTGCACGAGGTGGCCTCGGCCTTGCGTGGCGTTCTGGACCTTGCCGGGAGCTAAACAGTCGGGTGTAGGGTGCCGATGGAAAAATGTTGAGGAGGCGGCCGCTAGGCCGACTCTCGGGACTTGAGGTGGCGGCGAAGCCGCCGATATACGACAGTGGTGTCCGAACCTCGTAAGCGCAGCGGCAGGACCCTGGGCGTGGCCGGCGTCGCGGCTGCTATCGCCTGTCCGATCCTGATCTGGCACGACTTGATCGATCGGCTCGTGAGCAGCTTCAGCCTCGATCCGGCGTACCTCTTGACGGCCTGGACCGGCTTTGCCCTGATGGCCGTGGGCGTGCTCGCGGTCCTGCCGGTTGCCCTGACGGCGGGCGGCAATCCCGCCGGGCGCTTTCATCCGCGTCGCCGCAACACGCTGGCCGGCTGGGGCGCGAGCTTTTACTTGATGGGGCTCGGGCTGGTCGTACAGCTCGGGGCGATCGCGGCCAACTTCTGATCGACAGCAGCCCGGGGTCCTAAACTTCGTCGCATGTCCAGATTCAAGGATTCTGCCGACCCCGTTTTCCAGCGGCTCAATTCGTCGCTCGCATTCGATCGCCGGCTTGCTCCCTACGACGTAACCCAGTCCAAGGCCCACGTGCGAATGCTCGGTGGGGCCGGGGTCCTCGAGGACTCGGAGGTCGGCACGCTGATCGATGGGCTCGACCGGGTCGGGGCCGAGCTGGAAGGCGGCTCTTTCGGATTCGAGCAATCGGACGAGGACATCCACATGGCGATCGAGCGGCGCTTGACCGAGATCGTCGGGCCGGTGGGCGGCAAGCTGCACACGGCCAGGTCTCGCAACGACCAGGTGGCAACCGACGTCGCGCTGTACGTGCGTGACCACGCGGGACGCGCGCGCGCTCTGCTCAAAGACCTGATGGGCGTGGTGATCGACCTGGCAGAGCGTCATGCCGACTGGCCGATCCCCGGCTATACCCACCTTCAGCGTGCCCAGCCCGTCTACCTGTCGCATCACCTGCTCGCCTATTTCTGGATGTTCGACCGCGACTTGGCGAGGTTCGGCCAGTGCTACGACGCCACCGCCGATCTGCCGCTCGGCGCGGGAGCGCTGGCGGGAGTCAACTGGAACACGTCGCGCGTCGCGATCGCGCGGGAGCTGGGCTTCGACGGAGTCTGCGAAAACTCGCTCGACGCCGTTTCAAATCGTGACTACGCGCTCGACTACCTGCACGCTGCGGCGGTCTGCGCGATGCACCTCTCGAGGCTAGGCGCCGAGATCGTGCTGTGGTCCAGCACGGAATTTGGTTTCCTGGAGCTGGGCGACGCATTTACCTCGGGCTCGAGCATCATGCCGCAGAAGAAGAATCCGGACGCAGCGGAGCTGCTGCGGGCGAAAGCGCCGCGCGTCGCGTCTCATTACGTGGCGCTATTGGGAGTCATGCACGGGTTGCCGCTTGCCTACAACAAGGACATGCAGGAGGACAAAGAGCACCTGTTCGATTCGGCCGACACGATCGAGCTGTGCCTCGAGGCCACGGCAGGGATGCTGCGCACGGCTCAGTTCAACCGAAAGCGGCTCGAAGCGGCATCCTCGGATGAGTTCTTGGCGGCCACGGACGTGGCGGATCTATTGGTGCGCAAAGGAGTGCCGTTCCGCGAGTCGCACGCAGTCGTCGCGGGGCTGGTGCGCCGCGCCCTGGAACAGGACAAGAGCCTGTCGGGGCTCACCCGTGACGAACTGGCACAGTTCTCCGACGTGCTCGACGACGAGTACTACGAAGTCCTTGCGAGCAGCTCGTGGCTCGAGTCGAAGGTTTCCGAGGGTGGTACGTCCTCGGCGCGAGTACGCGATCAGCTCCAGTGCGCACGGGAGGTGCTGGCCGAGGTGGAGGTGTAGGGAGATCGCCAAGCGCGAACCCCGCATGGTGGCGCTCGGCTACGGCAAGTTCGCGCGGGCCGATCGGGTGTATGCGGTTGTTCCGATCGAGGGGGACGAGCGCGGCGATCGGAGGCGAACCTACGTCCACGTGGACGGGCTCGACCAGCCGCTGGTGGCGTCGCGCTCCGAGCGAGCGATCCTTGCCGATGTCGAGGCCGCGCTGACCGAGGCCGCCGGCGTGCCACGCCGTCGGCGCAAGAGCGCGGACCAGGACGGCCTCTTCTGACGGTTGCGCCGGCCACCGATGGCGGTGCACGAACGCTCGCAGCCGACTTCTTTGCCCGGCCGGTCCTCGACGTGGCGCGCGACTTGATCGGGTGCACGGTCGCTCATGAGGGCTGTTCCGGGGTGATCGTCGAGACGGAGGCCTACCACGAGTCCGAGCCGGCCTGCCATGCCTGCATCGGGCCGACCCCACGCAACGCGGTGCTGTTCGGCGCTGCGGCAAGCATCTACGTGTATCTGTCCTATGGGATGCACGAGCTGCTGAATTTCGTCACGGGAGAGCGCGACGAGGGCGCAGCCGTGCTGATCCGGGCGCTCGAGCCGGTCGGCGGGATCACGAGGATGCGCGCTCGACGCGGCGTCGAGAACGTCGAGGACCTGTGCTCGGGGCCGGGCAAGTTGACGCAGGCACTGGCGATCGGGATCGACCTCAACGGCGACGCGCTGGAGCGAGGACGGATCCAGGTCCTGTCGCGCGCATCCGACCCCGAAGTCATCAGATCGACTCGGGTCGGCATCACCAAAGCGACTGACCTACCTTGGCGTTTCTGTGCGGCGGGAAGCCGCTTCGTCTCGCGGCCGCGCCCCCCGGCCTAGCTCTCAGCGACGCCGTCTTCGGTCCGCGACCTCTCGACGGACGGCTCGCGGCGCATCACGCAGACTTTGGGCGTCGGCTCCGCCGCTTCCGCCATCGCCGGACGGCGGGCTGACCGGGGGCGCGTCGGGAGTGGGGGCGCCGCCGCCTCCTCCCGGTGAGGGAGACGGCGCCGGCTCGTTCTGCTGCGGTGCGCCGCCGCCCTGATCCGGGGTTCGGCCGCCGCCCTGATCACGGCCGCCTTGGCGCTCGCTCGTGCCTTTCTCGGAATCCTGCGAGCCGCCGCCTTCGCCGTCCGGCCCCGTACCGCTGCCGGGCAGTGTCAGCTCGTCGGGCGTCTTGCCCTTGTTGGCCGCGCGCTGGTCACGCACCGAGTTGACCGAAGTCATGAAGTCCCGGAAGATGTCGGCGGGATAGGTGCCGCCGGCGACAGGCTCGCCGCCGTACTCGGTCTCCATCGGCCGCACCTTGTCCGGGTACCCAACCCAGATCGCGACGGTCATGTAGTCGTTGAAGCCCACGAACCAGGCGTCGCCGTAGTCCTCGGTGGTGCCGGTCTTGCCCGCCAGGAACTCACCGTCGCCCAGCGCGGCTGACCTACCGGTGCCGCCGTTGACGACCCCGGCCAGGGCGGTCTTGGCGTCCTGTCCCACCTGGTATGGGAAGACCCGCTTCTTGCGGATGTGGCTCTGTTCGTCGATCCCCGGGCCCTCGACCTTCGTGTAGGAGATCGGGCCGTACTTGTCGGCCGCAAACGTGCCGGAGATACGCTCGCCGTTGTTGGCGATCGGCTCGAACGCGCCTGCCATCTCGAGCGGAGACACCCCGTACTTGAGCCCACCGAGGATCATCGCGCCGTTCTCCGACAGTGGCGTCTTGATCCCCATCTTGTAGGCCATCCTGGCGACGTTCTTGACGCCCACACGTATGATGCCGAGCTCGGCGAAAACCGAGTTGTCGGATTGCGCAGTTGCCTGTGCCAGCGAGGCGGTGCCGGCGTACTGGTCCTGGTAGTTGTTGACCACGTAACCGCCGATCGTCTTCTGGCGCGAGGCGAAGCTGTCGTTGAGCGTGTACTTGCGCCCGCCCAGGCCCTGCAACGCTGCGATCAGCGTGAACGGCTTGAAGGCGGAACCCGGCTGGCGGTGACCCTGGGTTGCGAGGTTGAACGGAATCTTGTTGAAATCGGCACCGCCGACCATCGCGCGGATACCGCCTGACTTGTTGTCGATCGCTACCAGGGCAGCGCTTGGACCCGCGCCGCCAACGTTCTGCGAGACTGCCTGCTCCGCGGCCTTTTGGTAGTCGAGGTCGAGCGTCGTGCGCACTTTCAGTCCGCCGGCGAAGGCGGTCCCAGCCCCGTAGCGGTCCACGAGCTGCTGCTGCATCCAGGACGAGAAGTACGGCGCCTGGCTGAGGTCGGTGGTCGGCGGCCTGATGTTCTCGCGCGCAGGAAGCGCCTCTCTGACCGCGGCGCGGTATTCCTCGCCAGGAATCAAACCCTGGTCGAGCATCAGTTTCAGCACGAAGTTGCGGCGCTGCTGTGCATCGTTGGGGTTCTGGGTCGGAGCGTAGGCGGCCGGCGAGGCGATGACCCCGGCCAGCAACGCCGACTCCGCCGGATCGAGGACCGCTGCGCAGCGCGGCACGCAGTCCGGGTGAGCCCAGCCGAAATAGACACGCGCGGCCGACTCGATGCCATACGCACCCTCGCCGAAGTACACGGTGTTCAAATACTGCGTGAGGATCTTGTCCTTCGACCAGTTGCGCTCGAGCTGGTAAGCGAGCGCCGCTTCCTTCAGCTTTTGGAACACCGACCGGTTGTGCTGCGCCAGCAATGCGTTCTTGACGAACTGCTGAGTGATTGTCGAGGCACCCTGTGATGCCCTCGCCTGCCGGACGTCAGCCCAGAGCGCACGGGCGATTCCTTGATAATCGACGCCCTTGTGGCTGTAGAAGCGCTTGTCCTCGATCGCCACCACGGCGCGCTTGACGTTCGAGGAGATGTCCGGGCTGTTGAGCAGGATCCGGTTCTCGTAACCGGTCAGGACCGCGAGCTGGCGGCCCTGGTCGTCGAGCAGGATCGAGTTCTTGGCGGCCTTGTATTCCTGGCGTTGCTCGAGCTGTGGCAGATCCTGCGCAACGGCCATCATCATCCCGAACACCGTCGAGACGATCGCCAGCGCGCCGATGCCGACCAGGATCACCCCGAGCCGGAGCCTCTTTACCGGTGGGCGCGTTTGTTGAGTCTGGCCGGAATCCCCGATCTCGACCACGTTGTGATCGGCACGACGTTTGGTCGGGGCGCGACGCCCCGCACTACCACGGCTTCTTCTTCTGCGCTGGTCGTCCGGCATCTGGAGCTTGCGCGATGATTCGGCGGCTTGAGAGCGGGGGCGAGAGGAGAACCCTCGCAGTTGCTTACCCGGCCCGAGCGAAGGCGAGAGTTTAGCATTGCACTCGATGGCAAAAACTCAGTCGGATCCGGCCGCTGTGGCGGCGTTCCTGGAGCGCAACGCGGTCGAGTCACTACCGGCCGGCAGCCTTCTCGAGGTGCTTGAGATCGCCGGCAAGGACGGCCGCGAGCTGAGGGTCAAGCTCGGGATCGACCCGACCGCGCCCGACATTCACCTCGGTCACGTCGTCGTGCTTCAAAAGCTGCGCGAGTTTCAGGATGCGGGGCACCTGGTCGTGCTGATCATCGGCGACTTCACGGCGCGCATCGGCGACCCCTCGGGGCAGTCGGTGTTGCGCCCGATGCTCGAGCGCGACGAGATCGGGCGCAACGCGCTGACGTTCCAGCAGCAGGCGTTCAAGGTGCTCGACCCCGATCGCATCGAGGTACGCCACAACAGCGAGTGGCTCGACATGGGGATGACCGACCTGCTCGCCCTTTTGCGCCGCGTGACGGTCGCGCGCGTGCTCGAACGCGACGACTTCCAGGGACGCATCGCGGAAGGCAAGCCGATCTCCATGCTGGAGTTGCTCTACCCGGTGATGCAGGGCTACGACTCGGTGGCGATCCACGCCGACGTCGAGCTGGGGGGGACCGACCAGAAGTTCAACCTGCTCCTCGGGCGTGACGTGCAGGCTGCATACGACCAGCGGTCGCAAGCGATACTCACGATGCCGATCCTTCCCGGCACCGACGGTGATCGGCGCATGGGCAAGTCGCTCGGCAACCACATCGGCGTGACCGAGCCACCCGAGGAGATGTTCGGAAAGCTGATGAGGGTGCCTGACTCGGCGATGGCTACCTACTACGAGTTGCTGCTGGTGGAGGAACTGGACCCCTTGGTGCCGGCGGTCGAGTCGAAACGCGCACTCGGTCGGCGGATTGTCGAGCGCTTTCACGGCGCCGAAGCCGGCGACGAGGCCGAGCGGCACTTCGACCGGCTCCACAAGGAGCACAAGCCCCCGGAGCAGATCGACGAGGTCACGCTCGCGAGCACGGACCTGACCGACGGGAGCGTCCATCTGCCCGCTCTGCTGGAGAGTCACTTCGGCGTCAGCCGCAGCGAGGCTCGCAGACTGCTCGAGCAAGGCGCAGTCAAGCTCGACGGCCAGCCGCTCGGCGGCGACCAGATCGACATCGAGGCAAGCCGGCTCGACGGGGCCGTTCTTCAGGTGGGAAAGCGCAAGTTCAGACGGGTCAGGAGTGTGTAGCGAGCTTTTCCGCTTGACCCAGGCCACCTGATCGACTAGAAAAGACGCAGCGCACTGACCCACTACCGTATTTGCTGCCACTTGAGGCCAAGCCTCGAAAGTGGCTATACTCCCAAGTCGCCCTTGTAGGGACTCGGAAGGAGCTTCGACTCAGACCGACGGACAGACGACTAGCGATCTCGCCTAAAGCGGACCACTGGTGGCCTCTCTGTCGAGAGGCTTTTTTTGGGCCTTCAGGGACAAGGCGTTTTCTCACAGAGGCGCGCGGTCTTTGAAAACTAAACAGCATGTGCGCTCCGAGGCCGGGCAGGTTCGCCTGTTCGCGACTCGGATCGCGTCCAGATTCGTAACTAATTGCTAGAACCGGTTCCGCGTCCGTGCGTGCGAAGTGCACGCAAGGGTGTGGAATCACCCCGTCACACTGCGGCGCCATGTGTACGGCGTTGCAACCAAGTGTGACAACTCTCATGAACAGGTTTCGCGTTCGCGCGAGGCCCGTTCGTTTCACGGAGAGTTTGATCCTGGCTCAGGACGAACGCTGGCGGCGTGCTTAACAC
>JBBDJG010000035.1:0-63018 GCA_040880005.1 Solirubrobacterales bacterium
AGCGGGTCGGACACCACCAGCCCGTGGGACCAGGGTGACACTGACGAACCCTACCGGCCCTCTCTACCTTGCCGGCACCACGAGCACCGTCAACTTCCTCCTTCGTGCGGGGCTCCGGGTGCGTGCGCGGCCAGCTCGGGAGGCACGACCTCCGGCCGGCGCCTGAAGAACTCCGGCCGGGTCATCCAGGTGACGAGCATGAGGACCACTCCCAGCAGGATGAAGCCGGCGCCGATCACCAGCGGCGGGCCGAGCCCGAGCCATGAGTCCCCCGATTCCGAGTTCTCGGGCAGGGTGAACTGGGCGCACGACTTGACGAACAGGTACGTCAGCATCAACGCGCCGACCAGCGGGGCGACCCCGATGAAGAGGAAGTTCTTCGCGCTCTTGAGCAGCTCGCGCCGGTAGTAGATCACGCACGCGAACCCGGTCAGCCCGTAATAGAAGGCGATCATCAACCCGAGCGCGGCGATCGAGTCGAAAAGGATGTTCTCGCTGACGATCGTCAGGAAGACGTACCAGACGACCGAGAACGCGCCCATCAGGATCGTCGAGACGTGGGGGGTCAGGAAGCGAGGGTGCACGTCGCCGAGCGCCTTCGGCATGGCGTGAGCCCTGGCCATCGAGAGCGTCGTACGTGCCGTTGGCAGAATCGTCGTCTGGGTTGACGCGGCAGCCGACGTCAACACCGCGATGATCAGGATGCGATCGAGCGGATAGCCGAACACGTCATTGCCGAGCACGCTCAGCACATCGTCGGAGTTCTCGACCAAGACTTCGGTTCCGCCATATGCCTGCGCGGCGATCGAGACGATCACGTAGATCCCCACGAGGATGATCGTGGCGATGATCGCGGCTCTGCCCGGCGTGGTGGAACTCCCTTCGGTCTCCTCGTTGACGGTCACGGTGCTGTCCCAACCCCAGTAGATGAACACCGCGATCAGCACGCCGCCGACCAGTGTCCCCTCGCTGGTCGAGAACGGGTTCATGTCGCCAAGCGGTATCTCGAACGGGTTGATCCAGGACAGCGATGGATCGATCCCGCCGGGCAGGGCGTCGCCCGAATAGACCTTGACCAGCGCCACGACCGCGAAGATGGCCAGGGTAACGACCTCGGCCCCCAGCAGGACCACCTGGGTGCGCGCCGACAGCTCGATGCCGATCACGCAGATCGCGGTCATGACCGCGATCCACATGACCCCCACGGCGGTGACCGCGGCCGTCGAAGCGGCCGCCGAGTCCCATCCGAACAGCAGGAACGAGTACAGGCCCGCGATCTGGGCCAGGTTTGCCATCACGATGATGTCGGCGACTACGATCGCCCAGCCGGCGACCCAGCCGATCTGCGGCCCCATCGCCTTGGTCACCCACGAGAAGGTCGTGCCGCAGTCGGGATCGGCGCGGTTCATGTAGTAGTAGGCCGCGGCGATGAACAACATCGGAATGAAGGCGACGATGAAGATCGCGGGCGCGAATACGCCGATGCCCGCGACCGCGACGACGAAGCCGAGCGACGCCGCCAGCGAGTAGCCGGGCGCGGTCGAGGCGACGCCGATCACCAAGCTGGAGGCGAAGCCGATCGCGCCGGTCTTCAGCCCCTTCTCGCCCGGGGCTGAGCCCGCCGGGGCAGTCGAGCCCGGTGCCGGAACCGACGCACTCTCCAAGTGATCCTCCCTCTCTCGCAGGAGACGCGGGCGCAGACTACTCCCGCAGGCGGATCCGGTCCAGCCCTCTGGACATTCTGCCGATAGACGCTTGGATGGCAGGGACCGCCCCCAGCAAGCCGGACGTCGAGCCGGCGCCGGAATCCGAGCCGTCCCCGGACGCCGTCGACCACACGGGGCAGGGCCTCGTCGGCGCGGCCCGCAACCGCATGGTCAACGAGCTGGTGTTCCTCCAGGGCGTCACCGCCACGAAGCAGACGCTGCGCGAGTGGAGCCGGCGCCCCTGGCAGGTGATGCGCGTGTGGCTGTTCTGGAGCGTCGTAATCGCCCTGCTGCTGCTGACCGCCGTTCTGGTCGTGGCGCACTTCTCGACTCCCGACCCGACCGGCGTGATCGTGCCCGGATTCAACAGCAAGGTCGATGGTCAGGACATCGGGATGATCCTCTTCCGCAACTCGCTCGTCCTGGCACTGCACGCCTTCGCTTGCATAGCCGGCTTCATCGCCGGCAACTCGCTGCCGATCTCGGCCGCCAAGCGCAGTGGCTTCTCGAGGATGGTGCACGAAAAGGCGGGGCCGCTTTCGATCGGCTTCGTCGCCTGCGCAACGACATTCTCACTCGCCACCCAGGCCTACTTCCTCGGCAACATCCTGACGACATTGGCGGCCCAGGTTGGCCTGTCGGACTTCCATCTGCTGCTGCTTCTGATCCCTCACGCTCTGCCGGAGCTGACCGCGCTGTTCCTTCCGCTCGCGGCGTGGCTGATCGCGAGCCGCCGTGACGATTGGGATCAGCTCTTGGCGGCCACGCTCGTGACCGTCGCCGTCGCGGTTCCCGTGCTGATCGTGTCCGCGATCCTGGAGGTCACGTTGTTCCCCGACCTGTTGCGGCACGCGACCGGTTCCTGATTCGCCCGGATCGACGCTCTCAGCCGCCGCGCCTGCGCACCGCACGATCCGGCGGCACCGACTCCAGCTTCGACTTCCACACGTACCTGCTCCACGCCTTGTAGCGCTTGCCGAGCCAGACGAGGTTCTCCCACGTAGCTGGATCGGACTGCTCACGCCACTCGACCAGTACGTCGCCAACGCGCTCCCAGACCACGTCGAAACCGAACGGCGCATCGAAGAACACGTCCTCGTGCAGCAGCCCGCGTGACACGAGCACGGCCGCGCTCTCATAGAAGACGAGCACGTTCATCAGCATGTCCGACTCGCGGCTGCCCTTCGGGTAGCGGTCGATCAGCTCCGCGTAGCTCTGCGCGGAGAACTCACTGAAGAACCACGCGCGTGCCTCGACCTGGCCGCTCGTCTGGGTGATCTCGAGCAGCTTCAGATACAGGTGGCTGTCTTCGCCGAGCGGTGAGGATGCCATTGCGGAGTGCATCAAGATAACGACCAGGCCCCCCGAATTGATCACCTAAACTCCCGCCGTGGCGAAGGTCCTGTTCGTATACAGCCGCGACTCGAGTTTTATCGCGATCGACCGCGAGATCCTGCGCGAGCGGTTCGAGCTGCGCGAGCGCGCGCAGCGGCGACCGCTCGTCAACCCGATCGCGGTCGCGCGAGACGTCATTCGCAGCGACCTCGTATTCGGCTGGTTCGCGTACTGGCACACTTTCTGGCCGGTCACGCTGGCCTGGTTGTTGCGCAAGCCGTCGGTGTTGGTGATTGGAGGCTTCGACACTGCCAACATGCCCGACGCCGGCTACGGGCTGCAACGCGGCGGCCTGCGCAGGGCGATCAGCCGCTGGACGATGCGTCGCGCCACGCGCCTGATCACCAACTCCCACTTCAGCGCCGAGGAGATCGAACGCAACACCGGGATCGCACGCGATCACGTAACGGTCCTGCACCACGGCGTCCCGGACCTTTTTGGCGAGCTGCCGCAGGCGCCCCGCAACCAGGTCGCGCTGACGGTCGGCGTGGTCGATCGTCCGAACCTGCTGCGCAAGGGCCTGCGTCCATTCGTCGAGGCGGCCACACGCTTGCCCGACGTGCACTTCGTCGTGGCCGGCAAATGGGAGGACGACGCCGCCGACGAGCTGCGCGCGCTCGCGGGCTCGAACGTGGAGCTGACCGGATGGCTGTCGCAGCAGCGGCTCGAGGACCTCTACCGCGAAGCGTCCGTGTACGTGCAGGCGTCGCTGCACGAGGGCTTCGGGCTCTCGGTCGCGGAGGCGATGCTGGCCGGGTGCGTGCCGGTGACGACGCGTGCCGGCGCCCTGCCCGAGGTCGTCGGCGACATCGGGGTCGCGGTAGCCGATGCCGACCCTGGCGAATTGGCTGCCGCGATCGAACGGGCGCTTGCAGGCGACGACGACGAGCCCGAGCGAGCGCGCCGCCACGTGCTCGAGAGCTTCCCGCTCGAGGCGAGGCGCGACGGAATCTTGCGTGTTGTCGAGCAGGCGTTGGGGGATACCTGATCACGGCCTGCCTCGAGCCGGTTCGCGATCTTCGCTGCGCAGCGCTCTGCGCACCATCTGCGCAGCGACGAACAGCAGCAGCGCCGCAAACGACAACTCGAGCGCGCGCTGAGGCAGCTCGTTGGCGACGACCACGCCGGCCACCACGCCGACGGGCGACAGCAGGCCGACGGCAAGCGCGTCCGCGATGCGCAGGTTGCCGTACTTGTACTGCCTCCAGCTACCGGCCAGCGCGACCGGAATGATCGCCAGCAGCGATGTGGCCTCCGCCTGGATCTGCGTCTTGTCGAGCAGGATCGTGAGCGCGGGAACGAACAGGATGCCGCCGCCCACTCCCATCAACCCGCCAACGGCGCCGGCCACGAACCCGATCAATGCGGCGAGGATCTCGTTCATCACAGAACCAGATCCACGGCGAGCGCAACCAGCAGCCCTGCAAACATCAGGGAGATGGTTCGACCCGACAGGCGCTGCTGCAACGCGGTGCCGGCAAGCACTCCGGCAACCGCGGGCAGGCCGACGAGCAGGCCGTCGCCAACGTCCACGTTGCCGTACCCGGTTTGAGTGGCAACACCAAAGCCGGCGATCACGATGATCGCCGCCAGCGAGGTTGCGGTCGCCTCGCGCTCCGCGTAGCCGAACCACAGAATCAGCAGCGGAACTATCACCGTGCCGCCGCCGACGCCGAACAGCCCGCTGAACGCGCCGGCCGCCGTGCCGATCGCTGCAAGCTTCGCGACGCGCTGCTTCGACATGGTTCGAGATACTAGAGGCCGCGTGAGCCGGGCAGACTCTGACAAGGACGCGCACGAGCGGGCGGATGAGCTGCTCGCGCCTTTGCGCGCCGACCCACGGCGGTCGGCCCTGGTGCTCGACGTGGACGGCACGCTGGCACCGATCGTTCCCACCCCCGAGCAGGCAAAGGTGCCCGAGCGCACTCGCGAGCTGCTCGAAGCGCTTGCCGAGCGCTACGGCCTGATCGCGTGCGTCTCCGGGCGTCAGGTGCTCGACGCGCGTCGCGTTGTCGGCATCAACTCGATCAGCTACAGCGGCAACCACGGATTCGAGTACCTCGCGGCGCACTCCGGCGAGATCGTGCTCGATCCGAGTGTCGTCGGGCAGGCGCAGCGCGTGCGGGAGTTCGCGACCGAACGCTTTTCGGGCGATCTCCAGCGCGTGGGCGTGCGCTTCGAGGACAAGGAGTCGATCTGCGCCTTCCACTGGCGCGGGGCGCCGGACGAGACCGGCACGCGGGCGCGACTCGAGCTGATCGCAGCCGATGCGCGCGACCTCGGCCTGGCGGTCCACTGGGGCCGCAAGGTGCTCGAGATCCGTCCCGACGTCGCGATCGACAAGGGCAGCGCGCTCGAATCGCTGCTGCGCCACGCCGATCCAAACGCGGCGCTGTACGCGGGCGACGACACCACGGACCTCGATGCTTTCCACAGGTTGCACGAACTGCGGGCGCAGGGAGCCCTCGGGCATGCAGTGTGCGTCGGCGTCGTCTCCGACGAGGGGCCGGCCGAGATCGCCGAACGTGCCGACATGATCGTTGACGGGCCCGAAGGAATGGCCGACCTGCTCGCTTCACTTCGGTAACCGATGCACTTCACCGACTTCCTCAAGACGACGGTGCTGTTGATGGCCGGCGAAGCAACCGCGTTGGGCGCGATCGCGATCGTCACCGCGGCGACCAGTGGCGAGACGTTCGTCCTGGTTCAAGCGCTCGCGTTCATAACGCTCGCCGGCATCGCGGGCGCGCTGGCCGGACGCAGGACCAAGGCTGGCACAGGCATTTCCACGCTGCTCGCCGACGCGCGCACCGAGAGCGCCCTGCCGCCGATTGAGCCGGCATCGATACTCGTCAATCGCCTCTGGCCGCTCGCTCCTTACGTGCTGCTGTTCGCGGGAGCCTCGTTCGTGTATCCGCAGGTCACGGGGATTGGCGCCGCGTTCCTGATCTTCCAGGCGCTAGCATGGCGCAAGCAGGAGAAGGCCGTGACCGCAATCGAGGAGCGCGACGGCGCCCGCTTCTACGTCGTCGGCGGCTCGCCCTTCCGGCGGATCCAACTCGTGCGGACGGTGGGCATGCGCCGCGTCACCTCGCTCAACGGCGCCCCCTAAGTTACCTCGTCGCCTTGCGTACCCGCTTGCGTGTCCGCTTGCGCAGCTTGGACAGCTCGCGCCAGCTTCGCGTGTTCGCGATCTGGGCCGGTCCGAGCCACGCACGCCGCGCGGTGGCGATGCCGTAGCGCATCACGTCGAGCGTCTCGGTGCGATGCGCGTCGGAGCTGATCGCGAGTATCGCTCCGGCCTCGGCGGCCAGGCGCGCTTGCAGGTCGGAGAGGTCGCGACGATTGGGGTTGGCGTTGATCTCGAGCATCGTGCCCGTCGTTGCGGCATGCTCGACGAGCCGCTCGATGTCGAGCCGATAGGGCTCGCGGCGCAACAGCAACCTTCCCGTCGGATGGCCGATCGCATCGACGTAGGGGCTGTCCATCGCCGCCATGATCCGCTCGGTCATGCGGCGCTCGCTCATCCGAAACGACGAGTGCACGGATGCCACGACCCAGTCCAGCTCGCCGAGCAGCTCGTCGTCGTAGTCGAGCGATCCGTCCGGGTGGATGTTCACCTCGGACCCCGCAAGCAGGCGAAAGCCCTTGCTTGCCGAGTTGCGTTTGCGGATCTCGGCGATGCGGCGGCGCAGCGTGCCCGGCTGGACGTCGTCGCCGAAGCCGAACGAGGCCGAGTGGTCGGTGATTGCGAAATATCGGTAGCCGCGCTTGCGCGCGGCCTCCGCCATCTGCGCGAGCGTCGCGCGCCCGTCCGAAAGCGTCGTGTGACTGTGTAGGTCGCCCTTGATGTCCGACCCTTCGATCAGCGCCGGCAGCGTATGGTCGAGAGCAGCCTCCAGCTCGCCGCGACCCTCGCGCAGCTCGGGCTCGATGTAGTCGAGTCCGAGCAAGCCGTACACGTCCTGCTCCGTGGCGCAGGCATCGGTGCGGCCGCTGCGCTCGTCCTCGATGCCGTACTCGCTGACGTGCTGGCCGCGCTGCACCGCGTACTCGCGCAGCTCGACGTTGTGGCGCTTCGACCCCGTCAGGTGTTGAAGCACATTCCCGAACTGTTCCGGAGCGACAACGCGAAAATCGACGCTGAGGCCGTTGTGCGTGAGGATCTTGGCGCCCGCCTCGCCGCTCGCCTTGGTCTCCGCGACGATCTCCAGCTCGGTGAACGCGCGCGTGAGCGCGGCAGCGTCGCGCGATGTCGCGACGATGTCGAGGTCCTTGCAGGTATCGGCCATGCGGCGAGCGCTTCCGGCAATCTCGACTCGCTCCGCGGCCGGATGCACGCGCAGCTCTTCGAGGATCTCGTCGGCGATCTCGAGCACGTCGGAAAGCAGGCGCCGCTTGGGCGACCCGGCACGCGGTCGCTTGCGCAGGGCGGCAAGGATGTTCTGCTCGGCCTTCGGGCCGAGCCCCGCTATCTCGCGCAGCTGTTGACCTTCCGCAGCTTCGCGAAGCTGGGCGAGCGTCGCGATTCCGAGTTGATCGTGGATCTTGCGTGCGGTCTTTGCTCCCAGGCCGGGGATCCGCATGTATTCGACCAGCTCGCCGGGGAACTTCTGCTTCAGCTTCGCCGCAGCCGGAATCTCACCGGCCTCGAGCAGCGCCTCGATCTTCTGCTCCAGCGTCTTGCCGACACCCGGCAGCTCTGTGAGGCGCCGTTCGGACGCGAGCTGCTGCACCGACATGGGTGATTCACGCACGACCTGCGCCGCCTGGCGGTAGGCGATCACACGGTAAACGACCGCACCATCGAGCTCGTAGAGGTCCCCCAACTCGTCGAGGGCGGCTGCAATGTCGGCGTTCTTCATGCACGCGTACGATACGCGGCCCATGGCCACGCCCCAGTTGCAGCGCGGACCCGTCTGGGTCGTGCTGCCAACATACGACGAGCGCGACAATCTCGAGCCGATCGTGCGCGAGATCCGCGGCGCGCTCGAGTCGGTCGTCCCCGATCACGTAATCCTCGTCGTCGACGACTCCTCGCCCGACGGCACCGGCGAGCTGGCGGACCGTCTCGCGGCCGCCGACGCACACGTCCAGGTTCTGCATCGCGCCGCGAAGCAAGGGCTCGGGCAGGCCTACCTGGCGGGCTTTCGCCGTGCACTGGACGCCGGTGCCGCGCTCGTGATCGAGATGGACGCCGACTTCTCCCACGATCCGGCTGACCTGCCGCGCTTGATCGAGGCGGCGGGCGACCTCGTGCTCGGCTCACGCTACGTCCGCGGCGGCGGAGTACGCGACTGGGGCCCGGCGCGGCGCTTGATCAGCCGGGGCGGCAGCCTCTACGCACGACTGGTCCTGGGAGTGCCCGTCCACGACCTGACCGGCGGCTTCAAGTGCTTTCGCCGAGCGGTGCTCGAGGCGATCGACCTCGACAGCGTGCGCTCACGCGGCTATGCCTTTCAGGTCGAGCTGACCTATCGGGCGATCAAGCACGGGTTCGCGGTGACGGAGGTCCCGATCACGTTCGCCGACCGACGCGTGGGCGAGAGCAAGATGTCGCGCACGATCGTGGCGGAGGCGATCTGGATGGTGCCGAGCCTGCGGTTTGGGCGGCGCAGGTACCGGCCGCCGAAGCAGCGCACCCGCCTAAGCTAAGCTTGCGTTGTTGGTCGAGCTACAGAGTTCCCGATTTTCCCGCCTAAGGGAAAATCGGAAATATTCGAAGGAAAGGGCGAACGTGACCGGGCAAGTCGCAGACGTGACCGACGACAATTTCACCGCCGAGGTGCTCGAATCGGAGACCCCGGTGCTGGTTGATTTCTGGGCACCGTGGTGCGGGCCTTGCCGCGTCGTTTCCCCGATCCTCAAGGAGATCAACGACGAGCGCGAGGACATGCGCGTGGTGAAGATGAACGTCGACGACAACCAGCAGACCGCGGTCCAGTACGAGATCCTCTCGATCCCGACGATGATCCTGTTCAGGAATGGGCAGGTCGCGAAGAAGCTGATCGGCGCCCAGCCGAAGGCACGGATCGTCGGCGAGCTGGAACCGGCGCTAACTTAGGTTTGGGACGGCCGTAGGCCGGCCCTCCTGCATGAGGGGGGGTCGAGGGGGGCGTATAGCCCCCTCGTTGTTTCAGCCGCTCTTGCTGAGCGCGATGGCCAGCTCGGCGCCGTCGATCATGATCACCTGCAGATGCTGAGCATTCGGCTCGACCCCGTCGATGTTCAACGCGGTGGCCAGCGTTTCCCCGGCGACGTAGCCGGAGTGCTCGCGTACGGCGTCGAGCAACGCCGGGTCGCCCGATAGCCATAGCTCAATGCGGTCTTCGACCTCGAGGCCGGCCGCCTTGCGCGCGTTCTGGATCGCGTGCACGACTTCGCGAGCCGCGCCCTCGCGACGCAGCACGTCGTCGAGGTCGAGCCGCAGCGCGACGGCGTAGCTGGCCTGACGTTCGAGCTGGTAACCCTCACGCGGCAACATCACGAGCTGAAGATCATCGGCGGTCAACGCGTGCTCGGTCCCCTCGACATTGACGCCAATGCTCTCTCCTCGATCGAACGCGGCCGCGACGTGCGCGGGGTCGAGTGACTCGATCGCCGCCTTCGCCTGTGGCATCTTCGAGCCGAAGCGCGGTCCCAGGGCGCGGAAGTTGGGCTTGACCTCGTACTGGGCCAGCTCGTCTGCCTCGGTCACGTACGACACGGACTTCACGTTCAGCTCGTCCAGCACAAGCCCTTCGAGGCGCTCGATCGCGGCCCGCTCGCGGTCGTTGGCGACGACGATCGCCTCCGGCAGGGGTTGACGCACCTTGACCTTGGCTTGGCTGCGGGCCGCACGGCCAAGCTCGACGGTTCGCCGCGCAACGGTCATGTCGAACTCCAGCTCCTTGTCGATCAGCACGGCGTCAGCATCCGGATAGTCGCACAGGTGCACGGACACTTCGGACCCGTCGAGGTTTGAGTAGATCTCATCCGCGACGAACGGCGTGAAAGGCGCCAGCAGCTTGGCGATCGTGACGAGCGCCTCCTGCAACGTCAGATAGGCGGCCGTCTTGTCGTCGCCGGAGCCGTCGTCGCCCGGATTCCAGAAGCGCCGACGGCTGCGCCGCACGTACCAATTCGAGAGGTCGTCCACCAACGCCGCGATCGACCGGCCGGCCGAGGTCGTGTCGTAGGCGTCCAGCTCGTCGCGCGCGGCCGAAACGGCGCTCTGCAGCCGCGACAGCAGCCAGCGGTCCAGCTCCGGCCGCTGTGCCACCGGCAGCTCGTGCTGCGCGTGGTCGAAGTCATCGACGTTCGCGTAGAGCACGTAGAAGCTATACGTGTTCCAGAGCGTGAGCAGGAATTTGCGCACGCTCTCACCGACCGTGTCAACCGAGAAGCGGTAGCCCGACCAGGGCTGCTGGGAGGTGAAGTAGTACCAGCGGAACGCGTCCGCCCCGTGAGCGTTGATCACGTCCCAAGGCGCGACCACGTTGCCGCGGCTCTTTGACATCTTCTGGCCCTCGGGGTCGAGGATCAGGCCCAGGCAGAGCACCGTCCGATAGCTGGACTCGCCGAACAGCAAAGTCGAGATCGCGAGCAGCGAATAGAACCACCCGCGCGTTTGGTCGAGTGCCTCGCAGATGAAGTCGGCGGGAAAGCGCTCGCGGAACTGCTCGTCGTTCTCGAACTCGTAATGGAACTGGGCGAACGGCATCGCGCCCGAGTCGAACCAGGCGTCGATCACCTCGGGCACGCGCGCCATCGGCTTGCCGCAGGCCGGGCAATCGAAGCCGACCTCGTCGATGTGAGGGCGGTGCGGGTCGTCGGGCACGGTCGCACCCAGCTCGCGCAGCTCGGCGTACGAGCCTACGCAGTGCTCGTGCCCGTCGGGGCAGCGCCAGATCGGCAGCGGCGTGCCCCAGTAGCGCTCGCGCGACAGCGCCCAATCGACGTTGCTCTCCAGCCACTTGCCGAAGCGGCCTTGTTTGATGTGGAACGGGTGCCAATCGATCTGCTCGTTGTTGGCGATCAACTCGTCGCGCACCGCGGTCGTGCGAATGTACCAGCTTGCCTTCGCGTAGTAGAGCAGCGGTGTGTCACATCGCCAGCAGTGCGGATAAGCGTGCTCGTAGGTCTGCGAGCGGAACAGCAGATCGCGCTCGCGCAAGTCGTCGATGATCGCCGGATCGGCGTCCTTGACGAACTGGCCCGCGAAGTCGGACACGACATCCTCGTAGGTGCCGTCGGCGCGAACCGGATTGACCACCGGCAGGTCGTGTTCAGTCGCCACGCCGAGGTCGTCTTCCCCGAACGCGGGCGCGATGTGGACCAAGCCGGTGCCATCCTCGGTCGTCACGAAGGTCGCCGGCCAGACCCGGTGGGCACGTTCGCCGAGATCGTCGAGGTAAGGGAAAAGCGGCTCGTAGCGCGTCTGCTCGAGGGCCGTGCCGGGGAAGCGCTCCAGCTCCTGCGGCCGCTCGTCGCCGAACACGGGCTCGACCAGTGGCGCCGCCAGCACGAGCACCTCGTCGCCGGCGCGGACACGAACGTAGTCAACATCCGGGGCAACAGCGACGGCCACGTTGGAGATCAGCGTCCACGGCGTCGTCGTCCACACCAGCAGCGAGTCGCCCCGCTCGATCGGCGCTTGCGGCCCCGACTCGGCGACGCGGAATCGCACGTACACCGACGGATCGGAGATGTCCTTGTAGCCGAGCGCGACCTCGTGGCTCGACAGTGCCGTGCCACAGCGCGGGCAGTAGGGAACGACCTTGTGCCCCTCGTAGAGCAGGCCCTTGTCCCATATCTGTCGCAACGCCCACCAGACCGACTCGACGTAGTCGTTCGACATCGTGATGTAGGCGTCGTCGAGGTCGATCCAGAAGCCGATCCGCTCGGTCAACTCGTTCCAGTCGCCGACGTAGGAGAAGACCGACTCGCGGCAGCGCTGGTTGAACTCGGCTATGCCGTAGTCCTCGATCTCCTGCTTGGAGCTGATGCCGAGCTGACGCTCGACCTCCAGCTCGACCGGCAACCCGTGGCAGTCCCACCCGGCCTTGCGCGGCACGCGGAAGCCCCGCATCGTCTTGTAGCGGGGAAAGATGTCCTTGAACACGCGCGAGAGCACGTGATGCGACCCGGGCTGGCCGTTGGCGGTCGGCGGGCCCTCGTAGAACACGTAGAGGGGGGCACCCTCGCGCCGGCGCAGCGTCTCGTGGAACACGTCGAGTTCGCGCCAGCGCTCGAGCACGCGCTGTTCCAGCACGGGAAAGCTCTGGCTGGTCTCGACCGGACGGTAGCGCGCCATCAGCGAGTGATTCTAGGAGGCCGCCACCACGTCGTTGCGCGGAAACCGGGTGGCCGGGCCGGGAGGAGTCAAAACTTGCCGGCCCGGAAACACCCAGTAGTGTCACCCCTCCGGGCGCTTGCGATCGCCCGATGTGACTTGCGCCGGCATACTACCGCACCGCATTGCCTTGCACAGCGCATCACCGTTCCCAGCCGAGGAGAAGACGCGACTACGCGGCCCGGTCGAGCTTGCGGCACAGCCGGGCCAACTCGCGCTTCTCCTGATCGTCCAGCGTCGTGAAGGCATCTCGCACCCGCCGGGCGTGGTCGGGGAACAGCTCCCTCATCAGCTCCTCTCCGACGGGCGTGATCCAAATCAGCACGGCCCGGCGGTCACGCATGCTGCGCTCGCGCCGGATGAATCCCCGCGACTCGAGCGTTCCCGTGACCTCCGAGGCGTTCGCCTTGCTGAAGCCGAGGCGATGGCGCAGCGTGCGCAACTCGAGGCAGCCGCCGGCGGACTCGAGCACGACCAGCATCGCGAAGCCGGTCGCCGAGAGACCGCGGCGTTCGACCTCGGCCGCCAATCGCCGGGTCAGCCGTGTCTCAGCACGCACGAGAGCATCGAGCGCGCGGTGCGCGAGTGGGTCCTCCAGCAGCGTGGAAAGGTTCGTCATTTGCGGAAAAAGCTAGGCGTAGCAGCGGACAACCAAAACCCTGGGACAATCTCGCTTGCCGCTCGCCGGCAATTGAAACCGTGCACTCGCAACTAGCCCACATAGCGCCCGGACCGTTCGAACCGCTCCAGCCACTGCTGGCAGCGCTCGTCGTGTACGCGTATGCGACGCGCGCTCGCACGCTGGCGCGGCGCGAGCAGCCGGTGCCCGCATGGCGACAGATCTGCTTCTACGGCGGCCTCGCAACACTTCTGGTCGCCGTGTACTCGCCGCTCGGCGAGCTTTCCGACGAGCTGCTGTTCGCGCACATGGCCCAGCACCTGCTGCTGGCCGACATCGCGGCGCTGGCGATCGTGCTCGGCTTGACCGGGCCGCTGATCGCGCCGCTGCTGCGCGTGCGCCTGTTCGATCGCATGCGGGTGCTGAGCAATCCCCTGATCGCCCTGCCGCTTTGGGTGCTCGACCTCTACGTCTGGCATCTGCCGGTCTTCTATGAGGCCGCGCTGCGACACGAGCTGGTGCACGGACTCGAGCACATGATGTTCATCGGCTTTGCCGTCAACATGTGGATGCCGCTGTTCGGGCCGCTGCCGCAACCGGCGTGGTTCACCAATTTCTGGAAGCTCATCTACATCATCGCGGTGCGGTTGATCGGTGCGCTGCTCGGCAACGTCTTCGTCTGGTCGGGCACGATCTTCTATCCGCACTATGCGCACGGCGAACGCGCCTGGCAGATTTCGCCGCTCAACGACCAGGGTCTCGCCGGAACGGCGATGATGATCGAGGGCAGCCTGCTCACGCTCGGGCTGTTCGCGTGGCTGTTCTTCAAGGCGGCGCGCGAGGGGGAGGAGCGCCAGCAACTCGTCGAGCTGGCCCAGTCGCGCGGGGTGCCGCTCACCGAGGAGCGGGCCGGGCGCGCCGTCGCGGCCGGTCGCGGCGCGGCGTTGCGCGAGCGGATTCGCGGTTAGCGGGTCTCCCGCTAACCGCTCCCCTTTGCGATTGCCTCCAGATCGAGCGCCTCCCGCAGCACGGCCTCATCCACGCCCAGCTCGCGTGCCACCTCACGCAGGGGCCGCCCGCTCTCGGCGGCAGACTTGACGATCTCGGCAGTGCGGTCGTAGCCGATGTGGGGGTTGAGCGCAGTCGCGGCCGCAAGCGTCGCTTCGGCGTGACGCGCGCACATCTCCCGGTTGACCTCTATCCCGTCGATGCACTTGGTCGCGAACAGGTGAGTGGCGCTCGACAGTAGCCTCACCTGGTCGAGCAGGTTGCGCGCGATCAATGGCACACGCACGTTCAATTCGAAGTTGCCCTGCGTGCCCGCGACCGTGATGGCCGTGTCATTGCCGATCACCTGGGCACAAACCTGGAGCACGACCTCCGCAATCACCGGGTTGACCTTGCCCGGCATGATCGAGCTGCCTTTCTGCAACTCCGGCAGGACCAACTCGGCGATCCCGGCCCGCGGGCCCGAGCCCATCAGCGCGATGTCATTGGCGATCTTGGTCAGCGACACCGCGACCACCTTCATCGCGCCGGACAGCTCGACCAGGGCGTCGCGGTTGGCCTGGGCCTCGAATGGATCGGCCGGCGGCAGAATCTCCAGCCCGCTCGCCTTCGACAGAATCGCGCGCACGCTCTGCGCGAACTCCGGGTGCGTGTTGAGCCCTGTTCCCGTTGCCGTGCCTCCGAGCGGAATCTGTGCCACACGAGGAAGCGTGGCAGCGATGCGCTCGCGCCCGAGTCTCATTTGGGCCGCGTAGCCCCCGAAGCGCTGTCCGATCGTCACCGGGACGGCGTCCATCAGGTGCGTGCGCCCAGCGGTCACGACGCCGGCAAACTCGCTCGCCTTGCTCGACAGCGATGCCTCGAGTTGCGCCAGGGCGGGCAACAGCTTCGTGGACACCTGCTCGAGCGCGGCCAGGTGGACCGCAGACGGGAAAACGTCGTTCGAGGACTGCCCCAGGTTGACGTGGTCGTTCGGGTGAGCGTCCCCCGCCAAGCTGGCGATCACCTCGTTGGCGTTCATGTTGGTCGAAGTGCCCGACCCCGTCTGAAACACGTCGATCGGGAACTGGTCGTCGCGCATGCCGCCGGCGACCTCGTCGCCGGCGCTGGCGATGCGCCCTGCAAGATCGGCCTCCAGCAGGCCCAGCTCACCGTTGACCCGGGCCGCGGCGGCTTTGATCCCGCCAAGCCAGTGAATCACCGGCAGCGGGACGCACTCGCCGGAGACACGGAAGTTGTCAACCGCCTTACTGGTTTCCACGCCCCACAGCTCCTGCCGAGTCATCGCAGAGGATCGCCCTCGAAATGCATCGTCGAGCACTCTAGTCCGTGCGGGCCCAAAACGAGGCTCTCGGCGGAAACTCACGGGTCGTGCGCGGTTTCATGTGGCGGGTGGTTGCTTACAGCCTGCCGAGCGGGTAGGCTGCTCGGTGCGAATCCCCAACACAGAGGGCCCACGGATTTAGGAGCTTCCTCTGTGACTTGCGCCGCGGCCGGGCCGCTTGCCGGCTCGGTCGCGGCCACCCCCTTCCAATACCGGCAGATAGCCGCCCGCTACGGGCGGCTATCTCGTGCCGAGGCGCGCCGCAAGCTGAACCACGTGTCGCGCAAACCGAGCCGGGCGCGAAGCGCGGGCCCGGTCGTGAGAGTCGATCCGCGCGATCCGCGCACCCGCGCTCTCACTATGCGCGGCGAGGATCCGCGCTTGACCACGTCAAGTCCCTCGAACGCTCCCTTAACCAAGTTGCCGAGCTTCGCCGTGAGCTGGCCGGTCGTGTAGCGATACGGGCCCCAGCGATGGTAGGGGGAGGTTGTGTCGTACGGATCCTCGACTCCCTTCAGCCACGGCTGCGGCTTGCTTCCGAGGAACACGTTCTGCACGTCCTCGGTGTGCCCACCCGAGGTGGAGAAGAAGTAGGTCACCGCGACCTTGCCGCGGTACGTGACGACCTCGCCGCGCGTACGTGCCACCGCTGCGTTGGTCGCCCGTGTCTCGCCGCCGACACCGCGGTAGACCTGGCTGCGGGTATCCGCATACTGGTCGAACCCCTTGCCGCCGACGTCGGTGGCGAGCGCGTAGCTGCGCGCTGCGACGGCCTGCGCGCGCAGTTCGGCGGCCGGCCACGACGAGGGGCTCTCGCTCGCGACCACGCCCTTCACATACTGGTCGAGGCCGATCGCGTTGATCGCGTTGAGCCCCGGGCCGCTGGCGGTGCGGATCTCGATCGCGTCGCGGTAGCGCCCGCTCGAGGTTCCGTTTTGAGCGGCGCCGAGCAGTCGCACGGCCCGGCGGCCGCGCACGCTCACCGTGCCCTGCGCGGACGCAACGACACGGCCGGAGGAGTCGCGCAGGACGACCCGTGAGCCGCTGCGTCTTGCGCGGTAGGTGGATCCCGGCGCAAGCCGGCGCCCACCTGCGCTGGTCGCACCGCGTACGGCCACGCGCCCCCGGTTGGCCTGGAGCAGCACGCGCACGGTTTGACCACTGCGGTTGCCGATGCTCGTGCCCGTGTAGTAGTGGCGCAGGATCTCGCGGTGGTCGCGGCCATGGCGAGCGAGACCGTAGGCGCCGTACTGGCTCATGCCGATTCCGTGTCCCCAGCCGGCGCCTCGCAACGACCAGCGCGCGGCGGGCGCGGCGGCGGGCGCGGCCAGCAGGGCCGCCAGCACGAGGATTGAAACTGTGGCAAATCGTCTCGCCATCGTGGATCAAGTATCGCCATTGCGGCAAGGCGACGATACGGTTGCAATACATTTCGCTTACAAGAGAGGCAAGCGGTGGCGGTCAATACCGGCATAAACGAGCACAACGCGATCGAATCGGTACCCAAGCAGCTGCTGATCGGCGGCCGGTGGGTGGACGGCTCGAGCGGCTCCCGGCTGGCGGTGGAGGATCCCTCGACCGGCGAGACGATCGCCGAGGTTGCCGACGCGACCGCGCACGATGCCCACGCCGCGCTCGACGCCGCCGCGACCGCTCAGCGGACGTGGCGCGACCACCCGCCGCGCGAGCGTGCGGAGATTCTGCGCCGCGCACACGAAGCGCTGATCGACCGCATCGACGAGCTGGCGATGGTGATGACGCTCGAGATGGGCAAGCCGTTGGCCGAGTCGCAGGGCGAGATCCGCTACGCGGCCGACTTCCTGCGCTGGTTCTCGGAGGAGGCGGTGCGAATCGCCGGCCGCTACCAGGTCGCGCCCGGCGGTCAGGGGCGCTTCATCGTGATGAAGCAGCCGGTCGGGCCAAGCTATCTGGTGACGCCCTGGAACTTCCCGGCGGCGATGGCGGCGCGCAAGATCGGCCCGGCGATCGCGGCCGGCTGCACGGCAATCCTCAAACCAGCAAAGCAGGCGCCTCTCAGCGCGCTCGCGCTCGCGCAGATCATGCAGGACTGCGGTTTGCCCGACGGCGTGCTGAACGTGATCACCTCGTCCAGCGCCGGCGCCGTCTCGGAGCCGATCGTCAACGACCCGCGGCTGCGCAAGCTGAGCTTCACCGGCTCGACGGAGATCGGGCGCAAGCTGATCGAGCAGTCCGCGCATCAGGTGCTGAACACCTCGATGGAGCTTGGAGGCAACGCACCCTTCCTGGTGTTCGACGACGCCGACCTCGACGACGCGGTCGAGGGCGCGTTGCTGGCCAAGATGCGCAACATCGGCGAAGCGTGCACCACCGCCAACCGCTTCTACGTCGCCGACTCACTCGCACACGACTTCGCGGCGCGTCTGGGCGAGCGGATGGGGTCGATGAAGGTCGGGCGCGGCACCGACGAGGGCGCGCAGGTCGGCCCGCTGATCGACGACCGCGCGCGCGCCAAGGTCGATGAGCTGGTCACCGACGCGGTCGGCCGAGGGGCGGCGGTGATCATCGGTGGGCACCGCGGCGAGGGCGCCGGCTACTTCTACATGCCGACCGTGCTAGGGAACGTCCCCGAGGGCGCACGCGTGTTGAAGGAGGAGATATTCGGCCCGGTCGCTCCGGTGAAGTCGTTCACCTCCGAGCAGCAGGCGATCGAGTGGGCCAACGACACCGAGTACGGGCTCGTCGCCTACGTCTATACGCGCGACCTGGGACGTGCCTTCCGGGTGATGGAGGCGCTCGAGTACGGGATGGTCGGGCTCAATCGCGGCATCGTGTCCGACCCGGCGGCGCCTTTTGGCGGCGTCAAGCATTCGGGACTGGGCCGTGAGGGCGGTTTCGAGGGCATCGACGAGTACCTCGAAACGAAGTACTGCGCCGTGTCGTTCTAGTTGTACCGCCCACACACCTTGTGAACGCGACTGATCGGCGGCCGGTCCCCGATCCCTGAGTGGGGCCTGCGCTCGTTGTAGTAGGCGATCCAGTGTGGCAGAGCCCTGCGACGGTCATCACTCGAACGGTCGAGACCTGACCGCCCCAAAGCGATCGACCCGCAGGGGATCGATCAGCCCGTGAACTTGATCGTCAGCACGTCGCCGTCGCGCACCGCGTAGTCCTTGCCCTCCGAGCGCAACTTGCCCTGATCGCGCGCGGCCGCGAACGACCCGGCCGCGACCAGCTCGTCCCACGCGATCGCCTCCGCGCGCACGAAGCCCTGCTGCATGTCGGTGTGGATCCTGCCCGCGGCCTCGGGCGCCTTCGCGCCGGCGGGCACGCTCCACGCGCGCACCTCCTTGTTGTCGGCGGCGACGGTGAAGAAGGTGATCAGGTCGAGCACCGAGTACGCGGCTGCGATAAGGCGCTCGAGCGCGCCGGCGGCGATCCCCAGCTCAGCGCGCATGCTCTCGGCTTCGGTGGGCTCCAGCTCGGCCAACTCGGCCTCGTCGCGGGCGCCGATCGCGATCGCGCCAAGGTCGCGCAGCTCCGGCGGAACCTCGTCGCCCTCGGTGACGTTCGCGACCACCAGCGCGGGCTTCGATGTCAGCAGGTCGGCCTCGCGCGGCGCGCGGCGCCCGGCCTCCAATTCGGCCACTGCGCCGCGGCAAAGCTCCGCATCGGCGATCGCCTGCTTGTCGCCGGACTTGGCCGCTTTGCCGGCCTTCTCGAGCCTCGCACGCGCGCTCTCGAGGTCTGCGAGCAGCAGCTCGGCATCGACCGCCTCGACGTCGGCCAGGGGATCGATCTCGCCGTGCGGGTGGGCGACGTTGGGATGCTCGAACGCGCGCACGACGTGCAGGATCGCATCGACCTCGCGGATGTGGCCGAGGAAGCGGTTGCCCAGCCCCTCGCCCTCGTGCGCACCACGCACCAGGCCGGCGATGTCGACGAACTCGATCCGCTCGCGGACCTCGGCCTTCGGCGCGAACAGCTCGAACAGCGCGTCGAGCCGCTCGTCCGGCACCTCGACGATCGCCACATTGGGATCGATCGTGGTGAACGGGTACTCGCCCACTTCGGCGGCGGCTTGCGTGAGCGCGTTGAACAGCGTCGACTTGCCGGCGTTCGGCAGGCCGACGATGCCGATCCGCATCATCGCGACGAAGCCCCGATCCCGATCGCGCTGCCGAGCACGGTACCCGCGAGCACGTCGCTCGGATAGTGCAGGCCGAGGTAGGGCCGTGTGAGCGACATCAACGTCGCCGCGGCCAGCATCGGTGTGCGCGTCGCCGGGGCCGACCAGGCAGCCGCGAACGAGCATGCCGCGTGGGCGGAGGGAAACGAGTGGCTCGACGGGGTCCGGCCGAGCGCAAGCGATCCGTCGAGGTCGGGCCTTCGCCTCGCGACCAGTCGTTTCACGCAGTAGTTGATGGCGATCGTGGCCGGCACCAGCGCCGTCATCCGCAGCCAGCGGTCGCGTCTGCCGGGGTCGAGCGTCGAGCCGGTCAGCGCGACGGCAATCCAGCAGGCGCCGAACTCGCCGACCGTCGTGTAAGCGACCGCCGCCCGCTCGATCGCCGGCGAGTGAAGGCGGCTGCGCATGGTGGCGAGCGCGGCCCGGTCGAGCCGGGCGAGTGAGTCGAGGGTCCTCAACGCAGGGCGAACACTACGACGGCCGCGACGGCCGCGACGGCCGCGACGGCCGCGCGAAGCGTGCAAAGAAGGCGAGCGGGTTCCCGGACTTGCCGTCGGCTTCGAAGCCCGCCCGTCCCGCGCTCGCGCGCATGCTGCCCGGACTGACGTAGTGCGGGTCGCCGAACAGCTCGCCGATGACCAGCCGCCCTCCAGGCTTCAGCACGCGCGCCAACTCGCGCAGCCCCGCTTCGGGGTCGGGGATCTCGCCGAGCACCGTGACCATGAACGCCGCGTCGAGGCTCGCGTCGGCGAACGGCAGCGACTGCGCGTCGCCCTGCGTCGGCGTCATGTTGGTCACCTCGCGTTCAGCGGCGATCGCCACCACGTGATCGAGCATCTGCTGCTGGATGTCGAAAAGCTCGAGCCGTCCTTCGCTACCGAGACGGTCTGCGACGTCGAAGCTGTAGTAGCCGGTTCCGGGGCCAACTTCGAGGATGCGCTCGCCCGGGCGCGGGTCGAGCAGCTCGACGAGGCGGTCACGAGTGATGCCGGGGTGCGGCGCCGCGAGCCAGAACCGCTGCCAGTACGGACACGGAGACGGATGCGTGCGCCACCAGTAAGCAGCTCCCAACGTTCCCGCGGTGGCCGCAAGCGCGAGCGTTCGCGGCCTCATAGCCCCGAGAACCCGATGCGGTGATCGGGGGTGTCGGATTTGACGAAGACGATCTTGCGCAGGTCGAGCGACACCGGTCCGTCCGCCGTGTCCAGCTCGTACCAGCCGTCGCCGCCTCGCACCTCCTTGCGGAGCTTGTCGTAGTCGCGCTCGGCGATCTGCACGGATATCGCCTGTCCGCCGGCGAATCCAATCTCGACCCGCTTGTGCCCCTTGTTGTCCTCGGCCAACTCCAGCTCCTTCGTCGATACGGATTTCGTGTCAGTGCTCGCGGGCGGGCTCCACCAGCTCCACCAGCACGCCCCCTGTGGAGGACGGGTGGAGGAACGCTACGCGGCTGCCGCGGATGCCCACGCGCGGTCGCTCATCTATCAGTCTCATGCCCTGCCCGCGGCAGCGTGCCAGCACCGCCTCGACGTCAGCGCAGCGATACGCCGTGTGGTGCAGGCCCGGGCCCTTCTTCTCCAAGTACCTCCCGACCGGCGTATCTGCGGAGAGCGGGCTCAACAGCTCCACATGGGACTCGCCGACGTCCAGCAGCACAGCCTCGACGCCCTGCTCCTTCACCGTCTCCCTGTGCACGATCGGCATCTCGAAGCCGCTCGAGTACAGCTCGACCGCGGCGTCGAGGTCCGAGACAGCGATTCCGACGTGATCGATTGCCGTGAACATCGACCGCGCAGTTTAGCCGCGCGGCTCAGACTTCCGGAAGCTCGGCGGCGTCGCCCGCCGTCTCCGCTCCGTTGGAGCGGTCGAAGCGGCCTGTCCGCGTGCGCGGCTCGAAATGCTGAGCGTTCTGCGGCTTGCCCTCCCGCTCGGGGAAGGTCTTGCCGGCGCTCTCGAGGGCTGCCTCGATCACCTTCTCGATCTCGTCGCGGTCGATCGTCTCCTTCTCGAGCAGCCGGGCGGCGATCGCATCGAGCATCTCCCGGTACTCGGAGACGAGCACACGAGCCTCCCACTGCGCCTCGTCGATCAGCGCCTGTTGCTCGCGGTCACGTAGCTCGCGCGAGGAGTCGGAGAGCGATTCCTTGCCGGTGCCGTTGACGTGCGCTATGAGCTGACTGCCCATGCCGTAGTCCTCGATCATCGCGCGGCTGATCTCCACCACTCGCTTGAGGTCGTCGGCCGCGCCGGTGGTCGTGCGTTCGAACACGATCTGCTCTGCCACGTAGCCGCCGAGCAAGCTCGAGAGGTGATTCATCAGGTCCTGCTTGGACATCAGGTAGCGATCCTCTTCGGGCAGGTTCATCACGTAGCCGAGCGCCTGCCCGCGTGGCACGATCGAGATCCGGTGGATGCGGGAGTTGGTGCGCAGCAGCTCGCCCACCAAGGCGTGACCGGCCTCGTGGTAGGCGATCACCTCCTTCTCCTTGGACGTGATCACCTTGCGGCTCTGAAGCCCGGCCACCACGCGCTCGAGCGCCCCATCGAAGTCCGAATCGACGATCGTCTCGCGCCCCGTGCGACCGGCGAAGATGGCCGCCTCGTTGCACAGGTTCGCGAGGTCGGCTCCGGTCAGGCCGGAGGTCTGACGCGCGACGTTGCGCAGATCGACGTCGGCGACCGGCTTGCCGCGCGTGTGGACGCCGAGTATCTGGAGGCGGCCGTTGAGATCCGGCGGCGAGACGAGCACCTGGCGGTCGAAACGACCCGGCCGCATCAGAGCCGGATCGAGACTGTCGGCGCGGTTGGAAGCAGCGATCACGACCAGCTCACCGCGCTCGTCGAATCCGTCCATCTCCACCAATAGCTGGTTGAGCGTCTGGTCCTTCTCGCGCGACATGTCGAATCCGCGCTTGAGACCGACGGCGTCCAGCTCATCGATGAAGAGGATCGCCGGCGCGTGCTTGCGCGCCTCGCGGAAGAGGCGCCGGATGCGGGCAGCGCCGAGCCCGGCGAACATCTCGACAAAGCTGCTCGCGGATTGGCTGAAGAAGTTGGCACCGGATTCGTGAGCGACCGCCTTGGCGAGCAGGGTCTTGCCCGTGCCGGGTGGCCCGTGCAGCAGGATGCCCTTCGGCATGCTCGCGCCGAGGCGCTTGAAGCGATCCGGTTCGCGCAGGAACTCGACCACCTCGCGCAGTTCGTGCTTGGCCTCCTCGCAGCCGGCGACGTCGTCCCACTTGACCGAGCTGGACGACTGGGGCTTGATGCGCTGTGGCTTCTGCCGTGGCATGAAGCGCAGAGAGATCACGATCAGCGCGATGAACGCGATCACGATCAGCGGCGAGGCCCAGGTGTTGAAGACCTGCGCGATCCGGTCGAGCACCGATGTGCCCGACGCGGGCGCGACGTCTTGGCGTTCCGAGCGAGTCGTGATCGCGGCCAGCGTCCTGCCGCCGAGGATGCCCGTTATCGACACGTGAGCCTTGTCGAGCGGCTCGAGCAGTTTCGTGTCGGCCTTGCCGGTGCCCGCCGGCGAATTCACGACGCGCGACTTCGGGTCGGAGAAATCGACCTTGTAGCGCACGCCGTCGTCGCCCACCAGTGCGTAGGCGAGCGAAACCGAGCCGTGGTCGGAAGCGTCCGTGCGGACGACCCGCAGCATTCCCTGCTTCGTCACCGTCGCCCCGGCATCGACTGGGCGTGAGATCGCGTCGCTTTCGGCCACGGCGGACGCCGGCCAGCTCACCGGCACCACGGCCAGCACCACGAGAACCGCCACCCACAACCGGCCTGCTACGAATCGCATGCACCCAGCGTAGCGGCGATCTGGGGGCTCGACCATGGGTTTTGGACCCCATATTGGCTTTTGAGCCAAATCTGGCGCAGAACTTTCACTTGCGAATCCGCGTCGTTTTAGGTATCGATTTCTTGTTGGTACCCTGACGCGCGAGGTGGAGCCATGAGCCGGGAGCAAGCAAGGGCAACGATCCGCAAGCTTCGCGAGGAGCTTCTGGCGGCGGGGCGCGACCGCGAGGCGGAGGCGGTGGCGACGTTGGCCGGAGACTCGGACGAGGTATATCTGCGTCTGCGCAAGCGATTTTTCACGCCGTCCGAGGTCGCCGAGCGGGTCGGCGTCAGTCGTCAGACGGTGATCAAGTGGATCGAGCGCGGCGAGCTCGACGCGGAGCTGACCCCCGGCGGCCACCACCGAATCCCGGCGTCGGTGTTCCAATCCGGCCGTCGGTCGGATCGCGCCGACGTGAAGCTCGTTCCCGTCAAGAAGTAATTGCGGCCGCTGCAGACGTACGCTCCAACCGTTCGACATTTGCCGCGATATGCGCGGTCAACGTCGATCGGTGAGGCTCTAGGCGGTCTCCAACCGCAAGATCTCCGCCATCGCCGCGCGGCCGATCTCGAGCTGCTCGACGGTCGGCTCGCGCGTGGCGAACAGCCGCTGCATCTCGTAGCCCGGCCGCTTGATCGCGCGCGCCAGCGACGTCTCGCGGTGGCGCTCGGCCCACGCGAACACCTCGACGGCAAGTGCCGCGCTGCTGAGCGTGACGGCCATGTTGACGACCGGCCCGCGCGACTTGACAAGCGAGCGCGCGAGCAGGTTGCCGCCGATCGTCGCCAGCATCATCGGCGCGACCAGGTTCGAGCCGCAGCGCTCGTGCTCCTTGGGAGTGTCGGCCGGGTCGCGATCCTGCTCGTACGCGGCGATCGACTTGTGCTCCACGCCGTGATAGGCGGCCAGGTCGGAGTCGCGCATCGCCAGCGCGGTCGGCGCTATGCCGATCAACGCGACCGCCGCCTCGCGGCCGGCGCCGGCTCGCTCGCCGCGGCGGATGACGGCAGCTAGCGCGCTGGACGCAAACATCGCGACCACGATGCGACCGTCCTCGAACGGGAGCTGCACCTGCGGCGCGCGCTTCTTGATCAGCGGCAGCAGGATCAGGGCCTCGGCCAACCTGATGATTCCACGCAGCCCCGGGATTGAGAGCAGCGGGCCCTCGTAGCGCGGCTTGCGCCCGGAGAAAACCGCGACCGACCCGTCGCTCGCGCGAACGGCTGCCGCCCAGTGACCGGGGCCGTGCACCAGCAGGCCGTTGCGCAACGCCATCCCGCCGAGCCGAAGCTTCTCGTTCGCCATGACGCCCATGCTACGTGACCGCCTCCACGACCGTGCTCAGCGCCGCCAGCACCAGCACCCAGCCGATCGCCCGCAGCAGGCTCTCCTCCGAGAGCCTGCCGGTCAGGCGCGAGCCGATCAGCGCGCCCGGGATCGACGCCGCGGCTCCGACGGCGAGCAGGTTCCAGTCAGGCGCCCCCGAGGGCAAATGACCGAGGACGCCAGCGATGCCCACGCACAGACCGACCGTGACGTTGGTGCCGACCGCCTTCGCGGGCGCCTCGCCAACCAGTCGCAGCAACGCCGGCATCCGCAGCGAGCCGAGGATCAGCCCGACCATTCCTCCGACCAGGCCAATCGCCGCGCCCGAAAGGACCGCCGCACGGAGGTCGAGCCGTTGCTCGCCACCGGCGGCAGCTCTCTCGGCCTCCTCGGCCTCCTTTTTCCCGCGCGGGCGCAGAAGCTGGAACGCGCTGTATGCGAGCACGGCGGCGATCCCGAACAGCAGCGCATCGCCGGGGATCGCGCCCGACAGGTAGCCACCGACCACGGCGCCGACGATCGAGGGCGGTGCCATCCACGCGAACAGCCGCCAGTTGACGCGCCCCGCCCTGATGTGGGCCGTCGAGGCGGTCGCCGCCGCAACGGCGCTGATGCCGATGTTGGCTCCCGCTCCGGTCGCGGGCGAGGACGCCAGCGCCACCACCAGCGGCAGCCGCAGGTTGCCCAGCACCAGCCCCACGAACCCGCCCAGCAGGGCGACCGTGAAGCACCAGGTTGCGAGAGCTACGTATTCCATCTATCGGAGATACTGAGCATCGTGGACCGGCTGTTCGAGACTTCGCAGGCATCCGGCGCGGCGCGCGCGCGAACGACCGTGCCGCTGGCCGAGGAGCCGCTGGCGGCTCGCATGCGCCCCGCCACGCTCGACGAGTTCGTCGGCCAGCAACATCTGCTTGCGGCCGGCTCGGCGCTGCGCACGGCGATCGAGCAGGGGGCGCCGCACTCGATGATCCTCTACGGACCTCCCGGCACGGGCAAGACGACGCTCGCGCGGATAGTCGCCGCGCACGCCGGCGCCGCGTTCGAGGAGGAGAGCGCGGTCAACGCGGGTCGCGCCGAAGTGCGCGCGGTGATCGAGCGGGCAGAGGAGCGCGTGAAGGTCGCGCAACAGAGTTCCCGTTTTTCCGCGGACGAGCAGCAGAGCTCCCGTCTTTCCGCTCGCGGAAAAACGGTTCTTTTCTTGGATGAGATCCATCGCTTCAACAAGGGGCAGCAGGACACGCTACTGCCCGCGGTCGAGGAGGGTCTGCTGACGCTGATCGGCGCTACCACCGAGAACCCCTACTTCGAGGTCAACTCGGCGTTGCTCTCGCGCGCGCGGATATACGAGCTGCAGCCGCTCGACGTGCAACAGGTCGAGCAGTTGCTGCGCCGCGCGCTCGCGGACGCCGAGCGCGGCGTCCCCGATCCGCCCGAGGTGCCGGACGACGTGATCGAGTTCTTCGCCGTGCGCTCGAGCGGCGACGCGCGCACCGCCTACAACGCGCTTGAGCTGGCCTGCGAGACGGCGCAGCGGCTGGACCGTCCGGTCACGGTCGAACTTGCCGAGGACGCGCTCCAGCAGAAGGCGTTGCTCTACGACAAGGGCGGCGACCGCCACTACGACTACGCGTCGGCCTGGATCAAGGCGACGCGCGGCTCCGACGTCGATGCCTCTCTCTATTACCTCGCGGTGATGCTCGAAGGTGGCGAGGACCCGCGCTTCATCGCTCGGCGGATGGTGATCCTCGCCTCCGAGGACATCGGCAACGCCGATCCGCGCGCGCTCCAGGTCGCGGTCGCGGCGGCGCAAGCGGTCGAGCACGTCGGGCTGCCCGAGTGCGCGCTGAACCTCAGCCAGGCCGCCGTGTACCTGGCGCTGGCGCCGAAGTCGAACGCGAGCTACCTGGCGATCTCCCGCGCGCGCGGCGACGTGCGCGAACATGGAACGCTCGACCCGCCCGGTTACCTGCGCGACGCCCACTACGCGGGGGCGAAGGAGCTGGGCCGGGGGATCGGCTACGAGTACCCGCACGACCTGCCGGAGGGCGTCTCGAACCAGTCGCTGATGCCCGAAGAGCTGAGCGGCCGGCGCTACTACGAGCCGACCGATCGCGGCTTCGAGCGCGAGCTGCGCGAACGGCTGAAGCGCCGGCGGTCCAGCGAACCGGAGTAGAATCGGCCTCGGTTTCTTTCGAGCGAGGAGGATCAACGATGGCCGTCAGCACCGAGACCGTACCCACGCAGATTTCGAGCAACGGCAAGGGCACCGGCGAGCTTCAGTCGTTCAACCCCGCCACCGGCGAGTTGGTCGGCTCGGTGCCGACGATCACGCCCGATCAGGTCCAGGCGGTCGTCGACGAGGTCGCGCAGGTGCAGCCTCTCTGGGCACAGCTATCGCTCAACGAGCGCGGGCGCTACATGAAGCGCGTGGCGCAGGCGCTGCTCGATCACGTCGACGAGATCGCCGGGCTGCTCACGGCCGAGCAGGGAAAGGCGCGACTCGAGAGCTACACGATGGAGATCATGCCGACGATCGACAGCCTCCACTGGGTCGCCGATCACGGTCCGAAGATCCTAGCCGACGAGTCGATCAAGTACACGCAGCCGATGCTCAAGATGAAGAAAAGCTCGTTCACCCACGAGCCGATCGGCGTCGTGGGCGTGATCGCGCCGTGGAACTACCCGTGGAGCATTCCGTTCGGCGAGGTCGCGATCGCGTTGATGGCCGGCAACGGCGTCGTGCTGAAGCCCGCTTCGCTGACCCCGTTGATCGGCGACAAGATCCAGGAGATCTTCGAGAAGGGCGGGCTGCCCGAGGGCATCGTGCGAACCGTGCACGGCGGCGGCGCGGTCGGCCAGGCGCTGGTCGAATCGAGCGCCGGCAAGATCTTCTTCACCGGCTCGGTCGAGGTCGGCCGCGGCGTCGGCGAGGCGTGCGCCAGGCTGATGAAGGGCTCGGTGCTCGAGCTGGGCGGCAAGGACCCGCAGATCGTCTGCTCCGACGCCAAGCTCGGCAACGCGATTTCCGGCGCGGTGTGGGGAGCGTTCTGCAACGCCGGGCAGACCTGCTCGTCGATCGAGCGCAGCTACGTGGCGCGCGAGGTCGCCGATCGGTTCATCGAGGGCGTCGTGCGCGAGGCGAGCGCGCTGACCGTCGGCGACCCGGCGAGCTGGGACACGGAGATCGGTCCGATGGTCTCGCAAGACCAGTTCGAGCTGGTCAAGGAGCTGATCGACGACGCCGTCGCGAGCGGCGCCACGCTGCGCTGCGGCGGCCCGCGTCAGGTCAGCGGCTTCCCGAAGGCCAACTTCATCGCGCCGACCGTGCTGACCGAAGTCACGCACGACATGCGCATCATGAAGGAAGAGATATTCGGTCCCGTGCTGCCGATCGTGACCGTCGATTCCGAGCAGCAGGCGGTCGAGCTGGCGAACGACTCGCAGTTCGGGCTGGGCGCTTCAGTGTGGACGCGCGACCGCGAGAAGGGCGAGCGCATGGCGCGCCAGATCGAGTCGGGCATGGTCTGGATCAACGACCACTCGTTCACCCACGGCGCCTGCCAGTGCTCGTGGGGCGGCGTCAAGGACTCGGGCCTCGGTCGCTCGCACTCCAAGTTCGGCTTCTACGAGTGCGTCAACGTCAAGCTGCTGACCTGGGAGCCGTCGCGCACGCGCGACATCTGGTGGCACCCCTACGACGAGGTCGCCGGCAAGGCGGTGCGCTCCTCGGCCCGGCTGATGTACGGCCGCGACGGGCAGCGGGGCAAGGCGCTGCGCGAGGGCCTGATCCCGCTGCTGCGGCTGACCGCCCGCTCCCTGCGTGGCTCTGCGAAGCGCTAGCAGCCGCTGGACGCTTATACGAGCCCCAAAGGGCCGATCCGTCAAGCGCGGCGCGGGGATCGCCACTACGTTCGAGGTGGGTCATGAGAACGGAACTGAAAGTCATCGTCGCTTGCCTCGCACTCGCCGGGCTGTTCTTGCCTGCCTCGCAGGCAAACGCGATGACGAGTGGGCAGGCCAAGCGCGCAGCCAGCGAAACGGTGCGCGCGAGCGCTTCGTATCAAGAGATGGCCTCCCCGTACCGGCTCAAGGTGAGCAGCTGCCGCGCGAACTCCAAGCGAGGCACCACCTGCCGCCTGTACCGTTCGGCACCCAGTCCTTGCGCACTGGGCGGACCGCAAGAGCCCGACCAGGTCTGCGTCAACACGGTCGCCTACCGCGCATGGACGGTCCGCGTCACCGCGAGCGGCAAGAACGCCTCGGCAAAGGTCGTCGCACAGCGCGACGTCATCGGCAAGTTCGAGCCCAGCTCCTAGAGGCCAGGGCTTCCGGCCGATAAGCGGTACCGTTGGCCGATGGCCGACGGTGAGTTGACCCATCTCGACGCGCACGGCCGCGCGCGCATGGTTGACGTGGGGGGCAAGGACGAAAGCTCGCGCAGGGCGGTGGCGCAGGCGATCGTGCGCATGTCGCCCGACACGGCGGCGGCGGTCGAGGCCGGCGACGCCCCCAAGGGCGACGTGCTCGGCACGGCACGCCTCGCCGGCATCCAGGCCGCCAAGCGCACCGCCGATCTGATCCCGCTCGCGCATCCGCTGCCACTCGATTTCGTTGACGTGCGAGCGCAGGTGGATGCCGGCGCGGGCGTCGTGACGCTGACCGCCGAGGCGACCACCACCGCCAAGACGGGGGTCGAAATGGAAGCGATGACCGCATGCGCGGTTGCGGCGTTGACGATCTACGACATGGTCAAAGGAATCGAGCGCGGAGTCGTGATCGAACAGGTTACGTTGCTCGAGAAGACCGGCGGCAAGCAGGACTGGAAGCGCTCGGGCTGATGCGGGCGGCGATCGTCACGGTGTCGACGTCGCGCGCGAGCGGCGACGGCGAGGACGAGTCAGGCCCGGCGCTTGCCGAGTTCGCGCGTTCGCTCGGTCTGAAGGTCGCAGCGACGGAAATCGTGCCCGACGAGCGTGAGCAGATCGAGTCGGCGTTGCGGCGACATGCTGACACCGGCTGCGAGTTGATCCTGACGACCGGCGGCACAGGGTTCGCGCCTAGCGACGTCACCCCCGAGGCCACACGCGCAGCGGTCGAGCGCGACGCCCCCGGGATAGCGGAGGCGATGCGCTCAGCGTCTCGCGAGCACACCGACAAGTGGATGCTCTCACGCGGCGTGGCCGGGATTCGCGGCGGCTCGCTGATCGTCAACTTCCCCGGCAGCCCGAAGAGCATCCACGAGGCGGGCGCGGCGATCGCCGCCGCGCTGCCGCATGCGCTTGCGCTGCTGAACGAGCGGCCAACCGCCCATGCCGGCTGACACGGGCTCGGCCATCGAGGTCAAAGACCTCGTTCGCCGCTACGGCGAGCGCGAGGCGCTCGCAGGCGTGAGTGTCGCCGTCGGCGAGGGCGAGACGCTGGCCGTGTTCGGCCCCAACGGAGCCGGCAAGACGACGTTTTTGCGCGTGCTCGCGACGCTGTTGCTGCCGCACGGTGGCGCGGTGCAGGTGCTGGGCCATGACCTGCCGGACGACGCCCAGCCGGTGCGTGCCGCGATCGGCCTGGTGGCGCACGATCCGCTGCTGTATCGCGACCTCAGCGGCCGCGAGAACCTGCGCTTCTACGCGCGTCTGTACGGGCTCGCCGATGCCGAGGACCGAATCGACGAGCTGCTCGATTCAGTGGCGATGGCGCGGCGCGCCGACGACCCGGTGCGCGAGCTGTCACGTGGCATGGTGCAACGCATTGCCGTCTGCCGCGCCGTGCTTCACCGCCCGCAACTGCTGCTGCTCGACGAGCCGCACGCGGGGCTCGACCCCGAGGCCGCGGCGCTGGTCGAGCCGCTGATCGGGCGCGCGAGCCGAACGACCCGCGTGCTGGTGACCCACGACGTCGAGCAGGGGCTCGAGCAGGCCGACCGCGTGCTCGGTCTGCGCGACGGCCTGATGGCGCTCGACCGCCCCGGGGCCGACGCGACACAGCAGCAGGTGCGCGCCCTCTACCGGGAAGGGCAAGTGTGAGAGCCGCCGTCGCGATCGCGCGCAAGGACCTGCTCGTCGAGCTGCGCACGAAGGAGTCGGTGCCGGCGATGTCGCTGTTCGCGATCACGACCTTCGTGGTTTTCCACTTCGGGCTCGACCGCGACACGCTCGAGGGCGAGTTGGCCGCCGGCGTGCTGTGGGTGACGCTGCTGTTCGCCGCGATCCTCGGCATCAACCGCCTGTTCGTCGCCGAGCGGGAGCAGGGCGGGTTCGACGGGATCCTGATGGCGCCGGTCGAGCGCACGGCGCTGCTGGCCGGCAAGGCGGCGGCGCTACTGATCTACCTCGTGGCGCTCGAGCTGGTCGCGATCCCGGTGTTCGGGCTGTTCTTCATCGAGTCCGGGTTCTGGCAGGCGCTGCCGAAGCTGGCCGCGATCGCGTTGCTCGCCGACATCGGGCTCGCGCTGGTCGGCGCGATGCTGGCCTCGATCGCGGTCCACACGCGCGCCCGCGACCTGCTGCTGCCACTGCTGCTGCTGCCGCTCGCGGTGCCGGCCGTGATCGCCGCCGCCGCAGCCACCAAGCCCTTGCTGTCGATTCCGCCAGACAGCGCCGGATTGGGCAAGTGGCTGGCTGTTCTGGCTCTCTATGATGCCGTGTTCGGGCTGATCTCCTACGCCCTGTTCGACTTCCTGATGGAGGACTGAGCGAAGTGTCCGCTGACAAGGGGGGGGGGGGGGGGGGGGGGGGGGGGGGGGGGGGGGGGGGGCCCCCCCCCCCCTCGACCCCCCCTCATGCTGGAGGGCCGGCCTACGGCCGTCCCCAATCCGTCTTGTACGGCAAGAACCTACGCTGGCTCGCGTCCGCAACCGTGCTGGCCCTCGGCACGGCGTTCACGCTCGTCTTCTTCTACGCGCCCAACGATGTCGATCAGGGCTTCGTCCAGAAGATCTTCTACGTCCACGTGCCGCTCGCGATCGTGGCGCTGTGCGGATTCGTCGCCGCCGGAGTCTTCGGCATCCAGCATCTGCGCACTCGCGACGAAGCGTGGGACGCCCGCTCCTACGTCGCGATCCACATGAGCGTGATCTTCGGCGTCGCCGTGCTGGTGACCGGCGCGATCTGGGCCAAGGCGAGCTGGGGCAAGTGGTGGGTCTGGGACGAGCCGACGCTGGTCAGCTTCCTGATCGTCTTCCTCCTCTACGTGACCTACTACCCGCTGCGCTACTCGATCGACGACCCCGGCCGGCGCGCACGCTTTTCGTCCGCGTTCGCGATCTTCGCCGGGGCGTTCGTGCCGATCAACTTCCTGGCGGTGCGACTGGCGGAGAACCTCGTCCACCCGCGCGTGCTGAACGCGACCGCCGGCGACATGCCCGGCGAGATGCGCTTCACGTTCCTGCTGGCGTTGGCGGGCGTGGCGCTCCTCTACGTGACGCTGTTCAAGCTCGAGCTAACCGCCAAGCACACCCGCATGCAGCTCGGCAGGTTGCGTCGCGCACTCGAAACGCCCCGTGGCGCCGCGCGCGCTCGACCCCGTGTGACCGTCCCGGCCAAGCCAGACCTGATGGTTGGGGACGGCCGTAGGCCGGCCCTCCAGCATGAGGGGGGATCGAAGGGGGCGTAGCCCCCTCGTTACGATGCCCGCGCTACCGCTCGACGAGGCAGGCAGGTACGTCGCAGGAGCCTACGGCGTGTTCGTCGTGCTGATCCTGGTCTATGTCGTAATCATGGCCGCGAAGCTGCAACGCATCGAACGTGAGCTGAGCGTGCTGAGCAAGCTGGCCGAGAAACGGCGCCACGAGGAGGCGTAGAAGCATGGCCGGGCCTTTCGCCCGACTGCGCGAGCGGCTGGCCTCGCCACGCGCAGGCAGCGACGACCCACTCGAGCGCAGCCGCAAGATGCTGCGCCGCTGGCGCAAGCGCGGCCGCGACTGGCCGAGCCGGCCTTACTATCCCGCGATCCTCGATATCGCTGGGCGACGCGCGCTGATCGTCGGAGCCGGCGAGATCGGCGAAGGCAAGATCGACGGACTGCTGAAAGGCGGCGCCAAGGTGAAGGTCATCTCCAAGTCGGCGACCGCGAATGTGCAGCGTTTGGCGCGCGAGGGTCAGATCGATCTCGATCTGCGCCCCTACGAGACGTCGGACCTCGACGGCTGCTTCCTCGTGATCGCCGCAACCGAGGACAACAGCGCCAACGTGCGCGTGTTCGAAGACGCCGAGCAGCGCCAGATGCTGTGCAACGTCGTCGACGTGACCCATCTGTGCAACTTCATCCTGCCGTCGATCGTGCGACGCGGCGACCTGGCGGTCGCCGTGTCCACTGGCGGGGCGAGCCCGGCGATGGCACGCCGGATCCGCATCGACATCGGGCAAAGGTACGGCGACGAGTACGAAGCGGCGATGAAGATCCTCGGCGCGCTGCGGGGCGAGTTCAAGATGCGCTATCCGGCACCCGCCGACCGCAAGGTGATCTTCGAGCGCATCGTCTACTCCGATTTCATGCGGATGGTGCGCGAAGGAGACACGGCGGCGATCGAAGCGTGGGTGGAGACGTGCATCGAGGAAGGGCCGAACTACACCTCTGCCGCAGAGCACCGAGCAATGATCGAGGCCGCATTAAGCTTTCCCCAAGCCCAATGAGCGAACTGCTGGCAATCGGAATCTCTCACAAGACCGCGCCGGTCGAGTTGCGCGAGCGTGTCGCGCTGCCCGAAGGCCGCGCCTCGGGCGTCCTGCGCGAGCTGGTCGCGACCGAGCAGATCGACGAGGCGGTCGCGCTTTCGACCTGCAACCGCACCGAGCTGTACATGGCGGTCGGCGACGACGTCGAGGCCGAGACGACCGCTCTCGGCATCCTCGCCCGCCAGGCCGGCATCCGGCCGACCGAGCTGGTCGGGCACCTGTACTCGCTGCGCAACGAGGACGCCGTGCGTCATCTGTTCCGCGTCACCTCCGGGCTCGACGCGATGGTCGTCGGCGAGGGTGAGATCCAGGGTCAGGTCAAGCGCGCCTACGAGCTGGCGCTGGTGGATAACGCAACCAGCGCGATCATGAACCGTTTGTTCCGCGAGGCGCTCGCCGCCGGCAAACGCGTGCGCACCGAAACCGGTATCGGCGAGGGCAGCCTGTCCGTCAGCGCAGTTGCCGTGCAGCTTGCGCAGGAGACGCTGGGCGACTTGGCCGGCAAGCGCGTCGTGATCGTCGGGGCCGGCGAGACCGGTGAGCTGACCGCGCGGGCGTTGGCCGAGCGCGGCGTGCGCTCGGTGTTCATGGCCAACCGCCACTACGATCGGGCGATCGGGCTGGCACAGCGCTTCGGCGGCCGGGCCGTGCGTTTCGACGACCTGCCCGCGCAGCTCGAGCACGCCGACATCGTCGTCTCCTCGACCGCCTCTCCCCACCACATCATCGAGAAGGACGACCTCGCCGCGGTGATGTCGGCGCGCGACGGCAGGCCGCTGCTGGTGATCGACATCGCCGTGCCGCGTGACGTCGATCCTGCCGTCGGCGAGCTGGAGGGTGTGCACCTGCGTGACATCGATGATCTCCAGCGCGTCGTCGAGCAGAACCGCTCCGGCCGCGAGGCCGAGGTGCGGCGCGCCGAGGGCCTGATCGACCACGAGCTGGACCGCTTCACGCGCTGGCTGGCGACACTCGATGTCGTACCGACCATCGCGGCGTTGCGCGCACGCGGGCAGGCGATCGCCAGGCAGGTGGTCGCCGAGAACAGCGGGCGCTGGGAATCGATGAGCGAGGCCGACCGCGAGCGCATCGACCTGCTCGCCGCGGCGATCGTCAAACGCCTCTTCCACCAGCCGATCCTGCGGCTGAAGGAGCGCGACACGGATCAGGCGACCTACGCGTACGTGCAGGCGCTGCGCGAGCTGTTCGGCCTCGAGACCGGCGCCGGCACGGCGTTCAAGCGCGCGGGTGACGAGGCGAAGCGCTCCGACGAGGCGGGCGGCGAGGTCACGCGCCTGCGCCCGACCAAGAGCCGCAAGCAGTCCTCGTAAGTTGCGGCTGGGGACCCGCGGAAGCGCGCTTGCGCTCGCCCAGGCGAGTTGGGTGGCCGGCGAGCTGCGTGCCGCAGGAGCGGCGGAGACGGAGCTGGTCACGATCGCGACCTCCGGCGACCGCGGCGCACCGGTCGGCGACAAGTCGCGCTTCGTGCGCGAGATCGAGCAGGCGCTCACGGCGGGCGAGATCGACCTGGCCGTGCACAGCGCCAAAGACCTTCCGGGTGAGCTGCCCGAGGACCTCGTGATCGCCGGTGCGCCGGCCGCCGAGGACGCGCGTGACGCGCTGGTCGGAGCGGGTTCGCTGGAAGAGCTGCGCGAAGGCGCACGCGTCGGTAGCTCCAGCCTGCGCCGGCAGTCGCTGCTGCTCGCCCACCGGCCCGACCTCGAGATCGTCGCGCTGCGCGGCAACGTCGATACGCGGCTGGGCAAATTGGCGGAGGGCACCTACGATGCGATCGTGCTCGCACTGGCGGGGCTGCGGCGACTCGGGCGCGAGGCCGAGGCCGGCGCGGCGCTGGATCCCGAACGGTTCGTGCCCGCGCCGGGGCAGGGGATCCTTGCGCTCGAGGCGCGCATCGACGATGGCGCTGCGCGCGCGGCGGCCGAGTCGATCACCGACACGGATGCGCGGGTGCGGTTGACGGCGGAGCGTGCGGTCGTGGCGGCGCTCGACGCCAACTGCGATACGCCGGTCGGCGCGCACGCGCGGGTGAACGACGAGAGGCTGGAGCTGATCGCCTACGCCGGGTCGCCCGATGGTCGCGACTGGATCACCGATCGCATCGAGCGTCCGCTCGCCGGCCCGACCGCCGTCGGTGACGAGCTGGCGCAACGGATGCTGGCCGCGGGGGCAAAGCAGATCCTGGGCCGGAAATAGCGAGACCCGGCCGAAGCCGGGTCTCTCGACCGATGCTTTCGCATCGGCAGTACATTCAATATAGGCCGGAAATCGCGGCCACGCAACACTTATCTCTGAACTTTTGTCCACGCGAAAGAGTCGCGTTACGCCTGTGAATCTGCGCAAACGTCGCACTGCTGGTCATCGACCGGTTGACGCGACGCCAGGGCTAGCGATCGGCGGACGCAACTACCGGCGGGCGTCGGCCCCGATTGCCCGCCGGCTCATTCTACGACAGAAAGCGAGTTCGCAATATAGCGGCTGCTCCTCTCTCTGACAACACTTATCGCTACGCTCGGACCCGAATGTCTGAGCATGGAATCGTTCATCTCGTGGGTGCCGGGCCCGGCGATCCCGGGCTCGCAACACAACGCGCGCTCGATCTGATCGCGCGGGCCGATGCGGTCGTTCACGACCGGCTCGTCTCGCCCCGTCTGCTGGACGGCGCGCGCGAGCGAGCCGAGCTGATCTACGTCGGCAAACGGCCCGGCGAGCCGAGCATGCCGCAGGACGAGATCAACGCGTTGCTGGTCGAGCGCGCGGGTCGCGGCCAGCGGGTCGTGCGGCTGAAGGGCGGCGACCCGTTCGTGTTCGGCCGTGGTGGCGAGGAGGCCGAGGCGCTGACCGAAGCCGGAGTCGCGTTCGAGGTCGTGCCGGGCGTCACCGCCGGCGTCGCGGCGCCCGCCTACGCCGGAATCCCGGTCACCCACCGCGAGCAGGCCTCGGCGGTCGCGTTCGTGACCGCGCACGAGGATCCCGACAAGGACGAGAGCGCGCTCGACTGGGCGGCGCTGGCCGCCTTCCCCGGCACGCTCGTCTTCTACATGGGCGTCAAGCGGCTCGAGGCCGTCGCCGCCAGCCTGATCGAGCACGGCCGTTCCGCCGCCGAGCCGGCCGCCGTGATCGAGCGCGGCACGTTTGCGCACCAGCGCACGGTCACGGCACCGCTGGGAAAGCTGGCGAAGCGAGCGGCCGACGAGGGTATCGAGCCTCCGGCAATTACGCTCGTCGGGGCGGTCGCATCACTGCGCGAGCGGCTGGCGTGGTTCGAGCGCGCACCGCTGCGCGGCAGGACGATCGCGGTCACGCGTGCGCGTGCTCAGGCGAGTGGGCTCGCCGCGCGGCTCGCCGAGCTGGGCGCGGAGGTGATCGAGGCGCCGGCGATCCGGATAGTGCCGCGCATCGAGACCGAGGAGGTCGGGGAGGCGGTCAGCCGCCTGGTCGCCGGCGACTACGACATCGTCTGCCTGACGAGCCCGAACGGCGCCGAGCTGCTCTACGAGGCGGTGGCGCTCGAGGATCGCGACGCGCGCGCGTTCGCCGGCACGGCGATCGCGGCGATCGGCCCCGCAACGGCGGCCTCACTGCTGGAACGCGGGCTGCACGCCGACATCGTGCCGCCGCGCTCGATCGGCGAGTCGCTCGCCGAGGAGCTGCTCGAGCATGGCATGCGCCACAAGCGCGTGTTGATCGCGCGGGCGCGCGACGCGCGTGACGTGCTGCCCGAAGCGCTCGTCAACGGCGGCGGTGAGGTGGACGTCGTGACGCTCTACGAGACGGTCGGCGAGCAGCTCGACGACGTGACCATCGCGGCGATCGCCGGCGCCGACTACGTGACCTTCACCAGCTCCTCCACGGTGCGCTACTTCTGCGACGCGATCGGCGGGCCGGCGCGCTTCCCCGCCAAGGCGCGGGTTGTCTCGATCGGGCCGGTGACGAGCGAGGCCGTACGCGAAGCCGGGCTGCGCGTGGCCGTCGAGGCCGAACAGCACGACGTGGACGGGCTGGTCGAGGCGCTGCTCGACGACGCGGCGTCATGATCACGTTCCTGTCCGACTACGGCTCACGCGACGAGTACGTCGGCGTCTGCCACGGCGTGATCGAGCGCATCGCTCCCGGCACCCTTGTGATCGACGTGACGCACGGCATCCCGCCATGCGACGTGCGCGCCGGCGCGCTCGCCTTGCGACGGGCGCTGCCGTACCTGCCCAGCGGCGCGGTGCACTTGGCCGTCGTCGATCCCGGCGTCGGCACGCAGCGTCGGCCGCTCGCGATCCGCTGCGCGGACGGAGCGAAGTTCGTGGGCCCGGACAACGGTCTGCTGTGGCTCGCCTGCGCCGACAGCGGCGGGGTCGAGTCCGCCGTCGATCTGAGCGTGAGCACGTACGCGCTCGACCGGGTCTCGAACACCTTCCAGGGACGCGACCTGTTCGCGCCGGTGGCGGCACGACTGGCACTTGACGCCGCGGTCGAGGACGCCGGGCAGCCGATCGACCCGGGCTTGCTGACGAAGCTCGAGCTTTCCGCCGCAGCGGTTCGCAGCGGCCAGCTCCACACACAAGTGCTGACGGTGGACAGCTTCGGGAATCTTCAGCTCGACGCGACTCCCGATCAGCTCGAGCAGATCGGACTGGCGGCCGAGCCGAGGATCGGCATCGCGATCGGCGGCAACAGGCGCGCGGCCGCGCATGGACGCACCTTCGCCGACGTTGCGCAGGGCGAGCCGGTCGTGTACGTGGACTCGACCGGCGCGGTCGCGATCGCGATCAATGGCGGCAGCGCCGCTTCCATCCTGGGTGCGGCGGCGGGAGCGGCAATCGTGCTCGGCCGATGGGACTGACGCCGCGCACGCCGGCCGAGGCGTTGGCAGGCCCGATCGTGCACATGGGCACGATCGGCTCGACCAACGACCGCGCACGCGAGCTGGCTGCAGCGGGCGCGCCCGATCGGACCGTCCTGGTCGCTGACCGGCAGACCGCCGGCCGCGGCCGCCAAGGGCGCACCTGGGTCGCCCCGCCCGGACATTCGCTGACCTTCTCGCTGCTCGTTCGCACCGAGGACGACCAGTTGCGCGACCTGCCGATCGTGGCGGCGGTCGCCGTCTGCGAAGCGTGCGAGCGCATCGCCGGCGTCGAGGCGCAGATCAAGTGGCCAAACGATGTCTGGATCGAGCGGCGCAAGGTCGCCGGGATCCTGATCGAGGCGCGGCCGCAAGAGAGCTGGGCCGTGGTCGGCGTGGGCGTGAACGTCAACACCAGCGAAGACGAGTTTCCGCCCGAGTTGCGCGAGAGCGCCACGTCGCTTGCGATCGCGAGCGGATCGGAAGTGTCGCGCGACGAGCTGCTGGACGCGATGTTCGAGCGACTAACCGGCCTGCTCGACGAGCGACCCGAGGCGGCGCTCGACGCCTATCGCACGCGCGACGCGCTGTTCGATCGGCAGATCGAGTGGTCGAGCGGTGCCGGCACCGCCAAGGGCATCGACGAGCGCGGCAACCTGGTCGTGTTCACCGGCGAGGGCAAGCGCGTGGCGCTCGACGCCGGCGAGGTGCATTTACATGGTTTGCGGCCGCCGTAGGCGGACGCTCCAGCATGAGGGGGGATCGAAGGGGGCGTAGCCCCCCTCGTTGTATCGGCTAACCGGTCGCGGCGGCGGGCTCGTCGACGTCGCGCTTCGGCTCCTGTTCCGGCTCCGGCTTCTGCTCGCGCTCCCGCTGCTCTTGAACCTTCGGCTCGCGTCGCTTGTCGGGCCCACGCCTCGCGCCCGACTTGCGTCTGCGATTCGACGACGCCTCGCCGCCGGACTTCCTCTTCTTGGTCCGCTTGCGGCGCCGCTTGCCCTTGGGGAAGTTCCGGACAAGCTCGCGCGCCAGCGCCGACGGCTTGCGCGCCATGCGGTTGCGGGCGCCGCGCAGCACCTCTTCGCCCTCCGGCGTGTGGGTCACCGCGGCCGCGAGCAGCGCGGCCGACAGTCTGCGGTCCTGCTTGCGCGATGCATGCACGAGCCGTCGCGCGTTGCGGCCGTGCGCCGGTCCGGACGAGTTCACCAGCAGGCCGAGCAGCCGCTTGGTCTCGGGCCAGCGCGCAACTGCGTACTCCTCGTGCGTGTCGCGCGAGTACTCGGCCAGCCGCCACAGCCACGCCTGCGCCTGGTCGCGGCGGCCGATGCGGCGCTCGGCGAGCGCCTGCAAGAGGATCTTTGCTCCCTCTCGGCGGTCCTCGCGCTGCCAGTTGCCGACGATGTCGATCGCCTCGTCGAGCGCCTCCGCGTCGCGGCGAGCCGCGATCTCCAGCAGCGCACGCTGCTTGAGTGCCGAGTTGCGGTTGCGCTGCACGCAGGTGAGCAGGAAGCGACGTCGCAGCTCGCCGTTGGGATCGTTGTGCAGCATCGCCTTGGCGCGGCGCCAGCCGTTGGGCACCACGCGCGCGCCGGCGAGCGCGGCCCAGACGTGCTGCTGGTCCGGCGGCAGATATTCGACGGCGATGCGCCACAACTCGCGCTCCAGCACGCGCTGGCGGCGCTCCCAGTCGTCCGTTACCGGGACGATGCGGCGCTCCACTCGCAGCCGCCGTCCGCGACCGCGGCGAACCGGCCCGACGACGATCGCGCCGCCGCGATACACGTCGCGGTCGAGCAGCTTGTGCAGCGTGACGATCGGCTCGTCGTGCGAGGTCGAGGGGTGCACGAAGTCCACCACGATGCCCGCCTCCTTGCCCGGGTTGCGGCGGGTGACACGGCCGACCCGCTGCTGGTAGACGCGCTTCGACGCGGTCGGTGCCAGGTGCATGCAGACGGTAGCCCGGGGCGAGTTCCAGCCCTCCGCCAGCAGCATCGCGTTGGCGAGCACGTCGATCTCGCCGCGCTCGAACGCGGCCAGCGTCTCGGCGAGCTGGCGCTTGGGGGTCTCGCCGGAGACCGCCTCGGCCTTGATCCCGGCCGCTTTGAACGCGGCCGCGACATTGGTGGCGTGCTTGACGCCGGCCGTGTAGACGATCCCCGCCAGGTTCTTGAAGCGCGCGCGGTAGAGGTCCGCGACCGCCGCGTTGAACGGGCCCTGGTCGAGCAGTGCGGCCAGCTGCTCCTGATCGAAGTCCTGATCGACCTCGCCCTTGCGCAGCGGCACGTTGGCGAGCGTGTGGACGCTATGGCCCGGCGGGATGCGAACGCAGCGAAGTGGCGCGATCACGCCGCGGCGGGCCGCCTGCGCGAGGTCGAAGCGGCTCGTCTGGGTTGGAAAGAGGTCGGCGACGTGACGCGCGATCAGCGCGCCGGTCGCGGTCATGCCGACGAAGATCGGGCCGAGCCAGCGACGGATCGAGGCGCTGGTCTTCTCACCCAGCGCAGTGTGGGCCTCGTCGCAGATGACGATCGTGTACGCGTCGGAGATCTTGCCGCCGTTGCGTACGAACCACTGGTAGGTCTCGACCGTCACCGGGCCGTCGCCACGGTCCTTCGGACGCAGCAGCGGTGGGGAGATGCGGTCGCGGTAGCCACGGTCGCGCAGCTCGCCGAGGAACTGATCGACGAGGTTGCGCCGGTGGGTGAGGATCAAGATTCCGCCCGTGCGCGAGGCTTCGACAAAGCCGAGCGCGGCGACCGTCTTGCCGGCGCCGGTCGCGTGCTCGAACCAGAAGCGCCGCGCCGCGCCCGGGTCCTCGGGCTGCTCGGGTAGCTGCTCTTCTTCTTCTTCCGCGTCCGCTTCTCCGACCAGCTCTCCCTCGACCTCTTCCTCGGGCTGCTCGTCCTGCGCCTCCTCCTGCTCTCCCTCTTCCTCGATGACGGCGTCCAGCTCTTCGGCCAGCTCGCTGAGGCCGTCCAGCGCGGGCTCCTCCTCCGGCTCCTCCTCGAGCTCCTCTTCCTCTTCCTCTTCGAGATCGGGCACGTCGAGGTCCTCGACCGGCGCAGGCACGGCGCCGCCGTTGCGCATCTCGGCCTCGGCGACCAGCGCGGTCAGCGTGCCGGAAAGCGCGTCGACCTGGTGCGCGTCGAGCGTGGCGCCGTCGGCGAGCTTGGACTCGTCGGTGGCGAGCAGCCGTTCCAGCCCCAGCATCAGCGAGTACTGCTGGCGCCACTCGAGCGAGGGCTCGCCGTTGCCGGCCTCGATCTCCGCCAGCGCGGCATCGACCGCCCGGCGGCGAGCGGTTCCCGGCTCCAGTGCTTCTCGGTCGTCGTCCGCTATCGGCTCACGCGTCCATTCCGACACGCGCTCGAGTTCGTCGCGCGATGGAAACGACGCGGCCTTCGCGGCCACTTCGGTCGTATTAGCCATATCGAGGCTTCCTGAATGGTTGGACGCCGTCACAGGCTCAAGGCGGCTTGCGACGCTCGTCCCGGTATGCCGTCTCCGTTGCGGCTGCTGACGGCGGCCCCGCGGCCGGCTTCCTCGTAGCCGGGCGCGATGCCCCTGTATTAAAGCAGCGACCTGCCCCGAAAGACGAACGGCCGGTCCGGCGCCTCGCCAGGCGTCCTACGCTAGCTTTCGACCGTCAGGCGCCGATCTTGAGCTTCCCAAGCCGAATGAGGACCGAAATGCGGGGCCGGGCCCGGCTGGCCTGGGCCATTGCCGTCCTGATTTCGCTGGCGATCGGCGGCTGCGGCTCGAGCCAGCCGAAGAGCGCCTATACCGCGGCGGAGCTGAAGGCGGCGGTGAAGGGGGCGCCCGAGCCGCTGGCGCGGCTGTATGCGAGGGGAGGCGAGCTGGTGGATGGCGACCCGGCCGCCTACAAGCGCCAGATCGCCGCGCTGCACGGCTACCCGATCGTGGTCAACAAGTGGGCCTCGTGGTGCGGGCCTTGCAAGCTCGAGTTTCCGATCTTTCAGGAGGTCGTTGCAAGACAGGGCAAGAAGGTGGCGTTCCTGGGCGTGGACGTGCAAGACGTGAGGGAGGACGCGGAGGAGTTTCTGAAGGAAACCCCCGTGCCCTATCCGAGCTTCTTCGACCCGCGCGGCAAGATCGCGGAGCTGCTGCCGGCAGCGACCGACGGGCTACCGACCACGTCGTTCTATGACCGCGAGGGGACGCTCGTTTACACGAAGCCGGGGCCCTACGCGACGCGGGCGGCGCTGGAGAAGGACTTGGCGCAGCACGCGGGGGCGCCGGTCAGCTGACAGCGCAACTATGCAGGCGCATCGAACACCTGCTCAACGAAGAACCGCGCCGCCGGTTCGAGTTGATCACCGAGCATCGTAGGCAAGGGCAATCGCGGCGCCACCGACCACGTACATCTCGCCTTGCACGCCGCGCTCGGCAAGCAACGAGCCGAGCGCGGTTAGCGTGTCGATGATCTCCTGGCGATTCATCGCTCAGCACCGGTGCAGGGCGCCGCGGGAGATGAAGATTCCTCTGCGCCGGAATGCGCTGGGAGACTCGACGATCGTCATTGCCCTGAAACCGGGCACCTCGGACACGAACCAGAACCGAGCGAGGAACCGTCCTTCTGCCAGGGACCATTCCGGGCGCGCGAGCGAGTGTTTAGCCGCGAGATGCTCCGCGAGGGCGCCCAGATAGGCGTCGTAGCGTGGCTCGGCGGTCGGCTGCGGCTCGTCCCGTATGGATCGCGAACGCTGTCTGTCGTTGGCCAGCAAGCCGAACTCATCGAGCAGCTCCCGGACGGCAAACCGGAACGGCTCCCCAGCGATGACCCGCCGGGCAATGCCTGCCAAGGATTGATTGAATTGCTCGTCATCGGGCGGGTGTTCCGCCAGCCAGTCATGCAACGTGTATTCAACCTGCTTCATCCGGAGCACGATAGCGGCCGGATCAGCGACGCAGGTGCTGCCGGCCAGGAGCATCCAATGAGGGGAACGAAGCGCTGTCGGTCCTCGCGTAGGCCCCGATCAGCCGAGCTACAGCCAGTGAACCAGGCTGGCGGGCTTGTTCGAGGGAAGCTCGTCGAGCAGCTTCGCGAGCGCGCTCACGATTCGACCCACGGTCCTCGCCGCTCCGCGGCGATACCTGCTCGGATCGACCAATACCAAGCCGAAGTGCGTCTCGGGGCGCACGCAAGCCGGGCGGCGTTGGAGAAGGACGTCAGGGAGTACTGGGGCGGCGGCTCGTAGGCCGCCGAGTCAGATTCCTCATGCGGACCAGTAGCGCCGCCGAAGCGATGGCTTCATGCGGCGATCGCAAGAACCCGCAGGCCCGGCACGCGACGGAAGTCGCCCGCGTTACGCGTTGCAACTCCGAGGCCATGCGCCAGTCCGGTGGCGGCGATCCACAGATCGTGCGCTCCGACTGTCTCGCCTTGTGCGGCCAACTCTGCCCATATCTGAGCATGGACGCGCGCCACCGGCTCAGTGACCGGTATCGCCTCGATTCCCGCGAGTAGATGCTCGACGAACGCCTGGCGGCGGGCACGCCTGTCTCCAGCCGATCGATGGACTCCGTGCAACAGCTCGCTGATCGTTATGACGCTGATCGCGCGATCCTCTTCCCCGACAAGCGCGTCGATCGCGTTCGCAGGTGCACCCCGCTCGCGATCCGCCAGCAGGTCGGTGTCGATCAGGACGGCCAGGGACTCTCCGGCAGGCCCGCCTCGGTGCGAATCGCATCGAGGTCGGCCCCGAAGTCCGAGTCGACCGACGGCGCGGAGCGAAGCAAATCGCCGAACCGGCTCGCCGGCAGGAGGGTGCTGCGCACCGGCCCGATGACAGCCACCGGCGAGCCGTTCCGCACCACCTCGGTCGCCTCGCCAGCGGCAGCACGGTTGAGAATCTCCGAGAAGTTGCGAGCGGCCTCCGTGGCAGTGATCCTGTTCACAGCGCCCATTGTATCAGATTAATCTGATTAGGTGATTCACCGCCGAATCAGATTCCTCATGCGGACCAGTAGCGCCGCCGAAGGCGTGACCTTGCCCGTGGCGTAGGTCGACAGCCGGGAGGCCGAGGTTCCGATCCGCGACGCGAAGGCCGCCCGGGAGAGTCCTGATTCGTGGATCAGGTCCGCGACCTCGGCGGCGACCGCGGCGCGCTCCTCGGCCTCCGCTCGCGCGCGAGCGCCGGCGATCACCCGCTCGAACGCGTCCGTCACACCGTAAGGGCGAGTGCCGACAAGGGTTTCCTCGACCTGGCGGGCGACCGACCCCCAGGGGTCGCGCACGATGGCCCCGGCCAGCCGCCGCCAATCGGCGAGGCCGCCGCGCTCCAGCGCGGCGCGCACGGCCTCCAAGGGCCAGACTTCGACGTCCTGGTCGGGCGACGCCGTGACGTTTCGGAACGCGAGCGCGCTCACTCGGCCACCATCCTTGCGGCTACTTGCCCGAGCGTTTCGACGACCGCGCTCCAGTCTTCCCAGCGGGGGTCGAGTCTGCGGTAGGAAGCGAGCTGGCGGGTGGCGGTCGGGTCGGCGGGACGAGGATCGGCGAGCTGCCGCACGAGCTGCGAGGCGATGCCGTCCTCGCTCTCGTTCTGGTCGGCGTAGTAGCCGTCGATTGCCGCCAGCACTGCCGCGGCCGGCTTGATACCAGCGTGCTCGGCAAGCGCCGCGACATCGAGGTAGTCGCGGGTCATGTTGCGCCGAACGATCAGGAAGGCCTTGATTCGCAGCGTCTCATCGAGGGTGGGTACGGCGACTTCGTCGCCCGAAGGCAGGCGAAGACTTGAAACCTCGAGCGGCGCGGTGCGGACCATCTGGCGCACGCCGGCCTCCACTCCATCGAGGTTCCCGAGGATCACCTTCCCCGGGGTGACGCGATTCGTCGCCCAGCCCTCGTCGGTCTCCAGCGCGTCGAGCACCATCTCGAAGCGACCGGCGAGATCGGCGACCACGTGATCGTGGTCGAGCGATTCCCGGTGGTCGTCGTGCACGATCGCTGCCGTGCCGCCGATGAGCACCGCGTCGGGAACGAGACGTTGCAGGTGGGCCGCCGACTCGAGCACGGCCAGCAGTTGGGGATCACGGTGGCCGAGGCTTGATGACACTCGGTCACGTTATCAGATCCGATATGAAGTGCGCTATCCGGACCCGGCCGGCGTCAGACACACCGCCGCAGCAGTTCGGCGAGCGTGACCTCGCCGATCCGCCGTGACCCGCTCGCGAGAGAGCGCTCGCAGTTGCTCAGGGACCGCAAGGCCTTCCTCGCTCAGCCCGCCTCAATGCGAATCACCGCGAATCACCGCGGATCGGCACCCTCCTCTAGCCATCGCGGACCCGATCATTTGCAAAGAGCGCAACGAGCGCCTGATGCACCACAAGGCCAGCACCAAGACATGCGAGGACTGCTGCGATGCGCCAAGCAGGCGTGTCAATGGCATAGGAGAACGGTATCGCAGCTACCAGCGTTACCAATCCCCCGTAGTAGAAGACCCTCGCCGTCAATGGTGCAGGAGGTTTGGGGGGAAACCGCCAGCTCCATAAGTCGGCACGCGACAATAGCCCGGTAGTTAGCAAGAGGCAAACGGCCGTGCCAGCGCCAACAAGTTCCGGACTATCTGACAAAGTAGCCAGGACTATCGGGGTTAGAGCCACTACGCCCAGGCCACCAATACACAGCATCAGATCCCGGTGCGATGTATGGCCCTGCCCTCCACGGCGTCCAAGCTGAGCTTGGCGCTGAGTCATCGCGGGGGCCCTGTTGCGGCAACTACGCATCCCCAGGCTGACGCCGCTATTCCGTACGGATTTCTTGCCATGATCGAAAGGGCCATTGGAACTCCCGCGACATAAGCACACCTTCTCACTGGCGCCTTGGCATCCTCTGGGAGCGACTGGTAGGCGGTCAACCCGACCGCCAAGGCAGGTCCCGCGACCGGGATCGGACCGAGAATTGCATAGTTCCTTACTGCTCGCTTTGCTACTTGACCCACCTTCTTCGCAATCTTCCTGGCACTGAGTCCCGAGGCGCCTGCGCGTCGCCGTCTATCTACCCTCCGCAGGTAGCGCCGCACATCGCGCCTTGCCCATCTCGCGGCCCCTTGGCACCATGCCTGTGTCTGCCCGCAACCCGTAGTCCGGCTCGTGACTCGTTTCTTCTTGCGAGATTTCGAACCGTCCAGATCAAACGAGTTCACCGGGTCCTGACCCGCGTAGTCGTAGGCGTTGTCCGACCCGCCAGGAACGGGGTCGGTTTGTAGGAAGCGACCCATCTGCGGCACATACACCCGTGCGCCCATCGTGATCGCGCCTGAGGCGAACTGGGTCTGGCGCTCCTTGCCTCCCAGCCAGCCGTAGCGGGTATCGGTCGGCGGCGCCAGTGGCTCTTCGGGGCGGGGTACGCCGAACTCGTCTGACTCGAAGGTGTCGAGGATCGTTGCGGTCACCGAGGCGATCGCGATCACGTCGCCGTGCAGGTTCGTGAGCTGGAACTTGACGCCGTCCTGGGAGTCCTGGATCGCGCCGAGGTCGCCTCCGATCCCGCCGATCATGCGCTGCCACTCGTTGTTGCCGGAATCGGTCCAGCTCGGCGAGTCGGAGTCGTCTGAGTAGTGCATCGTCTCGTCGGGCTTGCCGGTCGATTGCTTGATCCGCGGGCGGCGGTTGGGGTCGAGCGTAAACGTCTGCGTCTTGCCGGCCTGGGTGAGGCTTCGCACGAGGTCGTTGGTGTAGTAGGTGGCGCTCAGCTGGTCGCCTCCTGCGGCAGTTGCCGGTGTGGTCGTGATGCGGCCGAACGCATCGTATTGGAAGCCGGCGTCGGTGATGCGGTCGGCCGCATCGTAGGTGTGGTCGATCGCCTGGCCCTCCCCGGCGGTCTGGCACTGGGCGTTGGGGCCGCGGGATACTTGGCGCGTTCTGTTGGAGTCGGCGTCGAAGGAGTAGGTGCGGGTCGTGCAGCCCTGACCCGACGGCGTGTCGGCGACCAAGCTCAGCCGGCCGGCGGCGTCGTAGGTGTAGGACTGGCTCGACAAGGAGCTGTCGTGTGTGCGCCACTGGCCGTGGATCGACTCGGTCACGCCCTCGTCGAGCTGGGTGCCGGTTCCCGCAGCGCCGCACTGGCCGGAGCCGGTCATGTAGCAAAGGCGCGTGGGGCTGCCGGACTCGTCGTAGAACGTGCGGGCGGTGAGGCCGTTGGGCAGCGTCTCGGTCAGCTGGTTGCCGTCGGCGTCGTAGGTGGCGGCGAAGGTGCCGGCCGCGAAGTCGGTGAGTCCCGTGACCAGCCCCGTAACGGGGTCGTAGGAGTAGGTCTGGGTGTCCTTGCCGTCGTTGACGGTCTTTGGTCGGCCGAGAAGGTCGTAGGTGGTCTGCGACGTGGTGCCGTCGGCGTCAGTGTAGTGGGTCTGCCTGCCAAGCGAGTCGTACTGGCGCGTGATCGTCTGCTCGTTGCCCGTTTGGACGAAGATGCGCGTGGTGGTTGGACGACCGGTATTCGGGTCGTAGTCGGTCTGGACCTGATCGAGCGAGGTGCCCTGCGTGCCCGAGACCGACTGGGTACGCGGCCGCCCGGCAGCGTCGTAGGCGGAGATCGCTACCTTCTGATCGTTGCCGACCTGATCGGTTGCTCTTGTGGGCTGATAGAGGCTGTTGTACTCGGTGGTCGTTTGCGGCAGGTTGGGCACACCGGGCGTGTTCGGCTGTGCTTCGGGTAGCGACTTGCACGGAAGCCAACGCCACTCCGCGTGACCCATGCAGCCGGCAAGCTGGCTGAACGGATCTGCGTTGTAGTAGACGGTTCTCATGGTGTTCACATCGCCACCGGGCCCCGGAGTCCGGCTCCACATGACGAGACCATTGCCGTAGTAGCGAACGTCAGAACGCAAGTTGAGGCCCTCCGGATCGACCGTTGTCGAGGTCGGCTGGCGCAGCGTCAGACCGAGGTCCCCCTGGTCCTGGTACGAGGTCTTGGTCACGCGCACGTCGCGGTCGCTCGCCTCGCCCGGGATACGCGCCCCCGCCGTCTGCTTGGTCGGCAGGTGATAGCGCTCGCCGGTCGGCGTTCGGGGCAGGGCGCTGCCGTCGGGAGCCTTGTCGTACTCGGTCGTGGAGTGAGCGCGGGCCTGCACGAGCTGACCATTATCGAGCTTCACCTGATGCAGCGGCCCAAGCGTCTCCAGCAGGTCAACGCCGTCCGGGGTGTAGGTGTTCTGGGTGTCGAGCTGCTGCGCCGTAACCGCCGAACTGCTGCCCGTGGCGAGCGCCCGCAGGCGGTTGGTCGCCCCCAGCGTTCGCTTGACGTTGTCGAAGCCGTCGTACTCGGCGGTGGTGATCGCTGCGCCGGGGGAGGCGACGTTGACCTCGCGTCCCAGGCGATCGAGATAGTGGATCGTCGCCTTCGAGTACTGGCCCGCGCTCGCGTCGGGCGGGAGGATCGCGATCGCGTCGGTGGGCACGGCCTGCTGGGCCCAGTCGTCCACGGCGCCCGGGCTCATGTCGTAGGGGGCGCCGGAGCCCGAGACCGCGACGTTGTAGTCCATCGTCCAGGTCGAAGTGCCCTGCGAGCACAGGCAGGCGCGGCTCACGCTCGCGAGACGGCCCGTGTTCGGATCGCCGCCGGCAGCCGCGTGGTTGATCGTGAAAGGCTCTTCGCCCGCGGGCGTGACCTGCGTGATGTGCCCGGCGGAGTCGTAGGAGTACCTCGCCTTCAAGGGCGGCGTAATGCGACCGTCCCAGGCCTCGATCAGGCGATCGTTCTCATATGAATACTGCGCGACCGTCCTCCAACCCGCGTACGAGTAGAACTCGATGCTGCCGATCTGAGCCGTCGTGTTGTAGTTGAACCTCAGGAAGCGACACTTGACCGCGGGTGATGCGTCCGGGCACTCGGACGCCGAGGATCCCGCGGCGTACGCGCGGTCGATCTTGTACTTGCCATCGACCAGCCCGTAGCCGTAGGTGATCGTGTCGGCGGAGCCGGGTGGCTGAATCGCGGTCACGGGATAGACATTGGTCGCGTCCTGGCTCGTGAACACCGTCGTCACGTTCTCCAGGTCAGTTACCTTGAACTGGTTGGGGCTCGGGCGCTTCAGCAACAGGTCCTCGCTGCCCTCCTCCGGCTGCCATTCTCCCTCCAGGTTCAGAAAGGAGAATTTCGTGCCGTCGGATGCGGTTATCGTCGCCTGTTCGTACCGCTCGGAGACGGTTACCGGATCGCCGTACTCGTCCTCGTACGTGTCCGTGAAGGTCTTCCAGCCAGTTTCGAGCCTGGAGTAGCTGCTGTTCATAGCGTCCGACGGAAGGCTTGCGGTCCAGCCGAACCCGAGCGCCCCGCCATGATCGTTCTCCCTCGTCAGTTGCCCATCGCCCCCGCCGTTCGGGTCGCGCGAGTTGTAGGTGCGGGAGAAGTTGAGATCGGCGTTGTAGGCATCGATCGACACGTCGTCGGCCGACATCGAGAAGTTGCCGGTCAGCAGATCGACCGAGCCGGGGCCGATCGACTCGACCGCGTCCTTGGTGGCGGGCGCCTTGCGATCGAGCGTGAAGCGGATCGCGTCGCTGGTGTAGGAACCGCCCCCGCCGCCCGTGAACAGGGCGCGCACATACACCGGGCCGTCGTAGCCGGTCAGACCGGTGGTCGTCGCTGCGTCCCACACGAGCGTCGGGCTCAGTCCGCCGGACAGGCCGACGGGGCTTGCGACCGACTGGTTGAGGTCGTTCTTGAGCTGGCCGGCAGGCACCGGCGACCACTGGCCCTCGGTCCCGGTCTTGCTGAACCAGAGCGCGATCTTGTCGAAGCCGGCGGCCTGCGCCTTGGCGCGCACCGTGATGCGGCGGCGCGTGCGCGTGCCGTCGTCGGGCTGGGTCAGCAAGCCGGGGTTGTCGAGGCGCGCCAGGCCCGCCTGGGCAGCGCCGCCAACCGCCGTGAAGTCGCCGCCGACCAGCAGCCGTTCGCGATCGGCGTCGAGATCGCGGATCGCAACCGGGGATCCCGTCGCGGACACGTTCGGCGCAAGAGGGAACGCGAGCCCCGACTGGGGATCGAGTCCGGCAAGTCCGTTCCGCTGAACTCCCGCGATCTGCGAGAAGCGTCCGCCGACGAACACGCCGGCCGGGTCGGCGTCGATCGCATCGACCGGGCCGTCGGGGCTCGGGTTCCACGAGGTGACCGTCTGCCCCTGCAGCGAGGCAAGCCCCGCGCGGGTCGCGCCTGCGATCGATGTGAAGCTCCCGCCCACGTACAGCGTATTCCCGCTGAGCGCCATAGAGGTCACCGCACCGTTGCACGGCGGTGTCCAGGCCCCGCCGCCGGTCACGGTAGTCACAGACCATAGCTCTCTGATGTCCTGGCTCGGCTCACCGTTCTTGTTGAAGTGGCCCGCCAAGTACACGGTATCGGCGCTAGCCTCAATCGCGTTGACCTGTCCGACAAGTTCGCTCGACAAACCCGGAGTCCAGGAGAGCAAGTCTCCAGTATCGATGCTGAACGCACCGGCGTTCGAGCTACTGACACCGCCGTGACTGAGACTTGCGCTGCCTACATAGATCCTTCCGACCGCGGACGCGAGCGCTCGCACCTCGCTCGCCTGCGGGCTCCAATCGACCAGTCCGCCGGTGTCCTGCATGAACGCCGCGAGGTTCTGCCGGGTGCTGCCGGCGATGCTCGAGAACGCACCACCCACATACAGCTTGCCCTCGGCTAGCTCGATCGCGTTGACTCTGCCGTTGGGGTCTGGGCTCCAGCCGGTCGGCACACCGGTCGTGTCGCTCAGCTCGGCAAGGTTGTGTCGTTCGACAACGTTGGCCGCCCGGAAACGCCCGCCGGCAAATACGCGTCCACCGTACAAACCGATCGTCTTGACCGAGTTGCCGAGGTTCGGGTTCCAACTCGTCGCGCCGGCGCTGCTCAAGTCGAGCGCGGCGATCTTGCCGCGAGCCTGCCCGCCGATCGTCGTGAAGTCGCCGCCTGCATAGACCGTGGCGCCCGACACGGTGATCGAACGCACGCGCGCACCCGAGGGCGCACTCGGATTCCACGACTGCGGGGCGCCGCTTGCCGCATCGAGTGCAGCGATCCCGTTGCGAGTCGCGCCGCCGACCTGCGAGAACGCGCCGCCCGCGTAGATCCGCGTGCCGGACGCAACGAGCGCGTCCACCGACCCGTTCGAGTTCGGGTTCCACGGGGCCGCCTGGCCGAAGGTCGAATCCACCTGGGCGATGTTGCTGCGCGGCTGGCCGCCGACGCTCGTAAACGTCCCGCCCAGGTACACCGACCCAAGCGACGTGGCAATCGCCGAGATCGATCCGCTTTCAGGACCCACGTTGGGGTTCCAGCTTGTAGCTGTCGCGAGCGTCTTGTCGAGTTCGGCAACTCGCCGCCGCTGCTGGCCGCCGATGTAGTCGAAGTCTCCTCCCACATAGAGTTTGCTTTCATCCAGAGCAATCGCCCTGACGAGCCGCGGGTAGGGATATGGAGCCCAGCCACCCACGGCTGCGTTGGTCGGATTGAGCTTCGCGAGCCCGTTGCGGGTCACTCCGCCAACGTGCGTGAACGATCCCCCCACGTACAGATCCTGCCCGTCGTTCGCCAGCGCATACACCGAGCCTCCGCTCGCCCCCGGGTCCCAGGCCGGATCGACCGTGCCGTCGGCCCGGATGTGGGCGAGGTTGGCGCGCGGATAACCGCCGACGCTGGTGAACTCCCCGCCGATGAACCAGCCTCCCAGTCCGTCGGGCGCGCTCGCGCGCACCTCCACTGCGGGCGATCCCGAGGAATCCGAGCCGGCTACCTCTGGGTAGGCGAGGTCGGGCAAGCCGCCGGTCTGTGCGAGCGACGTGAACGCGCCCACGCGGGTGCCGACCGAGTCGAAGTCGCCGCCGACATAAACCTTGTCCTCGCCGTGGAGCGCGATCGCGTTGATCTTCGGCACCGGGCCGCTGCCGCCGTCGGGAACCTGGGTCGGCACCGGCGTCGACGAGTAGCGTCCGCGCGGCGGGTCGCAGGAGTTCGGGCCCGGCGGAACCAGCGTGCGGATGATCGAAGCGTAGGAGTTGTCCACGTACACGTCGATCGGTGCATGCTGCTCCATCGCGTCCGTGTACAGGCCGAAGCTGGCCCGCGTGCCGTACTGCCCGTAGTTGTTGGGTGCGCTCGAATCGACCACCTTCTCACCGTTGAGGTACACCTCGTTGATCGCGTGCTCCGGGTCGCCGGCAGGCTTGTCGGAGAACTTCTGGCGCACCATCAGCCAGTTCCAGCAGCCCTCCTTGAGCGCGAAGGGGGATCCGATCGCATCAGCGGAGTCGTTGAACGTGTCGTTTGAGTGGCCGCGCACCAGCCGCGCCTTGCGGTCGCCCTCGAAGACGGCGATGCCGCCGTAGTGATCCACTCCCGCGCTCGCCGCGTCCCAGCGCAGAATGTCGAAGCGATGGCGCTGCTTGGGACCGGCGCCCGTGGTCGTACCCGGCGGAAGGTAGAAGGCAGCGCCGTAGGAGGCGTCGGCCAGGCCCGAGGCCCAGTTGTAGGAGCCCATGGCGGCGCGACCGAGCGATGTGTTGCCGTTGTAGGAGGCCTTGGCGTAGGCGCTTCCGTCGTAGGCAGACGGCGGGCCGGTGGAGCGCGTGAAGCCGAAGAACTGGTCCTGCCTGATCGAGTCGTACTGGGAGGAGATGTCGGCCGGCTCGTGGGTAGCGGTGCGCCCGCAGGCGCCGAGGCCGAGCGCGGCCGCGAGGACCAGCACCGCCGCCAGCGTGTGCCCACCGAGGCGCTTCGGGGACCGACCGGACATCTGCCTCACCATCGCCAAGACTTCCTCCCTCCCATCCGCCCGGCCGGGAAAGGGGGTCGCCCGGCCGGATTGATGGGTCGTGGCTCAGTTATGGCCAGAAGTTTAAGTGAGTTCCTACTTGTTTGTCAAGCCCGGCCCTCGAACGGCGATCGGCACGGCTCCGTCCCACTCCAGCAGCGATAATCGAGTTCCATGCGCCGCCGCGTCGCCTACCTCGCCCTGATCCTCCTCGCCGTCGCCGCCCTGCTCGCCGGCGCGCTCACGGCCCGCGCGGCCGACCCCGCACCCGCCAGCACGACCGGCGCCCCGCTGATCCATTCGGTCGCGCTCGACCTGACGATCAACCCGGCCTCCGCAGACTGGGTGGACACCGCCCTCAGCGACGCCGAAAAGGACGGCGCCTATCTGGTGATCTTCCGGCTCGACACTCCCGGCGGGCTCGACGACTCGATGCGCAAGATCGTCAAGGACATTCTCGAGGCGCCGATGCCGGTGGTCGTGTACGTCTCGCCCAACGGCTCGCGCGCCGGGTCGGCGGGCGTGTTCATCACCGAGTCCGCCGACGTCGCCGCGATGGCGCCGCAGACCAACATCGGCGCAGCGACGCCGATCAACTCCAGCGGCGAGGACATCGGCGGCGCGCTCGGGCGCAAGGTCACCAACGACGCCGCCGCCTTCATCCGAGCGCTGACGCAGGCGCACGGGCGCAACCCCGACCTCGCCGAGCAGATGGTCCGCAAGGCGACCAGCGTCACCGCCGAGCGCGCCGAGCGGGCGGGGCTGATCGACCTTGTCGCGGCAGACCAGGACGCGCTGATCCGCCAGCTCGACGGCTTCGAGGTCAAGGGGCCCAAGCAGCAGACCCTGCACACCGCCGGCGCGCGCGTGGAGTCGCGCGACGTGCCGTTCAAGACCGAGCTGCTCGAGCTGCTGATCAACCCGACGACCGTGTTCCTGCTGTTCACGCTCGGGCTGATTGGGATCGGCTTCGAGGTCTTCCACCCCGGCTCGATCCTGCCCGGCGCGCTCGGCGGCATATCGCTGATCGTCGCCCTGTTCGGACTCGCCCAGCTACCGATCACGGTCGCCGGCCTGTTGCTGATCCTGCTCGCGTTCGGGCTGTTCGTCGCCGAGGCGTTCATTATCAGCCACGGCGCGCTGGCGGCGGGCGGCATCATCGCCTTAGCCATCGGTGGGCTGCTGCTGTTCGACACAGACAGCGAGGCCTACGAGGTCTCGGTGCCGATCGTGATCTTCACCGCCGCGCTGATGGGAGGGTTCTTCGCCTTCGTGATCAACAAGGCCGTACGGGCGCGCCACGAACAGGTGCACACCGGGCACGAGGAGCTGGTCGGGATGACGGGCGAGGTGCGCGTCGCGCTCGACCCGGTCGGCCAGGTGTTCGTGCAGGGCGCGCTGTGGCGGGCGCGCAGCGGCGACGAGCTGACGATCCCGGTCCACGAGCAGGTGGTCGTCGAGTCGGTCGAAGGATTGACGCTGACCGTCTCTCGAAACAGCCCCCAGGACGGACAGAGCGACTAGAGTAAGCGCCTTGGCCGCCGCCCTGACAGTCATCGCGATAGTCGTCTTCTTCGGCGTGATCCTGCTGGCCAGCTCGGTCCGCGTGCTGCGCGAGTACGAGCGCGGCGTGATCTTTCGGCTCGGCCGCCTGATCGCGCAGAAGGGACCGGGGCTGATCTTCCTGATCCCGATCATCGACCGCATGGTCAAGGTCGAGTTGCGCACGGTGACGCTCAACATCCCTCCGCAGGAGGTGATCACGCGCGACAACGTTCCGGTGCGAGTGAACGCCGTCGCCTACTTCCGCGTGATCGACCCCAACGCGGCGATCGTGCAGGTCGAGAACTTCCTCGTCGCGACGTCGCAGATCGCGCAGACGACACTGCGCGCAATCCTCGGCCGGGCGGAGCTGGACGGCCTGCTGGCCGAGCGCGAGCGCCTCAACGAGGAGCTCCAGCAGGTGATCGACGAGCAGACCGAGCCGTGGGGCATCAAGGTCACGACGGTCGAGATCAAGGACGTCGAGATTCCCTCCGACATGCAGCGCGCGATGGCCCGCCAGGCCGAGGCCGAGCGCGAGCGCCGCGCAAAGATCATCGCCGCCGAGGGCGAGTTCCAAGCCTCCGACAAGCTCTCCCAGGCTGCCTCCGTGATCGGCAAGGAGCCGATCGCTCTCCAGCTCCGCTTCCTTCAGACGTTGCTGGAGATCGGCGCCGAGAACAACTCGACCACGATCTTCCCGGTGCCGATCGAGCTGTTCCGCCCGATCATCGAGGCCCAGATAATGAAGGAGAAAGCCGGCGGCGGCTCCTCCTCCTCCTGAGCTGCGCATCGACCCCCTGACGGGGTTGAGGGTCGTGCTGGCGCCGCAGCGCGCGGACCGGCCACTGAATTTCGAGCCTTCGGTCGCGCACGACGACGCGCGCGCGCAGTGCCCGCTCGACGAGGGTCGCGAAGACCAGACACCGCCCGAGGTGTGGGCGCTGCGTCCCGGCGGCGGCGCGGCCGACACGCCGCGCAGGCTGGTGCGCGCGGTGCCGAACAAGTACCCGGTGCTGGTGGCCGAAGCGGGCGGGCTGAGCGACCCGCTCGGCAGCGGCCGTGGCGACCCGGACCTGTTCGCGTCGGGCGTCGCGACCGGAGCGCACGAGGTGATCGCGCACTCGCCCGAGCACGTGGTGTCGCTGGGCGCGCTCGGAGCGGACCAGCTCGAACACGTGACCGCCGCGTGGGCGGCGCGGCTGGCCGCGCATGCCGACGCCGCCTATGTGCACGTGATGGTCAACGAGGGAGCTGCCGGCGGCGCATCGCTCGAGCACTCGCACACGCAGGTGTACGCGCTCGACTTCGTGCCGGCCTCGATCGCGCGCGAGCGCGAGCGCTTCACCGCACACAACACGCGCACGACGGGCGGCTGCCTGCTGTGTGACCTGCTTCAGGAAGAGGTGAAGCGGCGCGAGCGTGTCGTTGCCGTTGACGACTTCGGCGTGTTGACGGCGCCGTTCGCGTCGCGCTCGCCGTACGAGCTGAGGATCGTGCCGCGCGAGCACGCGGCGGGGTTCGGCGAGGGTGGCGAAGCGGTGGCGCCTTTGCTCGACGAGGCGGTGCGTCTGTTGACGCAGCAGCTCGGCTCCCCGCCGCCGTTGAACCTGTGGCTGCGAACCGCGCCGCGGGGTGCGGAGCACTTCCATTGGCACATCGACGTCTTGCCGCGGCTGACCGTGCTGGCCGGCTTCGAGCTGGGCACCGGCGTGAGCATCAACATCGTGCCACCCGAGCGGGCGGCGGAGGAGCTGCGGGAGGGCTAGAGGCGGTCGGCGGGTCGGCCCGAGGCCGGCTCAGTGAACGGCGGACTCGTCCGGGGTACGCCCGACAAGGCGGGCGGCGAAGCTGCGTCGCGGAGCGCTGCCGTTACCGGCTGCAGCGGCGACCAGCTCCTCTTCTTCCTCGACTGCGATCTCTTCGTCGGATTGCCCGGGAGCCGGGAAGGAGTAGTCGTCGATGCGCTTCTGGAGGTTCAGCTCGGCGTCGAAGTCGGCGTCCTCGCCGTGGCGGTAGCGGACGTCCTTGCCGGCCAGCACGCGGATGAAGATCTCGACGTACTCGGCGTCGAGCTGCTCGCCGGAGACGCGCTTCAGCTCCTGGATCGCCTCGAACGAGGAGACCGGCTCGCGGTAGGAGTCGCGCGCAGTCATCACGTCGTAGGTGTCGGCGACCGAGATCATGCGCGAGAGCTTGGGTATCTCGTCGCCCTCGAGGCCGCGCGGATAGCCCTCGCCGTTGATGCGCTCGTGGTGCGCGAGGATGATCTCGCCGACGGGGCCGTAACCCTCGACGTCGGAGACGATCTTCGCGCCCTGGTAGGGGTGCATGCGGATCGTGTTCCAGTCGTCCTCGGTAAGCGGCGCGCCACCCTTGAGAATCGAGTCGGGGAAGATGAACTTGCCGATGTCGTGCAGCAGCCCGGCCGTGTGAACGAGGTCCTGCTCCTCTTTGGTACACCCAGCCTCGACCGCGATCTCGCGCGCGTAGCGCGCGACGGCGGCACAGTGCCGCGCCGTCATCTTGTCCCGCAGGTCGAGCGTGTGCATGAGGGCGGAGAGCACGCCGACTTGGAGGGACGCGAGCTGGCGTGTGCGGCCGTGGAGTTGTTTGGTGCGGGTTTCGAGCTTCTCGGCACGCTCCTCCGAGAGGAGAAGTTGGCCAAGAAGAATCTGAAACGAGATCAGGACGATTGCGCAAAGACCAACAGCTGGCAAGCCAACGCGATAGTAGAAGTAAGCAATTCCCAGAACCAGTAGTGCGGAAAAGAGCTCAGAGGCCAAGACAGGAGGAATCGCACGCTTTGCTACGACGATCGGAGACTTGCGCTCGACATATCCGGTGTAAGACATCATCATCGCTATGTTGCAAGCGAGGGCCACACACAACGCCACGAAGGCCACGAGATAGAAGGATCCGTCCGAAGGAACTACGTTCATGGTCTTCGACATGGCGAAGAACGAGATGCCGCCAATGAGCGGGAACCACGCGAACGTCACGCCGTTGATAAGCAACTCGCGTAGCGGGTACCGCTCGGGGAGCCAGCCCACCAACACCGCGGACACGCCAACGATTGCGGCTGGCGTTCCGCCGAGAAAGAGCATCGCCAAAACTAGCGCCAGGAAGCTCCCGGATACGACCAGGTGGGTTGAACCCCTGGCCTTGACTGCAACACCTTCGCTTACTGCTGCAAAGACAACGAGAAGCCCCAGGAGAGACATATCCCAGGTTGCGTCGGGACCCACGGCGGTCGCAAGTGCGACTGCCGCGAGCAACGCGAACCACTCCAATGCGATAACCCATGGGCCGGGTCGGCTTTGCAGGACGAGACCTCCCGAATCAAGTCGATTGCCGGAACTATCGACCGAAAATGCGACTTTCTTTAGGAGTTTTGTAACGATCATTGCTGACACCGGTCAAGATTTTTCGCTCAACGGCAAGGAAAAGGGCGCTCCCGAACGAAAGCGCCCTCCCAAGCTCAGTAAGAAAGTTGATCTTTCATCCCGCCCCGAGAATCATCGGCGGAACAATTTCTGCCTGCTATCGACGCGAGTAAGCCATTTGCAAACACCTCCAGACGACAAGCTGCCCCGTAGCCTGGACGAATGTTGGAGTCCAAGCTCACTTTCCGCTGCATATGAGGCCATACCACGTATGGCCGGTCAATTTGCCGGCCTTGGACTGCAAGGTTCGATGCAAAGCTAAAGTCTGCCATCGCCTTGCCGAAAGCGCCTTTTCTTGCCCAATCCTCATGAAGAGCGGACATTCATGCGTCAGGCAATAGCTCCTCTCCGACTGCCAGGATTTCGGCCGCTCGCCCTCGGCTACACAGTCAATGAGCTGGGTAACTGGCTTGGTGACGTTGCGCTTGCGATCTTGGTTTTCAACCACACTGGGAGCCCGCTGGCGACCGCTGGACTCTTCCTCGCCATGCAGTTCTTGCCGGCACTCACCAGCCAATTCGTGGTCGTCAGAGGTGAGATGGCAGGCGCGAAACGGGCGCTCCCGACCATTTACGCCGCTGAAGCGGCCGTCCTCCTATTGCTGGCCCTTCTTGCTGAGAACTTCAGCTTGGCAGGCATCATTGTCCTTGCGGCGCTTGATGGGACACTTGCGATCGCAGCACGAGTTCTCCTGAGAGCAACAAGCGCCACGGTCCTAGAGCCGGTAGGCCTGCTCAGAGAAGGCAACGCGATAATTAACGTTGCATTTACTACCGCAAGCATGATCGGACCCGTGGTCGCGGGACTGGTCGTGACGGTATACGGCACAACGACGGCACTCTTGCTCGATGCGGGCTCGTTTCTCGCCGTGTCCCTGATACTGCTGATTGCAAGATCCGTCCCGGACCTTAGAAACCGCCAAGCGAACTGGAGGAAAGAACTTCGAGCCGGGATTCGATACGTATGGGAACGCTCAACCCTTAGACGATTGATCTGGGCCAACGCCGCGATAGTGCTCTTTTTGACCGCTGCCGTCCCGATCGAGATCGTATTGGTCAAGGAATCGCTCGGCTCTGGTGACGCTGGATACGGAGTCCTGCTCGCGGCATGGGGAACTGGAATGATTTTGGGTGGTCTGCTCTTCGTCGCGGCGAGGCAGGTGTCACTTCAAGTACTTCTCATCGCGAGTGCAACTCTAGTCGGTTGCTCATACATCGGAATGGGAATGGCACCAAGCCTCAGCATTGCGCTCGTTGCTTCTATGGCTGGGGGTGTCGGCAATGGCGTCCTGTGGGTCGCAACCGTGAGCGCGATACAGGCCATAACGGCTCGCGAATTCCAGGCACGAGTCATGGGAGTACTCGAGCTAACTGCCTCTGCTTCACCGGGACTCGGGTTTCCTTTGGGCGGGTTGCTCGCGTACCTTTTCTCACCCCGAACGAGTTTCGTGGTGAGTGGGATCGGGGCACTCATCGTCGTACTCGTGGCCAGTTTCATCCTCAGGAACAGCGTGTGGGCGGATAGTGAACCCAGCGATGACGTGTCCGACGTGGAGAGTCTGGTTGCACTGGAGCCGATCAGCCTTCCTAATCGGCCCTGAGGCGGTCCCCCCACCTTACGTCGGCTGACTTCCGTCCTTCCACACGACTGACCAAGTGGTCAGTTCCGAAAAGCAGCAAGGCTCTCTTGCTTCAACCCTAAGTGTCGGCTTATATTGGGCATGTGGACTCGCGGCATTCACGACCGCCTCTTTGGCTTCTTCCCAATCGCACTGAGCAGCTACCGGCGCTGGGAACCCGTAGGCCGAGACTCGCAGCCGCTGTAAGCATTGCGATGCTCGCGGTGCTTGGTGCCGTGCTGTTCCTGTTCGCGCCTTCGTCACATTGGTCCCCTCAGGTAGTGTTCGCTGTTCTGCTGGTCGCGGGTTCGCTTTCCTACAGCGGTTCGATGCCACTGCGTGGTAGCGAAGCAGCTATCGACGCCGGCGCGTGCGTTTCCGCTTTGGCACTCGTCTTCCTTGGGCCGCTGCCGGCGCTCTGTGTGATCTGGATCCCAGACGCGATGATGATTCTCTCTGGCAAGAGGCTCGTCACAAGCTTGGCGAACCTTCTCGACGGTCTCGCATCCGTGCTCGTCGGCTGCCTCATTCTCGTCGCATTCGGTTTAACGGCGCCGCTCCAATTCGACAATCCCGCCGCGTACCTCGCCTTGCTCTTGGTCTGTCTCGGCTACGTGGCTGTTACCTACTTTCCTGGGATCGTGATCGTCGATGTGCTGAGCGATGGCCTTGCTTTCTGGCCCGTTGTGCGTCGCGACTTTCCCAACACGATCCTCACCGAAATCGCCATGTGCGGCGCGACAGTTCTGATCGCGTTCGCCTATTGGAAGGTAGGAATCGTTGGGCTGCTGTTGGTGGTGGGGCTCGTGATGCTTCCCCGACTGCTGATTCCCTTGATGTGGCGCTCGAAGCCGATCGCGGAGCTCGAGCTCACCGATGCGACCGCTGTGTACGCAGAGTCTCTCGGTGGCGTGCTTGCCTTGGATCGATCGAGGGCAAGAGTCCTCGGCGATGCGGCGACACATCTCGGGGGACGGGCTGCGGTGTCGAACGTCGACGACTTTCAAGACGTGATGCACATCGTCTTGTACTGCCGGGAGGATTGGGATGGCGAAGATGGATTCCCCGGCGTGCTCTCGGGCAAGGACATCCCAATCGAGAGTCGCGTCCTGCGAGTGGCGGAAGCGTGGGCGAGCCTCACTGCCAGAGGCACGGCTGTGCTGGCGCCCGAGCACGCCTTGGGCGAGTTGATGGCGCAAGCCGGCAAGGAGTTCGACCCGGAGGTGGTGGCTGCGGCCAGGCAGATCGTCCAAGACGACCTGCTTCCGGTGCCATCGTCCACAGCGCGCGAACAGGCTCTAGCGAAGCGCAGCCACAAGACGGCGCCGCGCCCCGCAATTTGAGGCATGGCCGTCTCGACTGAAAAGCGCGCACCGCTGTGGCTTCTTCCGCGAGAAACGAAGCCGCTGCCGGAGGTTAGGAGGCGGCGGCCGCGAGTGGCGATTGCGATCAATCTCGTTCTGATCGCCGCCGCCGTGCCGATGTTTCTGTACGTCCTTCCGACGACGCACTGGCAACCCCAGGCGCTGGCCACACTGCTGATCTGCGCAGGAATGCTCAGCATGACAAGGCCCCTCCACACCACGTCAACCACCTCGATCGACGCGGCGGTGGCAGTGTCGTTCGTGGCCATACTCCTGCTGGGCCCGCTCGTCGGCCTTGCGGTGTTGATTGCAAGCGAGGCAGTCTGGGCACTCCGCGTGTACACGCGCAGCAGTGTGCTGATCAACGCCGTTGCAAACACAGCCAACCACTGCTGGCTGTGCATGGTTTTCTCGCTTGTAATGGTGGCCGGCGATTTCCAGCCGCCCGACTCTCTGGCGAGCATGAACGTCCTACTGTTGGCGCTTGGCGCCGGGCTCGCAGCCTGCGCCACCAACATTTTGCTGCTCGGGATTACCTGCAAGACCTGGGATGGAGTCCCCTTCCGCCACGCCATTCTGTTGGACGGGCATCCAGGCAACCTTGATCGATACGGCGTCGATCCTCTGCGGAATCGCCATCGCACTCCTCTATCAGCAAGTCGGCCTGGTCGCACTGGTAGCGCTGGTGGGATTGATCCTCTTACCGCAGCTTCTTATTTGGCGAATCATCCGGCCCGGATCAATCAACGAGTTGAGCCTTGAGGAGGCAACTCGAACCTACGCAATGATGTTGGCCGACTTGCTCGACCTTGAAGCCGACCAGAGAAGGGTGCTCGCCAGCGCGGCCCGCCAACTCGATGGTGGCAAACCGACTCTTCAAAGAGTCAACGATTTCCAACCAGTTATGCAGGCCGTGCTTTACGCCCGCGAGCGCTGGGATGGCGAAGAGGGCGGTTTCCCGGGCGTGCTGAGTGGCGAGCAGATCCCAATCGAAAGCCGCGTGCTCGCCGTGGCGCACGAATGGAGCTCGCTCACAGCCCAAGGTACCCGCGAGCTAGAGCCCGAGGTGGCGCTCGCCGAATTGCGATCACGCGCGGGCGCGGATTTTGATCCGCACGTGGTAGCCGCGGCCGCTCAGGCAGTCGAACAGGGGTTGGTGCCGGTCGACCCCAGCAAGCCGATCAGGCTCCGCCCTGAACCGGCTCTACGAACCAGTTAGTTCCTACCCCTTCACCATCCGCTCGAAGCCGCTCCAGACGAAGGCGGTCAGCAGGTCCACCAGCTCGGAGCGCTTTGCCTTGGGGTTGTTGCGCCACCAGGCGGCGAGCGCTTCGGCGCCGCCGGCGATGATCTCGGCGAGCTGCTCGAGCTGGCGGCGCTTGAGCCCCGCCTTCGACGCGCGCGGGTCGAGTGCCAGCAACTCGGCCAGCGTCTGCACCGCGCGGGCTCGTAGCTCGCCCTGGTACTCCACGATCTCGAGGTCGCTCGCCTGCTGCGTGAGCGTAGGCCACGCGTTGCTGCCGTCGGCGATGAACGCGATGAACGCGTCGAGGCCGCGCTCCAACCGCTCCGCCACCGGCGGCCCGGGCGCGGAGGCCTCCGCGAGCTTCTCCTGAAGAGCATCCGACGCGCGCTCCATCACCGCCATGTAGAGGTCGGCCTTGGTGTCGAAGTGCTGGTAGATCAGCGCCTCGGAGATGTCGCAGGACTTGGCCAGGTCCTGAGTCTTCAGCCCGTCGTAGCCGCGCGCGGCGAACTCGATCGAGGCCGTCGTGAGGATCCGTTCCCTCCGTGCATCGCGCGGAATGCGCCGTTTGATCGGCTTTTCGCGCTTACCTGCTGCTTTGGGCAATTTCGCCGCCTCTCATCGGCTCAAAGGGACTCCAGACCAAGCCCATCTTAGCCCCACTTGACATATAAGAGGCCACTAACTTAGTATTACGGCCGGACGTCGCCGTACAGGCATGGCGGCCTCGTCCAGGGCAAGGAGACCTCCAGACCACTCCGGGCGACCCGTGCTTGC